>JBIPLY010000027.1:0-17666 GCA_044369385.1 Acetobacteraceae bacterium | reverse complement strand
GATCCCACCCTGATCCCACCGGGCTTGCCCGCGCCTCACGCAATGTTTTTCCCACCGCGCCGAAACAATCGGTAACCTCCCCCACAAATCCGGGGAGAACGCGCCGTGGCCATCTGGAATGACATCAACAAGGCCGCGCGCTCCGCCGGCATCCTGACCTTCGCGATGAATCAGATGAACACCGCCGGCTACCAGCAGCATAACGGCTGCCGGGGCGGCTACTGCTTCGGCCTGGCCAGCATCTGGGTCAAGCTGCTCTGGTCCGCCAGCAACTACCCCTACGACCCCGCCTCCCGCGAATATATCGGCACCGACTGGCGCGCCGTCGACGCGCAAAAAGCCTTCGACGCCGAACTGGCAAAAGCCACCAATGCCTTCCAGCCGCTCGACAAGGGCCTCGCCAAGGCCGGGCTGAAGCGCCTCACTGGCCGGGCCCAGGACTCCGACGGCAGCATCTCCTGCACCGGCCTCTACAGCATCCTGCAGGGCAACGGCGGCATCGAAGGCGGCGACGGTACCTATATCATCGGCATGAAGGGCAAGCTGGGCTCGCACGCCATCGCCATCAACAACGCCGCGTCGCAGTGGTGGAGCCTGTTCGACGGCAATAACGGCCACTTCAGGATGCAGGGCAATACCCAGTTCCGCGCCTTCCTGATCTGGTACCTCGGCAGCGGCGCCACCAGATACCTCACCGATTACGCCACCAACTGGCTCACCGCCGGCGTGGTGCCCACCTCCTGGCCAAAATAGGCCGGGCCGAAGCGCGCAGCACCCAGCCGCTTCGCGATAGAGACATCGGGCCGGAATCGCCCTAAACCGGGCCATGCGCGATCTTGCCCCCTATGCCCACTATGCCCTGACCGACGCGGCCATCCCCGGCCTGCCGAACCACTATCGCGGCAAGGTGCGCGAGAATTACGACCTGGCGGACGGCCGGCGCATCATCATCGCCACGGACCGCCTCTCGGCCTTCGACCGCATCCTGACCGCCGTGCCGCTGAAGGGCCAGGTCCTGACCCAGCTCGCCCGCTTCTGGTTCGACCAGACCGCCGATCTCTGCCCCAACCACGTCCTCGAATACCCGGACCCCAACGTCCTGGTCTGCCGCGGGCTCAAGATCCTGCCGGTCGAAATCGTGGTGCGCGACTACCTCGCCGGCACCACCTCCACCTCGATCCTGTCGATGTACAAGGCCGGCCGCCGCCAGATGTACGGCCACAGCTTCCCGGACGCCATGCGTGCCAACCAGAAGCTGCCGGACACCATCATCACCCCAACCTCCAAGGCGTTCGACGCCGGCCACGACGAGGAGCTGACGCCGGCCCAGATCCTCGATGCCGGCCTGCTCACCCCGGCGCAATGGGCGGAGGTCAGCGCCAAGGCGCTCGCCCTGTTCGCCCGCGGCCGAGAGATCGCGGCCCGCCGCGGCCTGATCCTGGTCGACACCAAATACGAATTCGGCCTCGCCCCTGACGGCGCAATCATCCTGGCCGACGAAATCCACACCCCGGATTCCAGCCGCTACTGGTTCGCCGCCTCCTACCCGGAGCGCTTCGCCGCCGGCACGGCGCCGCAGAGCTTCGACAAGGATTTCGTCCGCTCCTGGGTCGTGGCCCGCTGCGACCCGTACAAGGACCCGATCCCCGACATCCCCGCCGAAATCGTGCTGCAGGCCGCAGCGATCTACATCGAGGTCTTCGAAACCATCACCGGCAGCGCATTCGCCCTGCCCGACCCGTCAACCCCGGTGCTGGACCGCATCCGCACGGCGCTCGCCCGCTTCGTCTAGCGCGGAAGCCGGGTCGACAGGCGTACGGCCGCCGCTCTCGCGCCTTGTTCAAGAACGCAAATCTTCCGACCAGATGACTCCACCCGGTCGGACATCGCTTCAGGCCGCCACGCGACACTTGGCACAAATGCCCTCCGCCTCGATCGTCGCCCCGCTTACCTTGAACCCCACCGCCTCGGCGGCGTGCAGCAGCGCATGCGCCAGGGCGGCATCCTCGATCTCGGTCGCCTGGCCGCAGCTGCGGCAGATCAGGAACTGCGCGGCATGGTGGTGGTCATGCGCGCCATCGGCATGCGACCCGGCATCGATGCAGCCGACGAACGCGGACAGCCGCTCGATCCGGTGCACGAACCCCTGCTGCAACAGGAACTCCAACGCCCGGTAAACCGTCGGCGGCGCGCTCGCCCCGCGATGCAGGCGCAATTGCTCCAGCAGGTGATAGGCCCCCGCCGGCGCGGCGGCATCCAGGATCAGCCCCAGCACGATGCGCCGCAATTCCGTCAGCTTGCTGCCGCGCCGCGCGCACAGGGCCGCGGCATGGTCCAGCTTGGCTTGCGTGGCGGGGGTGAATTCCGGCGGCATCCGTGCAACATAGCACTCATGGACAGCACGAACATCCTCTCCGCCATCCGTTTCGACGACCGCGGCCTGGTCGCGGCCATCGCCCAGCAGCACGACACCGGCGAGGTGCTGATGATGGCCTGGATGAACGCCGAGTCGATCGCCGAGACGCTCACCTCTGGCCGCGTCTGCTATTTCAGCCGCAGCCGCGGCAAGCTGTGGCGGAAAGGCGAGACCTCCGGCCAGCAGCAGCGCCTGGTGGAACTGCGCCTGGACTGCGACGGCGACACCATTCTCCTCCTCGTCCACCAGGACGGCGTCGCCTGCCACACCGGGCGCCGCGACTGCTTCTTCCGCGCCGCGCGCGATGGCGCGCTGGTCGAGATCGCCGATCCCCTCGTCGACCCGGGCAAGCTCTATGGCCACGCCCATTAGCCCGGTTCCGCTGACGGTCCTGACCGGCTTCCTCGGCGCCGGCAAGACCACCCTGCTCAACCGCCTGCTGCGCCAGCCGGCGCTGGCCGGCGCCGCCGTGCTGGTCAACGAGTTCGGCGAGATCGGCATCGATCATCTGCTGGTCGAGCAGGTGGATGACACCACCATGCTGCTCCCCTCCGGCTGCCTGTGCTGCTCGATCGGCGGCGACATGGCCCGCGCCCTGTCCGACCTCGTCCCCCGGGTGAAATCCGGCGAGGTCCGCCGCGTGGTGGTCGAAACCACCGGCCTGGCCGACCCCGCCCCGGTGGTCCAGGCGCTGCTGGCCGACATCTCCCTCGCCCGCCATTACCGGCTCGACGGCATCGTCGCCGTGGTCGATGCGGTGCACGGCCTGGCCACGCTGGATGCCCACCCGGAGGCGATCCGCCAGGCCGCGATGGCCGACCGCATCGTGCTGTCCAAATCCGACCTCGCGCCGGACACCGAAGCCCTGCGCGCCCGCCTCGCCGGCCTGAACCCCGGCGCGCCGATCCTCCTCGCCGACCGCGGCGCCATCGACCCGGCCGCCATCCTGGATTGCGGCCTGTTCGACGCGGCGGGGAAAATCGCCGAGGTCGCCACCTGGCTGAACGACGCCGCCTGGGGCAAAAAGGGCGTGCACACCGCCGGCATCCACTCCTTCTGCCTCACCTTCGACCAGCCGCTGCACTGGTCGGGCATCGGCATGTGCCTGGAGATGCTGATCGGCACCCGCGGCGAAAACCTGCTGCGGGTGAAGGGCATCCTCAACCTGGTCGGCCAGGACCGGCCGGTGGCGATCCACGGCGTGCAGCACATGTTCCACGAACCCGTGCTGCTGCCGGCCTGGCCGCCCGGCGACCCGCGCACCAGCCGCATCGTCTTCATCACCAAGGATCTCGCGCGCGAAACCGTCGAAGCCGGGCTGCTGGCCTTCGAGCGGGCGGCTTCGGGGTAGCCGCGCCACCCGGGAGGACACCGAGCATGACCGCCGCCGCGCACACCCGACTGGCCGCCGCGTTGCTGGCCCTGGCCCTGGCCACCGCGCCGCTGCCCCTGCGGGCACAGGCACCGCCGATCGCGTTCCAATGCCCGCTGGCGGGAACGGTGACCGAGGTCACCATGGCCGGCGCGGCCCACGCCCTGACCAATCTCGGCGCCGATCCGTCCGACCCGGCGCTGTGCCGCTGGCAGCGCGGCACCGCACAAGGCGCCTCGCTCTACGGCATCTTCGGCCCCGACACCTCGGAGCTGCGCGGCGCCGATATCCGCCGCGGCATGGATGCCCTGTTCGCCGGCGCCACCCAGGTCACCTTCCGCTTCCAGACCACCTCGCGCAGCGGCCAGACCGCGCCGACCGAGGACACCTGGCAGCGCATCGACCCGCAAACCCTGACCATCGCCGGCCGGCAAGTGGCAACCCATGTCTTCCTGCGCACCTCCGTCAGCGCCGAGCGCGGCTTCCGCGGCGTCTGGCGCCGCTGGTACGACCCGGTGAGCGCCGAATGGGTCAAGCGCGAGCTGGTCGAGGCCAACCAGCGCACCGCCTCGGACGATTACGTGGCCAGCCGGCTGCCCCTGCCCTGAGCGTGATCGTCGGAGGCGGAATCGTCGGAGACGTGAATCACGCGATCAAACAAAGGGCTAGAGCATGGGCCGCGCTTCTATCAGCGCGGATCATGCTCTAAGCGGCCAGGCCGGGAGACAAGCGGCGAACTCGGATGCATGATGCATCCCGCCGTGTCCGTGTTGCGTGAGGTCCCCGATGTCAGCCCCTGTCGTATCCCGCCGCCGCGCCCTGGCCGGCGCCGCCGCCCTGCCCTTCCTGCCGCGCGGCGCCCAGGCCCAGAAGCGCGGCCGCCTGACCGTCGCCGCCGATTCGGAACCGCCCAACCTCAACCCGGCCATCATCGCCAGCAACGGCGTGTTCTTCGTCGCCAGCAAGGTGATCGAGCCGCTGGCCGAAGCCTCCTATGACGGGAAGGACGGCCTCGTCCCGCGCCTGGCCACCGGCTGGCAGGGTTCCGCCGATGGCCGGTCGATGGCCTTCACCCTGCGCCAGGGCGTCGCCTGGCACGACGGCAAGCCCTTCACCTCGGCCGATGTCGCCTTCTCGGCGCTGGAGGTGTGGAAGAAGCACGGCAATCTCGGCCGCGCCCTGTTCCGCGAGCTGGAAGCGGTGGAAACGCCGGACGCCCACACCGCCATCCTGCGCTTCGCCGTGCCCACCCCGGCGCAGCTCATCCGCAACGCCCTGCCGGCGCTGACCTCGGTGGTGCCGAAGCACCTCTATGAAAACACCGACATCATGCGCAACCCGGCCAACCGCGCCCTGGTCGGCACCGGCCCGTTCCGCTTCGCCGAGCGCCGCCCCGGCGAATACACCCGCCTGGTGCGCAACCCGACCTATTGGGAGGCCGGGCGCCCGCGGCTGGACGAGATCGTCTACCGCGTCCTGCCCGACCGTGCCGCCGCCGCCAACGCGCTGGAGGCCGAGGAAATCCAGCTCGCCGCCTTCTCCGCCGTGCCGCTGGCCGATCTGGACCGCATCGCCAAGGTGCCCGGCCTGAAGGTCTACGCCAACGGCTACGAGGGCCTGACCTACCAGCTCTGCGTCGAGATCAACCACCGCCGCAAGGAGCTGTCCGACATCCGCGTCCGCCGCGCCATCGCCCACGCCATCGACCGCGACTTCGTCGTGCGCACCATCTTCCGCGGCTACGCGCAGGTCAGCCAGGGCCCGATCCCGCGCGCCGACCGCGTCTTCCACGCCCCGGAGATGGCCGGCCACGGCTTCAACCCCGCCCGCGCCAACGCCCTGCTGGACGAGGCCGGCCACCCCCGCGACGCCGCCGGCATCCGCTTCAAGCTGCGCCTGCTCCCCGCCCCCTTCTTCAACGAAACCAAGCAGTTCGGCGACTACCTGCGCCAGGCCCTGGCCGTCATCGGCATCGACGCCACCATCGTGTCGAACGACACCCCGGCCCATATCAAGGCGGTCTACACCGACCACGAATTCGACCTCACCGTCGCCACCCCGGTCTATCGCGGCGATCCGGCGATCTCGACCACCATCCTGTTCCAATCCGGCCTGCCCGCCGGCGTGCCCTTCGCCAACCAGTACGGCTACGCCCGCCCGGAGGTCGACGCCCTGATCCGCCAGGCCGCGGCGACCATCGACGACGCCGAGCGCGTCGCCCTCTACCACCGCTTCCAGAAGCAGGTCACCGACGACGTCGCCCTGGTCAACGTCGCCGAGTTCAGCTTCATCACCGTGGCGCGCGACAGCGTGATCGGCGTCTCCAACAACCCGCGCTGGGCGGTGTCGCACTGGGCCGACACCGGGCTCGCCGGGTAGACGCGGCGCCCCATGCGCGCGCTGACCCTGCTGCGCCGCCGCCTGCTGGGCGTGGTGCCGGTTTTTCTCCTCGTGGTGACCGGCGCCTTCGTGCTGCTGGAATCCGCCCCGGGCGATGCGGTCGACGCCTATCTCGCCGGCATCGGCGGCGGCGATGCGGCGCAGCGGGCCGAACTGCGCGCCGCATGGGGCCTGGACCAGGGCCCGCTGTCCCGGTTTGCCGCCTATGCGAGCGCCCTGCTGCGCCTCGATCTCGGCTGGTCCACTGCCTTCGAGCGCCCGGTGCTGTCCGTCGTGCTCGAACGCCTGCCGAACACGCTGCTGCTGATGAGCATGGCCACGATGATGGCGCTGTCGCTCGGCGCCACGCTCGGCATCCTCTGCGGCGCCCGGCCCGGCAGCCCGCGCGACCGGGCAATCTCGCTGGCCGCGATCGCGATCTATGCGATGCCCGGCTTCTGGCTCGGCCTGGTGCTGATCGTGGCCTTCGCCGTCGAACTGCGCTGGCTGCCCAGCGGCGGCATCGAGAGCGTCGCCTCCGGCCTGACCGGCGCCGACCGCGCGCTGGACATCGCCCGTCACCTGGTGCTGCCGGTGCTCGCCCTCGGCCTGGTCTATACCGCCTTGTATCTGCGGCTGATGCGCGATGGCATGGCCGAACTCTGGACCCAGGACTTCGTGCGCGCGGCAAGGGCACGGGGAATGTCCGGCGCCCGCCTGGTGCTGCGCCATGTCGCGCGCAACGCGCTGCTGCCGGTGGTCACCATGCTCGGCCTGCAATCGGCCGCCATGCTCGGCGGCAGCGTGGTGATCGAGAGCGTCTTCGCCATCCCCGGCCTCGGCCGCCTGGCCGCCGAGGCGGTGGCGCGACGGGACACACCCTTGCTGCTCGGCGTCATGCTGCTGTCGGCCGTCGTGGTCATCCTGGTCAACCTGCTGGTCGACCTCGCCTATGCGCTGCTCGACCCCCGCGTCGGCTCGGGCACCGGCGGATGATGCGCCGCCTGCTTGCCACCGGCGAGGGCCGCGCCGGCCTGGCGCTGCTGACCCTCCTGCTCGCCGTGGCGCTGGCCGCCCCCTGGCTCGCCCCCGGCGACCCGCTGGCGATCCGTGGCGACCCGCTGATCCGCCCCTTCACCGACCCCGCCCACCCCCTCGGCACCGACCGCTTGGGCCGAAGCGTGCTCGCCGCCCTGATCCACGGCGCGCGCACCACCCTGCTGGTCGCGGTCGGCGCGGCGGCGGCGGCACTCGGCATCGGCATCACCGTCGGCACCCTGGCCGGCTTCCTCGGCGGCTGGGTCGACGAGGTGTTGATGCGCATCGCCGAGGCCTTCCAGACCGTGCCCGCCTTCCTGCTCACCCTCGCGCTCATTTCCGTCACCGGCCCGCGCGTGCCCACCATCGTGCTGGGCATCGCCATCGGCGCCTGGATGCAGCCCGCCCGCATCACCCGCGCCGAGATCCTGTCCCTGCGCGAGCGCGATTTCGTCGCCGCCGCCCGCGTCATCGGCATGCGCCCGCTGGAGATCGCCTTCCGCGAGGTGCTGCCGAACGCGCTCCCCCCGGTGCTGTCGCTGGCCGCCGTCGTCGTCGCCGCCGCGGTGCTGATCGAGGCCGCGCTCTCCTTCCTCGGCTTCGGCGACCCGAACCGCGTCACCTGGGGCAGCATGATCGCCGAGGGCCGCACCGTGCTGCGCCGCGCCCCGTTCCTGTCGATCATCCCCGGCATCGGCCTGGTCGCCACGGTGCTCGCCGTCCACCTCACCGGCCGCGGCATCGCCCGCGCGCTGCGGGCGCGGCGCACGCCATGACCCTGCTGTCCATCGAATCGCTGTCCGTGACCTATGGCGGCCCCCCGGCGCTGTCCGGGATTGCCCTCACGCTTGCCGCCGGCCAGCGCCTGGCCGTGATCGGCGAAAGCGGCTCGGGCAAGTCCACCCTGGCCATGGCCCTCTGCGGCCTGCTCCCGCAAGCCGCCCGCATCACCGGACGCATCGCCTTCGCCCGCCCCCTGGCGCTCGGCCGCGACATCGGCGTGGTGTTCCAGGACCCCGTCGGCAGCCTCAACCCGGTGCTGACCATCGGCGAGCAGATCGCCGAGGTCGCCGCCATCCATCGCGGCATCCCCTGGTCCACCGCCCGCGCCCAGGCCGCGCGCCTGCTCGACCGCATGGGCATCGCGAACCCGGCCCAGGCCCTGTCGCGCCACCCGCACGAATTCAGCGGCGGCCAGCGCCAACGCATCGCACTCGCCGCCGCGCTGGCCGCCGACCCGGTGCTGCTGGTCGCCGACGAACCCACCAGCGCGCTGGACACCGTCGTCCAGCACGCCATGGTCGAGCTGCTCGACGGGCTGGTGCGCGAACGCGGCCTGACCCTTGTCCTCGTCACCCACGACATCGCGCTGGCCGCAATGCTGGCCGACGACATCGCCGTGCTCCATGCCGGCCACCTGCTCGAATCCGGCCCGGTCGCAAGCGTCCTGCACGCCCCCGCCCACGCCTACACGCGCGCCCTGCTCGCCGCCCGCCTCGATCTCGACACCCCCCGCACCGCCCGCCTGCCCGAAATCGGCCCAGACTTCACCATCGTGACCCGAGATGCCTGACCCGCTGCTCAGCATCACCGGCCTGCGCAAGACCTTCCACCGCGCCGGCCAGACCACCATCGCCCTGGACGGCGTCGACCTGTCCGTGCCCGCCGGCACCACCGTGGCGCTGGCCGGCGGCTCCGGTTCGGGCAAATCCACCCTGGCGCGCTGCGTCCTGCGCCTCACGCCCCCCGATGCCGGCCGCATCACGCTCGCCGGCACCGACCTGCTGGCGCTCGCCGAACCCGCGCTGCGCGCCCTGCGCCCGCAATTCCAGATGGTGTTCCAGGACCCTTCCACCGCCTTCAACCCGCGCGCCACCGTCGCCCGCCTGCTGTCCGACCCGCTGCGCCTGCACAACCTGGCCCCGCGCGGCGAATGGCGCGACCGGGCCCGCGCCCTGCTCGACCTGGTCCGCCTGGCCCCCGATCTCATCGACCGCCGCCCGCACGAACTCTCCGGCGGCCAGCGCCAGCGCGTCGCCATCGCCCGCGCGCTGGCCACCAACCCGCGCCTCATCGTCCTGGACGAACCCGTCTCCGCGCTGGACGTCTCCGTCCGCAACGCCGTGCTCAACCTGCTGCAGGATCTCCAGGACCGCACCGGCGTCGCCTATCTGCTGATCTCCCACGACCTCGCCGTGGTCCGCGCCGTGGCCAGCCAGGTCGCCATCATGGAGTCCGGCCGCATCGCCGAACGCGGCCCCGTCGCCGAAGTCTTCGCCCACCCGCAGACCGAGGTCACGCGCCGCCTGCTCGCCGCCGTCCCGCGCCTACGCAACCTGTAGCGTCACCCACACCAGCACCAGGTAGCGCCCCAGCTTCGCCACCGTCACCAGCAGCAGAAAGCGCCAGAACGGCTCGCGCAGCACGCCCGCCATCACCGTCAGCGGATCGCCGATCACCGGCACCCAGGACAGCAGCAGCGACCAGTATCCGAACCGCCGATACCGCTCCCCCGCCCGCGCCAGCGCCGCCGGCGAGGCCGGAAACCAGCGCCGCCCGGCAAACCGCGCCACCCCAAGCCCCAGCCCCCAATTCACCACGCTGCCCAGCACATTCCCCCCGCTGGCCACCAGCAGCAGCCCCGCCACCGGCTGCAAGCCGCCGATCACCAGCCCAACCAGCACCGCCTCGGACTGCATCGGCAGGATGGTGGCCGCCAGCAGCGCCGCCAGGAACAACCCGCCATAGGCGGCGGCATCTCCCATCTCAGTCCCGCATGAACCGCGTCACCACGTTGCGGATCAGCGTCGAGACCTGGTTGTCGAACCCGTTCCACGGCAGGCTGCCGCAGAAGGTGATCGACCCCACCGAGAACACCGCCCCCCCGCGCGCGGTCTCGAAATACACCATGTCGCTGCGGATCAGCGGGTCCGCTTCGTTGGTCATCTTGTTCTCGCGCGGCTGCAGCACATCCTCCGGCGTCACCCCGAAATGCCCCTGGTGCCCCTCGGAGCGGCACAGCACCACGGTGTTCGGCGGCGAGCCCAGCAACGGATCGGCGCGATCCAGCTCGAACCCCGCCGCCCCCCCGCCGGAAAACCCGAAATCCCCGATGATCTCGCCCGCCACGCCGTCGAAGATCCACGCCACTTCCGGCGCATAGCTCTCCGGCAGCCGGCGGTAGAACGACCCCTCGAACCGCCCCTGCGCCGAAAACCCGACGCCCGCCAGCTTCTGCGGCGCCCGGTCCTGCCGCCGCCACAGCCCGCCATAGCCGCCATCGAACTGGTGGTAATACTCCCCGGTCTCCGCCGCCCAGGCCCGCGTCCCGCTCTCGGTCCGCCGCAGTTCCAGCGTGCCCGGCACCTGCGCGCTGGTGGCCACGCGCCAGTAGAACCCGTTGCCCCCGAGATACATCAGCCGCCCGCCATTGCCGGTGTAGTCGCACAGCGCATCCAGCGTCCCCAGGCTCTGATACTCGGGATGCGACGGCGTCAGCACCACCTTGTAGCGCGCCAGCAGATCGCTCCCCTCCGCCTCCACATCATGATCGGTGATGGCGTCCCAGGCGATCCCCTGCGCATCAAGCCAGGCCGCCAGGTGCATGTCGGCCGGAAAATGCCGCAGCCCGGAGCCGCGCTGATCGGGATAGGCCAGGTAGCCCGGCCGGAAGGTCAGGATCGGCCGCAGATGCGACGAATGCGCCACGCCCGACCCGTCGGCGTGCCAGTTATAGGTCGAAAGCCCGAACTGCTTGTGGTCCCCGGGATGATGCGGATACGCCCCCGGCCAGTCGGCCCGCCGCGCCCGATAGGCGTCGTCATAGTTGCCGCGGTCGTAATTGGCATAGACCTGATAGGTATAGGTGGAGAACAGCAACGCCACCTTGGCCGTCGCGGTGCCGGCCGGCGGCAGCACGAAGAACGGCACGATGTCCTCATCCGCCCCCGCCCGCAGCCGAATGCCATAGACCCCGCTCGGCAGATCGGCCGGGGTATCGAAGCTGAAATCCGTCTCCCAGCCGCAGTCGTACAGATCGTCCTCATGGAAGTGGATCGCGCCGTATTCATCGGGCGCATGGCGCCAGTTCAGCTCCCGCCCGCTCCAGAACGCCCCGCGGCTGGCCCGCGTCGGCATGTTCACCAACCGCCCATGGCGCCGATGCGGCCCCCGGTCGACGATCTCCGCCGTGTCCTGCGCCAGCGAAAAATCCCACCAGCCATGCAGCGCGCTGCGCGGCAGCTGCGCCGGCTCGACGATCCCCGCCCCCCCGGCCCGATCGCCATCCAGGATCACCGGATGCTCCAGCCGCCCATTGAAATGGTCCCGCGGCGCCCCATCCGGCCCCGGCGCCGCGGCCAGGAACAGCCGCCCCGGCGCCAACCCGCCGGCGAAATCGCCGCTGGCGTAAAGCACCGGCCCGGCGATGCCATCCCGCCCCCAATCCTCGTGCAGCTTGTCAACGGCGACGCTGATCGAAGCCGGCCCGAACCCCAGCCGGATCTGATACCAGCGCCGCTCCAGAAACGCGCAATCCTGCCGCATCACCTGCCCGCCGACGCGCAACGTCACCCCGTCGCGCGCGATATGCAGCGAGACCCCCTCCCAGCCCAGCACCGCCTGCGGCCGCCCATCGAGCAGCCACGGCTGCACCCGCACCGACAGCGTCCAGTGCCGCCCCAGCGGCAGCCCGGCCGTGTCAATTTCGGCATGCGAGCCGCGCAAGGCCGCCTGAACCCGCCCCCGATAGGCGCCGGCAAACCCCGCGGCCACCGCCTCGAACCGCATCCCCGGCCCGGCCGGATTCGGATCGGCGCTGCGGATGCGCACCAGCTCGGCCTGGTACTCCGCATGGCTCGTCGACGCCTTCAGCGCGATCGTCCCCCCCGCCCGCACCGAGAACCGGTCGGTATACCCAATCAGCGGGATCATGCGGCGTCCCTCGGCAGGCTCTCCAGCGCCGCCCCGAAGCGCCGCATCATCTCGTCGATCTCGGACGCCGTGATGATCAGCGGCGGCGAGAAGTTCACCGTGTCGCCCACCACCCGCAGCAGCAGCCCCTGCGCCATCATCGCCGCCTGCATCGCCTGCCCGCGCACCCCCGGCTGCCCCTTGATCGGCCGAAGCTGCACAGCACCCCCCAGCCCCAGCGCCCGCGTGTTGAACACCAGCTCATGCCCGCCGAACCCATGGATCTGCCGCTGCAACCCCGGCGCCACGCGCTGCACATGCCCCACCAGGTCGCGCTCCTCGATGATCTCCAGCATCCGCAGCGCCACCGCCGCCGCCACCGGATGCCCGGCATAGGTCGCGGCATGCGGCATGTTGCCGATCACCTCCGACCCGCGCTCCAGCTCGTCATAGAACGCCCCGCTCATCACCACCGCCGAGATCGGCATGTACGCCGCCGACAACGCCTTGGCCAGGCTCATGCAATCCGGCACGAACCCGAAAGTTTCAGCCGCAAACAGGTTCCCGGTGCGGCAGAACCCGGTGATCACCTCGTCATCGAAAAACAGCACCCCGTAGCGCGCCAGGATCGCCTGCACCCCCGCCAGATACCCCGAGGGCGGCAGCACGCAGCCGGCCGAATACGACACGGGATCCAGGATCATGGCCCCCACCGTCTCCGGCCCCGCCGCCTCGATCACCTGCTCCAGCTCCAGCAGCATCCGCCCGGTGAACTCCGCCTCGCTCTCCCCCGGCAGCGCCCGATTGACGAAATCCGGCTGCCCGACCGTCAGCACATCGCCCATCGGCAGATTGAACGCCTCCGCCGTGCCCGGGAACCCGCCAAGTGCGGCCGTGGCCATCGTCCCGCCATGATAGCTGCCGGTGCGCGCGATCACCTTGGTGCGCTGGGGCTCCCCGCGATGCGCGTTGCGGAACCGCATGAACTTGATGAGAAAATCATTCGCCTCCGACCCGGTCGAGGCAAACGCCACCCGCGCATCCTTCATCGGCGCCATCGCCGCCAGCTTCTCGCCCAGCGCCAGGGCCGCCGGCACGGTGCGATAGATGCCCGAGGCAAAGGCCGGCAGCGCCCGCATCTGCCGCACCGCCGCCTCGATCAGCTCCGCGTCGGAGAAGCCCAGCGCCGCGCAATAGAAACTCGCCGTGCCCTCGATGTATTCCCGCCCGTTCTCGTCGATCAGGAAGATCCCGCGCCCGCGCTCGATCACCATCGGCCGCGTGGTGCGCGCCCGCTTCAGGTTGGTGAAGCCGATCAGCGCCGCGTTGTCCGGCGTGTTGTCGCCTCGGGAAATCCGCATCTGGGGCCTCGCCTTTTCCACCGGCGGCCAGCGTGGCCAAGCCGGCGCCCCCCGTCAATCTTGCGCCCGGATTGCCCGCCCGCCGCCGCTGCCCAATACTGCCGCAAACGCCGCACCATCCCTGGCGCGGCCGCGGGAGCACCACGATGAGCATCGAATTCTGGACCTGGAACACCCCCAACGGCCGCAAGATCAGCGCCGCCCTGGAGGAAATGGCCCTGCCCTACACCGTCAAGCCGGTGAACATCTCCAAGAACGAACAGTTCAACCCGGAATTCCTGAAGTTCTCCCCCAACAACCGCATCCCCGCCATCGTCGACCCCGACGGCCCCGGCGGCAAGCCGATCACCGTGTTCGAAAGCGGCGCCATCCTGATCTACCTGGGCGCCAAGACCGGCAAGTTCTGGCCGTCCGACCTGCGCGCGCAGGTGCCGGTGCTGGAATGGCTGATGTGGCAGATGGGCGGCTTCGGCCCGATGCCCGGCCAGGTCCACCACTTCCTCGGCGTCGAGAACGAAGCGGACCGCCGCTACGGCCTGGAGCGCTACAGCCGCGAAACCCGCCGCCTCTACGGCGTGGCGGACCGCCGCCTGGCCGAGGTCGAGTTCTTCGCCGGCGAGCTCTCGATCGCCGATTTCGCCATCCTCGGCTGGGCCTGGCGCCACGAACGCCACCTGGTCGACCTCGCCGATTTCCCGAACGTCCGCCGCTGGTACGACACCATGATGGCCCGCCCGGCCACGAAGCGCGGCTTCGAAGTCGCGCTGAGCTGAACAAAACCCGCCCCCCGGCGGCGGAGCCATTTGACGCTCCGCCCGCCCTCCCCTAGAACACCCCGGCAAACGTCGTGTGACTTGCCTTCCAGGCGGAGGGGTGGCCGAGCGGCTGAAGGCGACGGTTTGCTAAATCGTTGTAGGTGTTAAAGCCTACCGTGGGTTCGAATCCCATCCCCTCCGCCAATTCCCCGCACCGCAGCAAACCGCTTGCGCCGCGCCCCCCATCGGCCTAAAAGACCCGTTCGCCCACCTGCCCGCCCGGAGACCCAACGCATGGCCCGCGTGACCGTTGAAGACTGCGTCGAGCGCATCCCCAACCGATTCGAGCTCGTCCTGCTGGCCGCCCAGCGCGCCCGCAACATCAGCCGCGGCGAGGAGACCACCGTCGACCGCGACAACGACAAGAACCCCGTTGTCGCCCTGCGCGAGATCGCCGGGGCCACAATCCCGCTGGAAAAGCTGGAAGCCGACCTGCTGAAGTCCCTGTCCCGCGCGCCGGAGCCGGAGCCCGCGGACGAGGAAGTGCTCGACCTCATCCCCACCGACCAGAACATCTTCGGCCTGCAGGACATCTCCGCCGAGGAAGAGGTCATGCCGCTGCCCTCGGAAACCGACGACCTGCCCGACGACCTCGAAGCGGCGATCGAAGCCGAACTCGGCGGCCGCCGCCGGTAGCCCCCGCGGGTGAGCGGCGCCGGCAGGACCGCGACCTCTCCCCCCCGGCCACAGGATGGTGCGGCGGCGGCGCCGGCACGCGTCGGCGATCCCGCCGCTCCCGATCCAGCCCCCAGCCCCGCCGGCCTGATCGCCCGCATCCGCGCCTATGATCCGGATGCCGACACCGCCACCATCCAGGCCGCCTTCGACCTGGCCGCGGACGCGCACAAGCTGCAGCGCCGCGACAACGGCGAGCCATACGTCACCCACCCCCTGGCGGTGGCCGAAATCCTCGCCAGCTACCGCCTCGATGTCGGCAGCATCGCCACCGCCCTGCTGCACGATGTCATCGAAGACACCACCGTCACCCGCGAGCATCTCGCCAAGAAATTCGGCCCCCAGATCGCCGGCCTGGTCGATGGCGTCACCAAGCTCACCCGCCTGGAACTGCAATCGGACCGCACCAAGCAGGCCGAGAACTTCCGCAAGCTCGTCCTGGCCCTCTCGCGCGACATCCGCGTCCTGCTGGTCAAGCTCGCCGACCGGCTGCACAACATGCGCACCCTGGCGGGGATCCCAAAGCCCGAGCGCCGCGCGCGCATCGCCCGCGAGACGATGGAGATCTACGCCCCGCTGGCCGAACGCATCGGCATGGACGCGGTCAAGTCCGAGCTGCAAACCCTGGCCTTCGCCGAGCTCGACCACGACGCCTACGAGCTGATCCAGGCCCGGCTGAACTTCCTGCGCGGCCAGGGTGCGGATGTCATCGAGGAAGTCCGCGCAGACCTGATCCGCGTCTGCCGCGATGCCGGCGTCGCGGTCGTCGAGGTCATCGGCCGCGAGAAGTCGCCCTATTCGATCTGGGAGAAGATGCAGCGCCGCAACATCCAGTTCGAACAACTGTCCGACATCATGGCCTTCCGCGTCGTCGTCCCCACGCGGGAGAACTGTTACGCCGCCCTGGGCGCCGTGCACGCCGCCTATCCGGTGATCGCCGGCCGCTTCAAGGACTACATCAGCACCCCGAAATCGAACGGCTACCAGTCGCTGCACACCGGCGTCACCCTGCGCGAGCCGCGCAACCAGAAGATCGAGGTGCAGTTCCGCACCCCGCAGATGCACGCCGTGGCCGAAAACGGCGTCGCCGCCCACTGGCTGTACAAGGGCCCGGACTCCGCCCCGCAACCGGCCGGCCCCCACGCCGCCGGACAAGACGCCCCGCGCATGCGCTGGGTCGATGACCTGCTGGAAATCCTCGACAATGTCGGCACCGACGACCTGCTGGAATACACCAAGCTCGAACTCTACCAGGACCAGGTGTTCTGCTTCTCGCCAAAGGGCCAGCTGATCCAGCTCCCGCGCGGCGCCACCCCGGTCGACTTCGCCTATGCCGTGCACTCCCAGGTCGGCGACACCTGCGTCGGCGCCAAGGTCAACGGCCGCCTGCTCCCGCTGCGCCACGTGCTGCAGAACGGCGACCAGGTCGAGATCATGACCGCCCGCGGCGGCACCCCGTCCCCGCAGTGGGAGCGCTTCGTCGTCACCGGCAAGGCGCGCGCGCGCATCCGCCGCCACGTCCAGCAGCAGCAGCGCGACCAATACCGCGACGCCGGCCGCAGCGCGCTCGCCAAAGCCTTCCGCCAGGACGGCCTGGACGGCTCCGAACGCGCCCTCGAATCCGCCCTCAAACCCTTGAAAATGGCCAGCCTCGAAGACCTTTACGTCACGGTGGGCAACGGCAATCTCGGCCCGCGCGACGTCGTCGCCGCCACTTACCCGGAAATGCGCACCGCCGCCCGCGCCCCCAAGATGATGCCCCCCATGGCCGCCCGCGCCCCCGTCCGCGGCGGCGCGGCCGGCCAGTCCATGCCGATCTCCGGCCTCGTCCCCGGCATGGCCGTCCATTACGCCGGCTGCTGCCACCCGCTCCCCGGCGACGGCATCGTCGGCATCGTCACAACGGGCAAGGGCGTGACCATCCACACCCGCGAATGCGCCACCCTGGAAAGCTTCGCCGCCACCCCCGAACGCTTCATCGACGTCGACTGGGACCCCTCCGCCTTCGCCCCCAGCCATGGCGCCCCGGGCAACGGCCGCAAGAGCACCAGCCACACCGGCCGCGTCAGCGTGATCGCCGACAACGACCCCGCCGCCATGGCCAGCATCACCAACGCCATCGCCAAGCAGGACGGCGACGTCACCAACCTGCGCATCGTCAACCGCCAGGCCGACTTCATGGAAATGCTGGTCGACGTCGAGGTCCGCGACCTCCACCAGCTCGTCACCGTCATCGCCAGCCTCCGCGCCGCCAAATGCGTGCATTCGGTGGAGCGTGCCAAAGGATGACAGCACGCAAGCGCCTTCTTTTTGTGAACAAAAAGAAGCAAAAAAACTTCATCCATAAGCCGCTACCCTCCCCCCGTGCTTTACGGGGGGAGCCGGAGGGGGGGGCTTTGGCCGCGCAGCGCACCAAGGTCGGGGTGAGGGGTCAGCCCCGCACATCCCCCCCATGATCCTCGGCCTCGGCTCCGACCTCTGCGACATCCGCCGCATCGCGCACATGCTCGAACGCCACGGCCCCCGCTTCACCGAACGCCTCTTCACCGCCACCGAACGCGCCTACGCCGATGCCAAGCCCCCCCGCACCCGCGCCGGCACCTACGCCAAGCGCTTCGCCGCCAAGGAGGCCGGCGCCAAGGCGCTGGGCACCGGCATGGCCGGGGGCGTCTTCCTCTCCGACATCGGCGTGGAGAATG
>JBIPLY010000262.1:0-5861 GCA_044369385.1 Acetobacteraceae bacterium | reverse complement strand
CAATTAATTCCGATAAAACAACAAATTCCGCCTACCCCAGCTTCGTCGCACTCCACGTCGCCGACCCGAACTGCGCCAAATTCACCGGCCCCTGGTGATGATCCGTCGAAGTCCCCAGCAGCGCCGTCCCCGACATCGCCGCCGCCCCCGCCGCGCCGGTGAAATTGTAGCGGATGTTGCTGCCCTCATAGCGCGTGCCGAACGTCATCGTCAGCCGCCCGGCCTCCACCGCCCCGGTCACCCCGCCATCGAAATTGGTCGAATGCTGCTCGCCCGACAGCGTGTTGCCCGCCTGCGTCAGCGAAACCCGATGCACCCGCTCGCCATGCAGGAACCGCACCCGCACCTCCCACTCCCCGGACAGATCCACCCCGGGTGCTGCCAACTCCCGCGGCGCCGTCACCCGCGCCGATTCCAGCGCCCGCGCAATCGCCCGCCCCACCTCGGCCGCCTCGCCGGGCTGCAACTGGAACGGGTCGATGGTGATCCGGTCCGCCTTGGCCGAATGGTCGTCCAGCATGATCCGCGGCGAGCCCTCCAGCACCGCCAGCCGCAGCCCCGGCCCATCCAGCCCGATCTTGGTCCGGTCCCAGATGATGCGCAGCGCGGGCACCACCACCACCCCCTCGGGCGCGACCGGCTCGGTGCGCACCCCTGGCACGGCGGTCACCAGTCGCGCGATCTCGGCATTCTGCCCCGCCCAGCGGGCCATCTCCTCGGACACGTCGCGCTGCTCGATCCAGTATTCGACGGCCGTCAGCAGCCCGATCACATCCTCCTTGCTGACCTTCATCGGCCGCCCCAGCGCCTGGTGCGGCGACGCGTTGCGCCACGCCGCCTCCACCAGGTCCCGCCGCCCCAGCAGCAACCCGGAGGTCTGCGGCCCGCGCAAAAACTTGCCCCCGGAGTAAATGACAAGGTCCGCCCCGCGCACCAGCCACGGCGACGGCCGCACCAAATGCTCGCTGGCGGCATCCACCATGATCGGCACCCCGCGCGGCTTGGTCCGCGCCAGCAGGTCCTCCATGCGCACCGCGCTCTCATGTTCGTGCGTGCCCAGCACTGCGACCATCGCCACCGGCTGCTCGAACGCCCGATCCAGCTCCTCGATCGTCTCGACCTCGACGATCACCGTGCCGCTCATCCGGATCGCCTGGTCGTAGGCAAAGCGCTGGTTCTTCACCATCACCACCCGGTTCACCATCCCCGTGGTATCCGGCAGCCGCAGCATCTTGATGGGATCGTTGCCCGCCACGCAGGCCATGGTCCCCAGCGCCACGGCCGCCGCACTGCCGCAGGTCACCAGCGCCGCCTCGGACCCGGTCAGCTCCGCGATCCGCTGCCCGGCCTTCTCCATCAGCTCATCGAGATTGACGAAATGCCGGCTCGCCTCGGCCATCGCCGCGCGCACCTGCGGCAGCATCAGGCTGCCGCCGTGCATGGTGCGCACCGAGCAGCAGTTGATGAACGGCCGCACCCCGATCGCCAGGTACGGATTGTTGGAGGTGGCGAGATCGTCCATGGAAGTCTCCGCGCTGCTGCCTGCACCTATCTGACCGCCGCTACCCCACCCGGGTCAAGCACTGCGCTTGGCCGCGCCCCAGGCCGCCTTCAGCCACTTGGCCACTTCCACGCTGTGCTCGAAGATCGAATACCGGTGCCCGGCGCCGTAATCGATGCCCGGGATCATCTCGACGGTCACCTGCTCCAGCCGGCTGTTCGGGTCGCGCGCATGGTGCGCGAACATCTGCCGCACCACCTCCTTCCACGGCTCCAGCCGCGCCGCGTCCCAGTCGCCGTGCCACTGCCCGGGCTTCGGCTGGATGAACGGATACTGCACGCCGCGCCCCAGGCTGCCATCGGGATGGCTCGCCCAGACATTGCGCGGATTGTTCGGCACCGCCGGCCGCGCATGGGCATGGCGCACCCAGTTGCGGGAGATCCATTCGCCGCAGACATGCCCGGGCAGGGCCGGATCCAGCACCAGCCCCTCGGCCAGGTCCTCGCGCAGCCCCTCGATGCCCAGCTCGCCGGCATTGCCGATCTTGAAGATCACATGGCTGTGGTCCAGCGTCATGTTGAAAACCGCGCCGCGCGCCTCCACCAGCCGCGCCACTTTCGCCACCCGCGAAAGCTGCTCGGACCACATGTTGATGTGCACCTCGAAACAAGGCGTCACCCCCAGCCGCTCGCCCAGCTCCGCCGCCCACAGATAGAACGCGGCCACCTGCTCGTCGGTCACACGGTTGCCCGTGGCATCGCGGAACGGCACCTGCACGTTCTGCACCCGCATGCCGCACTCCGCCCCGATGCGCAGATGCCATTCCAGCAACGGCTCGTCGCGCCCCAGCGCATAGAAGAACCCGCCGGACATCAACGGCACCCCGGTCGCCGCACTCGCCTTCTTGTAGCTGTCCAGCAGTCCCGGCAGCGGCGTGCGTTCGAAGTAGTCGAACACCCCGGCATCGCGCACCATGCGGAACTGCGTGTCCACATCGGGCACATGCGCATCCGTGTGCAGCACCCCGCCGCCGGAAATCCCAACCAGAATGTCGCGCGCCATGCCGTGTCTCCTCAGTGCCCGGCCAGGATGGCGGCGGCGACCTTCTCGGCGGTCATGATCGTCGGGAAATTGGTGTTCGCACTCGGCACCACCGGAAAGATCGAGGCATCGCATACCCGCAGCCCTTCGACCCCGCGCACCCGCCCGGCGGGATCGGTGACCGCCATCGGGTCGTCGTCGCCGCCCATGCGACAGGTGCAGCTGGCATGCCAGACGCCGACGGCGGCATGGCGCACGAACGCCTCCATCGCCTCCTCGTCGCCCAGCACCTGCTCCATGGTGAAATCCTCCATCACCAGCTTCTTCAGCAGCAGCTTGCGCAGCGCCGCCGGCCCGTCCAGCAGCCGGGCCATGATGTCGGTCAGGAACTTGTTCTTGCCGTTGATCACGCCCACCTGGCGCACCTTGTCGCTGTAGCTGGCCGGGAACGGATCATCGACCACACGCTGCATCGCCTCCAGCATGTGCAGCGCCGCCATCCGCCGGAACCCGTCCGCCAGCCGGTCCAGGTCGCGCTTGTCCGACAACAGGTTGAACGCCACCTCCGGCTCGGTGCGCCAGTCCGCCGATTGCAGCTTCACCTCGCCGGTCTCCGAAAACGTCTTGTTGACGAACATCACGCAGGCGGCGATCTGCTCCCCCACCGCATGCCACGACGATTTCGTCGCCGCGGTGACGAACATGTCCCCCGCCGGCGCCCCGCCCATGCCGGAGGTATAGCGCCAGCCGATCATGATATGCCGCCGCGTGGTGTCGTTCACCCGCGCGAACGGCTTGACGAAGGCCGCCAGCGCGATCGACGGATGGTCCATCAGCCGCTGCCCCACCCCCGGCAGCGCATGGCGCACGTCGATTCCCATGTCGCGCAGATGCCCCGCCGGCCCGATCCCCGCCCGCAGCAGATGCGCCGGCGAGTGGATCGCGCCGGACGACAGGATCACCTCCCGCCCGCGAAAGCTCTGCGCCCGCCCGTCGACCAGCGCATTGACGCCGACGCAGCGTGCCCCCTCGAACATCAGCCCGGTCACCGAGGTCGAGGTCGAAACCGTCAGGTTCTCCCGCGCCCGCGTCGCCGGATCCAGATAGCCGATCGCGGCCGACACCCGCCGCTCATAGGCGTTGGAGATGGTGATCGGGAAATACCCGTCCTCGAAGAACCCGTTCTGATCCGGCAGGTATTTCATGCCGGAGGCCTTGAGCGCCTCGGCCAGCCCCCTGGCATGTTCGGGCCAGAATTCCGGCCAGATGCGCCGCACCGGGATGCGCCCCTCGCGCCCGTGCCACTCGTCGTCGAAATCCATGTCGCGCTCGATCTTCTTGAAGAACGGCAGAACGTTCTCCCACTCCCAACCGGCCGCCCCCCGCGCCGCCCATTCATCGTAGTCCGTCGGCGCCCCGCGATTGGCCAGCTGCCCGTTGATCGAAGACCCGCCGCCCAGCACCCGCGCCTGCTCGTATTTGCGCAGCCGCGGCTTCGGCGCCTCGGGATTGTTGTGGGAGATCACCTCGGTGGTGACCTTGAGTTCGTTCCACAAGAACTTTGAATTGAGATAGGCGGTGCCCGGATAGCTGTCCAAGATCTCCGTGGGCACGCGGCCGTGCGGCGTGTCGATGCCGGCTTCGCACAGCAGCACGCGGTTGGCGCTGCGTGCGGACAGCCGGTTGGCCAGCACCGATCCGGCCGAGCCGCCGCCGACGATGATGTAGTCGTATTCCATGCCCGCCATCCTCCCCCGAGGTCGTGTTGCCCTGACAGTAGCGCGCCGCACGTCCCCGGCAAGCGGCGGCGCTTGCCGGCGCGGCGCCAGGGGAGGATGCTGCCGTGGCGAACAGCACGGGAGCGACCGCAATGCGCATGATGCTTGGGGCGATGCTGGCGGTGGCGATGGCAGCTCCGGCGGCCGCCCAGGGGGGAGCGGTCCAGGGCGACCCGGTCCAGGGCCTGGCGCTCGCCCGGACCTGGTGCGCCAGCTGCCATGTGGTCGAGGCGCGCCCGGCCAGTGCGGCGGCCGATTCGGTGCCGGGCTTCCCGGCCATCGCCGCGCGGCCCAACCTGTCCGCCGCCGGCCTGACCACCTATCTGGCCGAGCCGCACGGGAGGATGCCCAACCTGACCCTCTCGCGCACCGACACCGCCGACCTGGTTGCCTACCTGCTGTCGTTGCGCGCCAAGTGACAGGCTGGCCAAGCCGCCCCGGGCCGGATTAGCCTCGCCCACCCGACAGGAGCGACCGACATGGACACGATGACCAGCCTCGACACCGAAGCGATCCGCCAGGCCAAGATCGAACTGGCCGCCACCTGCCGCTGGGCCGCGCGCCTCGGCTTCCAGTCCGGCGTCTGCAACCACTTCTCGGTCGCCGTCCCCGGGCGCCCGGACCTGATGCTGATCAACCCCGAAGGCTATTTCTGGTCCGAGGTCACGGTCGGTTCGCTGGTCATGGCGACGCATGACGGCACCATCGTCTCGACCAACGGCCACACGGTGGAGCTCACGGCGTTCTGCATCCACGCCCCGATCCACCGCGTCCTGCCGCAGGCCACCGCCGCGCTGCACACGCACATGCACCACGCCACCGCCATCTGCACCCGCAAGAACGGCCGCATCGCCCATACCTATTTGTCCGGCATGTCGTTCTATAATTCGATCGCCTACGATAACGGCTTCACCGGTGCCGCCGTCACGCCGGCCGAGGGTGAGCGCCTGGCCGGCGTCATCGGAAAGGCCACCGTGCTGATGATGGAGAACCACGGCCCGCTGGTGATCGGCAGCACGCTGGGCGAGGCGCTGCTGCGCCTGATCTACCTGGAGGACACCTGCAAGATCCAGCTCCTGGCCGAATCCGGCGGCGCGGAACTGCAGCACATCCCGCCGCAGATCGTGGCGACATATCCGGACGATTCGCCGATGTTCAAGGCCTATGGCCGCACCTTCATGAAGGCGATCATCCGCAAGCTGACGCGCGAGGAGCCTGATTTCCTGAGCTGACCGCAGCCATGCTGACCATCTGGGGCCGCAAGACCTCGTCCAACACCCAGGCGCTGATGTGGTGCGTGGGCGAGCTTGGCCTCGCCCATGTCCGCCACGACGCCGGCCACCGCCATGGCGGCCTGGACACGGCGGCGTTCCTCGCCATGAACCCGAACGGCGCGATCCCCGTGCTGCGCGACGGCGATGGCGAGCCGCTGTGGGAAACCGGCGCGATCCTGCGCTACCTGGCCGCCCGCCATGGCGACGGCGGCCCGTTCTGGCCGGCCGACCCCGTCGCGCGCGCCCAGGTCGACAAATGGGCCGAAT
>JBIPLY010000261.1:0-5911 GCA_044369385.1 Acetobacteraceae bacterium | reverse complement strand
TGCTGGACCGCATCATCACGCGCGAGGCGATGATCATCGCCTACAGCAACGACTTCCTGATGATGAGCCTGGTTGCCATCCCCTGCATGGCGCTGGTGCTGATGATGAAGAAGGTCACCGCCCCCCGCCCCGGCCCCCCGCCCCCCGGCCGCCCCGCCGCCCAGCCCACCACCGCCCCGCCCGCCGGCGCTGGCGCCGAGCCGCGCCGCGCCGCCGCCGCCCCCGCGCGCTGAGGCGATGAGCACCACCCAGCCTGGCGCGCCCGCCGCTGCGAACGCTGGCCCGGTCCGCCACCGCGCCCTCATTGCCGGCTGCGCCATGATGGCCACGATGATGACCGTGCTCGACAGCACCATCTCCATCGTCGCCCTGCCGTACATGCAGGGCAGCCTGAACACCACGCTCGACCAGACCACCTGGGTGCTGACCAGCTACATCATCGCCTCCGCCATCATGACCGCGCCCGCCGGCTGGCTCGCCAACCGCTTCGGCCGCAAGAACGTCTTCATCGTGTGCATCACCTGCTTCACCACCTGCTCGATGCTCAGCGGCGCCGCCCAGTCCCTGGAGCAGATCGTCTTTTTCCGCGTGCTCCAGGGCATGACCGGTGCCGCCCTGGTGCCCCTCAGCCAGGCCACCATGCTGGACATCTTCCCCTTCGAGCAGCGCGCCCAGGCGATGGCCATCTTCGGCATCGGCGTGATGGTTGGCCCGATCATGGGCCCCACCCTGGGCGGCCTGCTGACGGACACGCTGTCCTGGCGCTTCGTGTTCTACGTCAACCTGCCCTTCGGCATCATCGCGGTCACCGGCCTGGCCCTGTTCATGCCGAAGACCCCGATGAAGCCCGATCTGCGCTTCGACTGGACCGGCTTCGCCGCCCTGGCCATGGCCATCGGCATGCTCCAGCTGATGCTGGACCGCGGCCAGACCGAAGACTGGTTCGCCTCCGGCGAGATCATCGCCAAGGCGGTCCTCGCCGGCCTCGGCTTCTACCTGTTCATGGTCCACATGTTCACCGCCGAACGCCCGTTCATCCCGCCGGCGATCTTCCGCGACCGCAACTTCACCGGCGGCCTGGTGATGATGCTGTTCACCATGGCGATCCTGCTCTCCAGCTCCGCCCTCTTGGCCCCCTATCTCCAGCGCCTGTCGGGCTACTCGGTCGCCGACACCGGCCTGCTCCTGGCCCCGCGCGGCATGGGCACGGTCTGCGCCATGCTGATCGCCGGCCGGCTCGGCACCCGCGTCGACCAGCGCTACATGATCGGCTTCGGCCTGCTGCTGCTCGGCTGGGCCCTGCGCGACATGAGCACCTGGACCCCGGACGTCCAGCTCCCCACCCTGATCACCGGCATGGCCATCCAGGGCTTCTGCATGGGCTGCATCTTCAATCCGCTCACCGTGCTGGCCTTCGCCACCCTGCCGGCCCAGTTCCGCGGCGACGCCGCCTCCCTGCAGGCCCTGGCCCGCAACATCGGCGGTGCGGCCGGCATTTCGGTGACCTCCTTCATGCTGGTCCAGGGCGCCCAGGTCTCCCATGCCGGCCTGGCCGCCGCCGTCACCCCCTATCACCGCCCGTTCTACGAAGACCCCCGCGCCGCCACCCTGCTGGACCCCGCCACCCCCCAAGGTGCCGCCCGCCTGAACGCCGCCGTCGCCCGCGAGGCGCTGATCATCAGCTACAACAACGACTTCCGCCTGCTCAGCTACCTCACCTTCCCCTCCATCGCGATGCTCCTGCTGCTGCGCCGCGCGCCGCGGACCGGACAGGGCGCGCGGTGATGTGCCAAGGCCACGTATAAGGAAGGCGAGGGCTCTGCCCTCGACCCGCCAAGGGCCGACGGCCCTTGGATCCCATTATTTTTCAATAATTTAAGGTCCAGGGGCTTGGCCCCTGGCGGGTCCGGGCAGAGCCCGGTCTTGCCTTGCTTCTCTGCTTCATGCTTCTGGCGATTCAAATATGCCCGAGGAGCCCGCCATGGCCGTCAACCGCAAGAAAATCCTGCTGCCCACCGAGATGGCCCGCGCCGGCTGGTCCGTGCTCCAGGGCCGCGACGACCTCGAACCCGTCGAATTCGCCCCCACGCTCAGCACCGAGGCGTTCCACGAACTCCTCGCCACGGCCTCCGGCGTCGCCCTCTGGGGCCGTCCCTTCCCCGCCGCCACCATCGCCGCCGCCCCGCATCTCGAAGTCGTCAGCCGCATCGGCGTCGGTTATGACGCGGTCGACGTCCCCGCGCTGTCCGCCCGCGGCATCCCGCTTTTCATCGCCGGCACCGCCAATTCGGTCAGCGTCGCCGAACAGGCGCTGTTCTTCATGATCTCCCTGGCCCGCAACGGCTTCGCCCAGGACCGCATCGTCCGCGAGGGGCGCTGGGCGGACAAGTTCCAGCACCGCATGTTCGACCTCTACGCCAAGAACCTGCTGATCATCGGCTTCGGCCGCATCGGCACCCGCCTCGCCGCCCGCTGCCGCGCGCTGGAGATGGACGTCCACATCCACGACCCCTTCGTGCCCGAGGACATCATCCGCGCCCGCTTCTGCACCCCCGCCCCGGAGCTGGACGCCGCCCTGGCACGGGCCGATTTCGTCTCCATCCACTGCCCGAAAAAACCCGACACCATCGGTCTCATCAACGCCGCCAGGCTGGCGAAAATGAAACCCTCCGCCTTCCTGGTGAACACCGCGCGCGGCGGCATCATCGATGAACCCGCGCTTCACGCCGCGCTGTCCACCGGCAAACTCGCCGGCGCCGGGCTCGATGTTTTCGAAACCGAGCCCGCCCCGCCCAACCCGCTCTTCGACCTGCCAAACGTCATCCTCGCCCCGCACATGGCCGGCGTGACGCAGGAGGCGCTGGACCGCATGGCCGTGGCCTGCGTGCGCAACCTCCTCAGCGCCATCGACGGCAAGCCCGAGGCCGAGAACGTGGTGAACAAGGACGTCCTGAAGTGAGCGACGGCACCCTCACCATCGGCACCAAGCGATACTCCTCCTGGTCCCTGCGCGGCTGGCTGCCGGTCAAGCTGGCCGGCCTCGATGTCGCCGAAACCGTCATCCCGCTGGCCGGCGGCGTCACCCCCGGCCTGAAGGCGATCAGCCCCGGCGGCACCGTCCCCTATCTCGAGCACAACGGCGCCAGGATCTGGGAAAGCCTGGCCATCGCCGAATACTGCGCCGAGATCCTCCCTGCTCTCTGGCCCGAAGACCGCTTCGCCCGCGCCCATGCCCGCGCCATCGCCGGCGAAATGCATGCCGGCTTCCGCGAATTGCGCATGGCCATGCCGATGAGCCTGTTCCGCCCCGCCGCCGGCACCTGCCTGACCGAGGGCGCCGCGGCCGACATCGCCCGCATCGCCGCCCTCTGGGCCGACACACGCGCCCGCTTCGGCGCCGGCGGCCCCTACCTGTTCGGCGCCGCCTTCACCAACGCCGACGCCATGTACGCCCCCGTCGTCTGCCGCCTGCTCACCTACCGCCCGCCCCTCACCCCAGCCGCCCAGGACTATTGCGACGCCGTCCGCGCCCACCCCCTGATGGAACGCTGGTACGCCGAAGCGGGCCTCGAACCCACCGCCTGGCACCTGGAGAAATACGAAACCCCGCCGCCGTCATGACCGCCACCGCCCTCGACCACGTCGGCGTCGCCGTCCCGGACCTCGACGCCGCCGCGGCCGAATGGACCGCCCTCGGCTTCACCGTCCAACCCCTCGCCCCCCATCGCTCGGACGGCAAGCCCACCGGCACCGGCAACCGCAACATCATGCTGGCCGAGGGCTATATCGAACTCCTCGCCACCATCGATCGCGCCCGCCCCAGCGCCACCATCGCCCGCTTCCTCGCCCACCACACCGGCATCCACGTCCTGACCCTGGCCATGCCGGACGAGGACGAAACCGCCGCCCGCCTCGCCCGCGCCGGTTTTGCCCCCGCCATCGCCCGCTCCAGCCGCCCCGCCGACCCCGCCCACCCAACGGGACCCCAGGCCGAATTCGCCCGCATCCCGCTCACCGACGCCGACCCCCGCCTGCAACTCCTCCGCCACCTCACCCCGGACCTGGTCTGGCAGGAACGCTTCCTCACCCACCCCAACGGCGCGCGCGCCCTGCGCGAGGTGATCGTCGCCGCCGACGCCGCCTTCGCCGCCCGCCTCGCCCGCGCCGCCGGCCTGCCGCTGCGGCCCGACCCCGAAGGCGGCCTGGCCCTGCACCTGCCCGGTGCCGCCATCCGCATCCTGCCCCCCGATGCCGCCCGCCGCGTGCTCCCCGGTGCGGACATCCCCGCGCTGCCGGCCATCATCGGCCTGACCATCGAAACCGAAGACCCCGCCGCCATCGCCCGCCGCCTCGGCCAGCCCCCCGGCATCCCCCTGCTCGCCCGCGCCAGCGGGGTGACGATCCGCTTCACCCCCTGACCCCGCGCGCCCGCCAGCCGCGCAAATCCCGCGATCAAACAAAGATGTAGCCCCGGCACCGCGCTTCTATTGGCGCAGATCATGCTCTATGCTGCGCCCACGCCCCGGAGTTGCCCCATGCGCCTGCTCGCCGCCCTGTGCCTGGCCTGGCCCCCGCTCGCCATCGCGCTCGCCGCCACGCTGGCCGCCGCCCCGGCCGCCGCCCCGGCCGCCGCCAGCGACCTTGTCGGCCACCGCGCGCTCTACACCCTGCGGATGGAAACCACGCGCGGGGAAATCACCGGCGCCAGCGGCACCATGGGCTTCGAGATGATCGACGCCTGCGACGCCTGGGCGGTGCGCCAGCGCCTCACCATGACCGTCACCGGCCGCGACGGCACCGAAATCGACCTCACCTCGGAATACACCACCTGGGAAAGCAAGGACGGGCTCAAGCTGCGCTTCCGCATGCGCCAGACCACCGACGACGCCGTGGCACTCGACCTCGCCGGCACCGCCGAACTGGAACGCCCCGGCGGCCCCGGCCGCGTCACCTACAGCCAGCCGGCCGACACCGCCCACCCCCTGCCGCCCGGCACCATGTTCCCCACCGCCCACACCGAAGCCCTGCTCGCCGCCGCCCGCGCCGGCCAACGCTTCGTCACCATCCCGATCTTCGACGGCACCAGCGCCGACGGCGTCCAGGACAGCACCATCGCCATCGCCAGCTCCGCGCCCCCCGCCGCCAACGAATTCCCCGCCCTGGCCGCCCTGCCCAGCACCCGCGTCCGCATCGCCTTCTTCGCCCGCGACGGCGCCAAGCAACAGCCGGAATACGAAGTCGGCATGCGATACTGGGCCAACGGCGTCGCCGACCAACTCAGCATGGATTTCGGCGACTACGTGATGGGCGGAAAAATGACCGAACTGACGCTGCCGAAACCAGGCTGTTAAAACAAAAGAAAGCAAGAATCTTCTTTTGTGAACAAAAAGAAGCAAAAAAACTTTTTCCACCACCAGCCCCACCACCCCGCCCCGCTTCTCCCTTGCCTTGCTTCTTTGTGCCTTTGTGCCTTTGTGGCCGCTTCCTTCCTTCCTTCCTTGCTTCCTTCCTTCCTTGCTTCCTTGCTTCCTTGCTTCCTTGCTTGCTTCCTTGCCTTCCTTGCCTTCCGTCCTCGTCCCCCAAAAAACCTTTGCAGCGGTCGGTCAGTTAGATTAAATTTCTAACTATGACACATGCGCAGGAGACCTCCCCCCTCGCCCAGGCCTTCGCCGCGATCATCGCCATGCTGATCGCCGCCATCGCCGAACACGCCCGCGAGCACCCCATGCTCGGCGGACCCTGCCGCGCGTCCATCCGCCAGCTCGAAAAAATCGCAAAACGATTCGAAGCCCTGGCCAACGAATGGCACCAATCCCAAACCGAAACCCGCCCCAACCCGCCGAAGCCGCGCCCCCCTGGCGCAAGGCTGGCGATTCACATGGAGACGAAGAGGCGGAGAAAAGAGGCGTCG
>JBIPLY010000026.1:0-17860 GCA_044369385.1 Acetobacteraceae bacterium | reverse complement strand
CCAGGGGGCTCGGCCCCCTGGTGGGGTCCAGGGGCAAAGCCCCTGGCCTTGCTTCCTTCCTTCCTCCCCCCCTCACAGCACCAGCACGCCGCGGTGCTTGGCCTTGCCTTCGGGCTCGACATGGATGGTGATCATCAGCCCGTCCATTTCCGCCTTCAGCGCGGCTTCAATGCGGTCGCAGATGGCATGGGCATCAGCCACGGTCATCAGCGCGGGCACGACAAGATGGAATTCCAGGAAGGTGAGGCGCCCGGCATGGCGCATGCGCAAGTCGTGCGCCTCGATCGCGCCCTCGGCATGTTGGCCGACCAGGGTGCGGATGCGTGCGACGATTTCGGCGGCCGGGGCTTCGTCCATCAGCCCGCCGACAGAATCGCGGATCACCATGCCGCCGGAGATCAGGATGTAAAGCGCCGTGGCGGCGGCCAGGGCCGGATCGAGCCAGGCCAGCCCGGTGGTGACCGCCAGTGCGAAGCCGGCCAGCACCCCGGCGGAGGTGACGACATCGGACAGCAGATGGCGGGCATCGGCGGCCAGCGCCGGCGACCGCAGCCGGCGCCCGGCGCGCAGCAGCACCAGGCCCCAGCCGAGGTTCAGCACTCCGGCGGCGGCGTTCAGCGCCAGGCCCTGCCACGGCGCGGTGATCGGCGGCGGGTTGTGCCATGCGCTCCAGGCGCTTTGCAGGATCACCAGGGCGGCGACCACGATCAGCACGCCCTCGATGACCGCGGCGAAGAACTCGGCCTTGTCGTGGCCATAGGGGTGGTCGGCATCGGCCGGGCGGGAGGCCAGGCGCAGGGCGACGAAGGCGGCGGTGGAGGCGGCGACGTTGACCACGGACTCGGCGGCGTCCGAGAACAGCGCCGCCGACCCGGTGACCTGCCAGGCCGCGAGCTTCAGCGCCAGCACGGCGATGCCGAGGCCGATACTGCCGGCCGCGATGCGCTCAGCCTGTCTCATGGGGTGCCTTCAGCCGTGGTGCGCCGGCTCAGCGGCCGGGCGGGGTCATCATGAACACCTGCTGGCGAGCATAGGAGATCCAGAGGCGCCGCGCGCCCAGGTAATCCATGCCCAGGATCATGTCGACCTTGTCGAGCCCGCTGCTGGCGACCAGCACCGGGATGTCGCGGCCCTGCTCGGGGCCGATGCGCAAGGACGGCAGCCGCACGGCACGGGCCGGGGCGGGGTTTGGGCCAATCCCGCGCAGCGCGACCAGCGGCGCTGCTTCCAGCATGGCCGGGGTGACGCCGGCGGCGGCGGCGGCGGCGGGGTTGATCACGCTGCGTTGCGCGCCGGTGTCCAGCAGGGCGCGCAGCGTGACCGCGCCGGCCTGCACCTGCAGATGAACGCGCGGCGGGGTGGAGAAATCGGCGGGCAGGGCCACGAAGCCCTGCGGCCAAGGCGGGATCGCGGTGTCGCCGCAGACGGTACCGCCGTGCAGCGTGGCACGCCCGGCAGGCAGGTTGAGGTCGACATCGAAGGCGCTGAGGATCAGGGCGGGCAGCAGCCCGTCGATCGTCTCGCCTTCGGGCGCGAGCAGCGGGCGCGGCAGGGTCAGCACCGGGTGGTCGGGAATCGCCAGGCCGGCGAGGTCGAAGCGGCGCACGCGCGCGGCGAAGCTGGCGACCGCCCCCCCGGCGCCGATGCCGCGGCGGATGTCGTTCGGGTCCGTCGCCAGGCCGACCCGCCGCGCGGCAGCCTCGGTCAGCACGGTGCGTTCCGCGCCGGTGTCCAGCACCAGGGTGACCGGGGCGCCGTTCATGCGCGCATCGACCAGCGGGGTGGCGCGGGTGACACGCACGCCGATCTCGGCATGCGGACGGATGCCGCAGACCGCGGCCGGCCCGGCGCAGGCGGCGAGCAGGAGCGGCAGCAACAGGGCAAGGACGGGCGCAGGGCGGGGCATGGGCCTCACGACGGCGACGGGGTGGCGAGATAGACGCGGTCTGACCCGTTCGAGATCCACATGCGCAGCCGCGCCAGGATGTCGAGTCCGACGATCATGTCCGCGGTCATGCCCAGCTCGACCACCCAGACCTGCGGCCGGGTGACGCGCAGCCCGCCGATGGTCAGGACATCGAAGCCGTGGCGCCACATCGGCAGCGTGGTCTCCGACATGGTGCGGGCCACGCCGCGCGGCGCGGCTTCGGGCGGGGTGGCCGGCGCGCCGGCGACACGCGCGAAGGCGAGGTCGATCACGGTGCTGGTGGCGCCGGTGTCCAGCAGCGCATGCGCCGCGTGCCCGTCCAACGCGGCACTGACGGTGGGCAGGTTGGTGCGACTGTGGGCGGCGGAGTCGGTGCGGGCGTAGCCATGGATGCGCCCGGCCCAGGGCGGGCTGCCGTTCGGGCAGAAGCGCGCGCGATAGAGCGTCAGGGTGCGGGCGGGGAAGTCGATCTCGACATCGTTGCGGTCGAACACCGCCATGCCGACGATGCCGTCGAAGCCGTGGCCGGCCAGCTGGGACGCGGTCATCTCGATGGCGAAGCGGGTGTCGTCGCGCCTCTGCTCGCCGATGGCGATGCTGCCGACCTGGAACACCCGCCGATAGACCATGCCGCCGAGGCCGGTGGCACTGCTCTGGTAGTCAGGGCGGTGGCGCAGGCCCAGGCGCTGCGCCGCCTCGGTGGACACCAACAGGCCGCCGGCGCCGCTGTCCAGCATCATCCGCGCCGGCTTGCCATCCAGCATCACCTCGATGGCCCAGCGCGTGGTGTCGGGCGGGGCAGGGGGGATGAGCGGGACGGCGGTGATCTTCTCCACCCGGCACGCCTCCGGGCTGCCCGGCACGATCTGCGGGGCGCAGGCGGCGAGCAGGAGGAGCAGGGCCAGGACGCGCATGGCGGCGAGTTTGGACGAAGGGAGGCAAGGAAGGAAGCGGTTCTTTTTTGAAAAAAAGAACCAAAAAACTTCATTCACTTGCACCCGTTGTGAACGAGGGCAGATGAATGAAGCATTCCGCTTCCTTTGGCGCCGAACAGAAGCAGTACCTTAAACCGAAAAGTATTTCGCCCGCTTGTTCAGCACCACGATCGCGCTGGTCGACTGCTCCGGGTGGAGCTGCCATTCGTCCGACAGCGACACGCCGATCCGCTCGGCCTGCAACAGGCGCAGCAGCGGCGCCTGGTCCTCCAGCTTCGGGCAGGCCGGATAGCCGAACGAGTAGCGGCTGCCGCGATAGCTTTGCGCCAGCATCTTCTCCATGTCCCGGTCATCCTCGCCCGCGAAGCCCAGTTCGGCGCGGATGCGCTTGTGGGTGTACTCGGCCATCCCCTCGGCCATCTCCACCGACAGGCCGTGCAGGTAGAGGTAGTCCTGGTAGCGGTTGTCCTCGAACCACACCCGCGCGGTGTCCGATGCCTTCTGCCCGACGGTGACCACCTGCAGCCCGATCACGTCGCGCTCGGCATCGTCCACATCGCGGAAGAAGTCGGCGATGCACTCGCCATCCTCCTTGGGCTGGCGCGGCAGGGCGAAGCGGCAGACCTCGGTGGTGCCGTCCGGTTCGAACACGATGAGCTCGTTGCCCTGGCCGGCGGCCTTCCAGTAGCCGTAGATCGCCTGCGGCTTCAGGATGTCCTGCTCCTCGCAGATGCCGAGCATCCGGCGCATCACCGGGCGCAGCTCCTGTTTCGCCCAGCCGAGGAAATCATCGAGGCTGCGGCCCTGCTTCCGGAAGCCCCACTGGAACTGGTACAGGCTGCGTTCGTTGACGAACGGCACGATCGCCTTGGGCGATGCCTCCAGCATCCGCGGACCCCAGAACGGCGGCACGATCACCTCCTGGTCGGCGGTCATGCGATGGCGGCGCTGCTTCACGGCGGCGACATCGACCGGCCGGAACGCCCGCTCATCGGCCTGGCCCAGCGTGCGCGCCGTGTTGCGCGACTTGCCGGCGCGCTTGGACTGCACCGCGGCCAGGTAGTCGTCGAAGCCGTTGCCGGTGATGCGGTCCATCAGGTGCAGCCCGTCGAAGGCGTCGCGCGCATAGGCGACGCGGCCGGAGGCATAGGCGCGCACGCAATCATCCTCGACATAGTTGCGGGTCAACGCGGCGCCGCCGAGCATGATGGGGATGTCGAGGTTCTGGCGCGACATCTCCTCCAGGTTCTCGCGCATCACCACGGTGGATTTGACCAGCAGGCCGGACATGCCGATGGCATGCGCCTTGTGCTCGCGCGCGGCCACCAGCATGTCGGCCAGCGGCACCTTGATGCCCAGATTGATCACGCGGTAGCCGTTGTTGGTCAGGATGATGTCGACCAGGTTCTTGCCGATGTCGTGCACGTCGCCGCGCACGGTGGCCAGCACGATGGTGCCCTTCTCCTGGCCCTCGATGCGCTCCATGTGCGGCTCCAGGTGGGCGACGGCGGCCTTCATGGTCTCGGCCGATTGCAGCACGAACGGAAGCTGCATCTTGCCGGCGCCGAACAGCTCGCCGACCACCTTCATGCCGTCGAGCAGGACGTTGTTGATGATGTCCAGCGGCTTGCTGGTCTTCATCGCCTCGTCCAGTTCCTCGCCCAGCCCCTTGCGGTCGCCATCGACGATGCGGTCCTTGAGGCGGCCTTCGACGGTGTCGGCGCGGGTCTTCTTGACCGCGTCGGCGGCCTTGCGGTCGGCGAACTTGGCCAGCAGCGCCTGGAGCGGGTCGTAGCCCTCCGCGCGGCGGTCGAAGATCAGGTCCTCGCAGATCTTGACCTCGTCCGCGGCGATCAGGTGCAGCGGGCGGATCTTCGAGACATGGACGATGGCGCCGGTCATGCCGGCGCGCACGGCATGGTCGAGGAAGACGGAGTTCAGCACGGCGCGGGCGGCGGGGTTGAGGCCGAAGCTGATGTTGGACAGGCCGAGGATGATCTGGATGTCCGGGAATTTGTCGCGGATCATCTTGATCCCTTCCAGCGTCCACTGGCCGAGCTTGCGATCATCCTCGTTGCCGGTGGCGATGGTGAAGGTCAGCGGATCGATCATCAGGTCGCTTTGCGCCAGGCCGTACTGGGTGCAGGCGAAATCGACCAGGCGGGCGGCGATGCGCAGCTTGTCCTCGGCGGACTTGGCCATGCCGACCTCGTCGATGGTCAGCGCGATGACGGCCGCGCCGAACTTCTTGGCCAGCTTCATGCGGTCGTGGGCCGCACCCTCGCCTTCCTCGAAGTTGATCGAGTTGATGATCGGTTTTCCGCCGTGCAGCTTCAGCGCCGCCTCGATGATCGGGGTCTCGGTGCTGTCGATCACCAGGGGAGAGTTCACGCTGCTGGTGAAGCGGCGGATCACCTCGCTCATCTCGAACAGCTCGTCGCGGCCGACGAAGGCGGTGCAGATGTCCAGGCTGTTGGAGCCCTCGGCGATCTGCTCGCGGCCCATGGCGACGCAGCCGTCCCAGTCGCCCTTTTCCTGAAGCTGGCGCCAGGCCTTGGAGCCGTTGGCGTTGCAGCGCTCGCCGATGGAGAAATAGGAATTCTCCTGGAACAGCGGCACCTGCTGGTACAGCGAGGCCACGGAGGGCATCCACACGGCGCTGCGCTTGACCGGCGCCGGGCGATGGCCGCCCAACCGCTTCAGCATCCCGTCCAGCGCGGCAATGTGGGAAAAGTTGGTGCCGCAGCAGCCGCCGATGAGGTTGATGCCGTCCTCGCGCACGAAGCGTTCGACCCAGCTGGTCATCTCCTCGGGCGACAGCGGATAGCGCGTCTTGCCGTCGACCAGCTCCGGCAGGCCGGCATTCGGCAGCACCGAGATCAGCCCGGGCCAGTTCTGCGCCAGCCAGCGCAGGTGCTCGGCCATTTCCTGCGGCCCGGTGGCGCAGTTCAGCCCGATCAGCGGCACATCCAGCGACTGGATCACGGTCGCCGCGGCGGCGATGTCGGGGCCGACCAGCAGCGTGCCGGTGGTCTCGACCGTCACCTGCACGAAGATCGGGATCTGCCGGCCGGATTCGGCCACGGCCATCTTGGCGGCGTTGACCGCGGCCTTGATGTACAGCGTGTCCTGGTTGGTCTCGCTCAGCAGCGCATCGACGCCACCGGCGACCAGGCCGCGGCATTGCACCAGAAGGGCGGCCTCCAGCGCGTCATAGGTGACATGGCCGAGCGAGGGCAGCTTGGTGCCCGGGCCGATCGAGCCCAGCACCCAGCGGTCGCGCCCGTCGGCAAAGCTCTCGGCCGCCTCGCGCGCCAGCTCGGCGGATACCTTGTTGATCTCGAAGGCGCGCTCGCCCAGGCCGAATTCGTCCAGCGTGATCGGCGAGCCGCCGAAGGTGTTGGTCTCCACCATGTCCGCACCCGCGGCAAAGAAGCGCGTGTGGAAATCGCGCACGAAATCGGGGCGCGACAGGGTGAGAATCTCGGAGCAGTTCTCCTGCCCCATGAAGTCGCCCTCGATGGTCAGGTCGCTGGCCTGGATGAAACTGCCCAAGCCGCCATCGACCAGCAGCACGCGGTCACGAAGGGCATCGAGGATATGGGGTCGGCTCATGCTTGGGTATCCAGAGGGACGGCGTGGAGGCCGGCGGTGGCGGGGGCAATTGCGGGCGCAAGAGTGGGGGCGGGCGTCAGGGCGGGGGCGGCGATGCGGCGGGCGGGCCAGAGCCGCGTGTCGAGCGGGCCTGGGACGGTGACCGCGGGCTCCGGCTCCAGCCCGCCGGCGCGCATCAGCTCGGTCATGCGCGCATCGGTGAAGCCGGGCCAGCGAAAGGCCAGGCCCAGCGTGGCGGCGGGCGCGTGCGGGGCGAGGTCGACCACCACCAGCTGCCCGCCCGGGCGCAGCACGCGGGCGGCCTCGGCGAGCACGGAGGCGGTGTCCTCGGCGTGGTGCAGCACCATGTGCAGCAGCACGAGGTCGAAATTGGCATCGCCCAGCGGCAGGCGGTACATGTCGGCCAGGCGCACGCCGCAATGCGACAGGCCCGGCCGGGCAAGCCGGGTGCGGGCCAGGGCGAGCATCGCGCGGCTGGCATCGACGCCGATGGCGGTGCTGGCGCGCGGGCCCAGGAGTTCGAGCAGGCGGCCGGTGCCGGTGCCGATATCGAGCATGCGGCCGATGCCGTCGGCCGGGATCAGGGCGAGCAGCGCCTGTTCCACGGCGGCGGCGGGGAGTTCGAGGGCGCGCATCTCGTCCCAATCCGCCCCCTTGCGGCGGAAGCTGTCCGACGCGGCGCGGGCGCGCTCGGCCAGAACGCGCGCGGCATGGCGGCGATCGGCCAGCAGGGTGGCGTCATCCTCCGGCAGCCGGTCGAGGATGGCGCGCGCCAACGCCCCCGGCGCAGTATCGGCCGGCGGCAGGCTGAACCAGACATTGGCCCCTTCCCGCTCGCGCTCCAGCAACCCGGCCTCGCCCAACAGGCGGAGGTGGCGGGACAGGCGCGGCTGGGACTGGGCGAGAATCTCGGTGAACTCGACCACGCAGAACGCGCCGCGCGCGGCCAGCGCCAGCAGCCGCAGGCGGGTCGGCTCGGCGCAGGCGCGCAGGGCGGTGAGCAGGGTCTCCATGGGGTTGCTATGACATAAAGATATCCTTATGTCTATGCGACCATGATCGATGACCTGTTTTCCCCGGCGATGAACGCGGCCGCAGCACCGGCGTCGACGCACGATGTCGCAACGCTGGCGTCCAAGGACGACGACCGCATCCCGCTGCGCTTTGCCGCCGCCGCCACGTTGCAGCCGGGCGAGGCATTGCTGTGGCAGGAGGAGGCCAGCCCGCCGCCCGTCGGTGCGCTGGTGGCGCGGTTCCGCGGGCTGGCGGTGCATCGGCCGGGCTGCTTCTGCTGTGGCGGGCGGGGGCCGGCGGCGTCGGCGCTGGCGGGCCTGTTCCAGGATCGCGCGCGCGGCCGCGTGCCCTGGTTTTCCGGCGTGCTGGCCGCGGTGCGCGACCCGGCCGCGGTGGCCGCCGAATTGGCCGGCGATGTGCTGGTGGCCGCGCGGTTTCGCTTCGTGGCGGGGCATGCACCGAACACAAGCCGGTGATAACCCCCTGTTAGCGCACGATTCGGGGGGCTTGCATGCGCCGCGCGTGGGTGGTTTTGGTCACGCTCCGTCAGGCTTTATGGTATAGGCTGCCGCGCGGCATCCGGTGCGTGGTGCTCCCTGGTGGGGCCATGGCCGGCTGAACCTGCCCTACTGAGGGGGGTGGCCGACAGTGAGAGGTGCGAGATTTGACAGCTCCCGACCGTGCCCATGAGCCGGATGGCACCCAGCGTGGCCCTGCGGGCCAGCTCGTCGCCGTGCCATCGCCCGAAACCCAGGCCGGCGATGCGGCGGGCGGCGGAGGTGCCGGCGCGAACGGCGCCAATGGAGCCGGCGCCAATGGCGCCAATGGAGCCGGCGCCAATGGCGCCAATGGCGGCGGCACCGGCGAGGGCACGGGGTCCGCGTCGGCCTCCCCCAATGGCGGGCGGTCCGGCGCGCTGGAGGCGCGGCTGCGCGCGCTGACGGAAGTGGCGCGCCACCACGGCACCGAGATGGACCGCGACGATCTTCGTGTGCCGGAAGGCGAGATGCCATCGCCGGCCCTGTTGGTCGACTGGCTGCGCAATGCCGGGCTGTGGGCCAAGGCGGTGAAGCTGCGCTGGCGCAACCTGATGACCCTGTCCGGGTCCGGCCCGGTCGTGCTGCTGCTGAACGACGGGTCCGCGGCGGTGATGGAGCGCCCGGATGCGGGGCGCAACGTGGTGTGGCTGCGCGATCCCGGCTCGGCCGGCGGTCAGACGCTGCCGGTGGACGAACTGCGCCTGTCCCAGGTCTGGGGCGGGGAGGTGGTGCTGATCCGCCGCGAGCGCGGCACCACCTTCGAGGACGAGCCGTTCAGCTTCGCCTGGCTTGGCCGGATGGTCTGGGTCGAGAACCGGGTGCTGCGCGACATCTTCCTGGGCTCGGTGGTGATGAGCATCCTGGCCGTCGCACCGCCGCTGCTGGTCATGATCGTGATCGACAAGGTCATCACCTACCAGTCGATGAGCACGCTGACCCTGATCTCGCTGTTCCTGGTCGCGGCGGCGGTGTACGACACCTATCTCGGCTACATCCGCCGCAGCCTGATCCAGGTCGTGGCCACGCGCCTGGATACCAGGCTGATGCTGCACGTGTTCCGCCGCCTGCTGGCGCTGCCGATCGACTTCTTCGAGCGCACCCAGACCGGCGCGATCCTGTACCAGATCGGCCAGATCTCGAAGGTGCGCGACTTCCTGACCGGGCGGCTGCTGACCACCATGCTCGACCTGGTGACGCTGCTGGTGATGGTGCCGGTGCTGTTCTGGATCAACACCCCGCTGACCTGGATGGTGATCGGCTGCGCCGGGCTGATCGCGCTGATCATCGTCGCCTTCCTGCCCTCGGTGCGCCGCGCCTTCGGCAAGTGGGTCGATGCCGAGGTGGCGCGCAACACGGTGATGGTGGAGACGGTGCACGGCATCCGCACCGTGAAGTCCCTGGCGCTGGAGCCGCAGCAGCGCGAGATGTACGACCAGAAGGTGGCCACCGCCTCGGGCCGCAAGCAGGTGCTGGGCGATGTCTCCAACTGGCCGCAGACGCTGGTGGTGCCGATCGAGGCGTTCATGCAGCGCGGCGTGCTGCTGGTCGGCGCCTACATGGCGCTGGAGGGCTCCATGGCCGCCAGCCTCGGCAGCCTGCTGGCCTTCATGATGCTCTCCGGGCGCGTGTCCCAGCCGCTGGTCAGCCTGGCCAAGCTGGTCGAGGACCTGGAGGAGACGCGCTCGGCCGTCGGCCTGGCGGCGCTGGTGCTGAACAACAAGCCGGAGACGACCAATCCCGGCGCCGGGCTGCGGCCGCGCTTCGCCGGCGCGATCTCCTTCAAGGAGGTCAACTTCACCTATCCCGGCTCGCGCAACCCGGCGCTGCAGGACATCACCTTCGAGGTCCCGGCCGGCACGATGCTGGGCCTGGTCGGGCGCTCCGGCTCCGGCAAGTCCACCATCACCCGGCTGCTGCAGGGCATCAACCGGGAGTACGAGGGCTCGATCAAGATCGACGGCACCGACCTGCGCGAGATCAACCTGGCGCATCTGCGGCGCAGCTTCGGCGTGGTGCTGCAGGACAACTTCCTGTTCCGCGGCACGATCCGCGAAAACCTGCTGGCCGGGCGCGCGGGGCTTACCATCACCGACGCGGTGCGCGCCGCCCGCCTGGCCGGGGCGGAGGAGTTCATCGAACGCCTGCCGCAGGGCTACGAGACCTGGATCGAGGAAGGCTCGCCCAACCTCTCCGGCGGCCAGCGCCAGCGCCTGGCCATCGCCCGCGCACTGATCCACGATCCCCGCCTGCTGATCCTGGACGAGGCGACCAGCGCGCTGGACCCCGAGAGCGAGGCGCTGGTGAACGCCAACATCCAGCGCATCGCCCATGGCCGCTCGATGCTGATCGTGTCCCACCGGCTGTCCTCGCTGGTCGATTGCCACAACATCCTGGTGCTGGACCAGGGCAAGATGGTGGATATCGGGCCGCACAAGGACCTGCTGGAGCGCTGCTCGGTCTATCGCCAGCTCTGGTTGCAGCAGCACCGCCACCTGGAGAACGCCGGCGGCAAGCCCTCCGCACCGAAGCCGGTGCTGGCCCAGGGCGATTGAGGCAGGACCGAACCCATGTCCCAGACCACGATTTCCCCCGCCGCCGGTGCCGCCGACCGGCATGACCCGATGGTGCCGATGCTGCTGGACTTCCAGTCGCCCTCGGCCGCCCTGATCGCACAGGAGGTGCCGGCGCGCAGCCGCTACACGCTGTGGGTGCTGGCCAGCATCTTCGTCGTCGCCCTGGTGCTGATGGGCACGGTGCCGATCGACCGCGTGGTGGTCACCCAGGGCAAGGTGGTGACCGGCAACGCCAACATCGCCATCCAGCCGCTGGAGACCTCGATCGTGCGCTCGATCGACGTGCGCGAGGGCCAGCTGGTCAAGCCCGGCCAGCTCCTGGCCCGGCTCGACCCGACCTTCGTCGCCGCGGACGCCGACAGCCTGGCCACCCAGGTCGCCAGCCTGCAGGCCGAGGTGGACCGCCTGCGCGCGGAGGTGGATGCAGCGCCCTATGTCGGCGACGGCAGCCCGCCCAGCCAGCTCCAGTCGCTGATCTTCACCCAGCGCAGCGCGGAGCGCAGCTTCCGGCTGGAGAACTACCGCCAGAAGATCGACGCGCTGCGGGTGCGCGTGGCCAGCGCGATGAGCGATGTGGAAAGCTATTCCGTGCGCCTGGGCGTGGCGCGCCAGATCGAGGCGATGCGCCTGGAGCTGGAACGACAGGCGGTGGGCAGCCGGCTGAACACCTTCCTGGCGCTGCAGGATCGCAACGAATCCGCCCGCCTGCTGGAGGCCGCCCGGTCGCAGGCGATCGGCAGCCAGCGCGAGCTGGACGCCCTGATCGCCGAGCGCGACAGCTACGTGCAGCAGACCCGCACCGAGTCCACGCAGCTTCTGAACGAACAGGGGCGCAAGCTGAACGAGACGAAGGAGAACCTGAACAAGGCCCAGCTGCGCCGCGCGCTGGTGGAAATCCGCGCCGAGCGGGAGAGCATCGTGCTGTCCGTCGCCCCGGTCAGCGTCGGCTCGGTGATGCAATCCGCCGAGCAGTTCATCACCCTGGTACCCACCGACGCGCCGCTGGAGATCGAGGCGGTGCTGGACGGGCGCGATGCCGGCTTCGTGGCCCGCGGCAACGCGGTGGCGATCAAGTTCGACACCTTCAACTACGCGCTCTACGGCATGGCCGAGGGCACCGTGCAGGTGATCAGCCCGGACAGCTTCCGCAACCCGAACGAGGACCGCAACCGCCAGTCCGGCCGCGGCCGGGCCGGCAGCACCGATTTCGGCAACGCCTATTACCGCGCCCGCATCTCGATCGACACCCTGAAGATGCACGACCTGCCGCCGGGCTTCCGGGTCAACCCGGGCATGCCGGTGACCGCCGACGTGAAGATCGGCGTGCGCACCGTGCTGGCCTACCTGTTCTCCCGCGTCGTGCCCGCCGCCACCGAGGGGCTGCGCGAGCCGTGATGCGCATCGGGGAGGGCGACTGACATGTCGGGATCCTTGCGCCGGCTGGCCGGCATGGTCGGCTCCGCCACCGGCAAGCTGAAGCGGGCCCGCGAGCTGGCCGCGGCCGGCCGCGCGGCGGAGGCGTTCCGCATCCTCTCGCCGCTGGCCCAGTCCGGCCATGCCGAGGCCGAATTCCTCGTCGCGCGCGCCTACCTGGAGGGGCAGGGCGTGCCGCCCAGCGCGGCGGAGGGCGCGCGTTGGCTGGAGCGTGCCGCCACGCAGGGGTGGCAGGCGGCGCAATCGATGCTGGCGGCGCTGTATCTGCGCGGCATCCCCGGCATGGCCGCGGAGCAGGCCGCGGGCGAAGTCGGCGCCCTGACCGGCGACCGCCCCGCCGCCGCCCTGTTCGGCACCGCGGAGGCGGCCCGGCCGGACTACGAGCGCGCCCATGCCTGGGCCAGCCGCGCCGCCGAGGCCGGGTCCGCCGATGGCAAGGCGCTGCTCGCCTTCATCCTCACCTCCGGCCCGGAGGCGATGCGCGACCTGGCGCGCGCCGAGGCGCTGTATCTGCAATCCGCCGAGGCGGACTGCCCGCAGGGCAAGCTGGGCTATGCGCTGGCGCTGCTGCGCCGCGGCACTGCCGAGGCGCCGCGCGCGGCCGAGTTTCTGCGCGGCGCCGCCGCGGCCGGCAACGCCACCGCCCATTACATGCTGGGCGTGCTGACCGAACAGGGCGACGGCATCCCCTTCGACCGCGTCTTCGCCACGGACTGCTATCGCGAAGCGGCCAAGCTCGGCCTGCGCAGCGCCCAGGCGCGCTACGGCTTCGCGCTGCTGCACGGGCTCGGGGTGGGCAAGGACCTGCAGGATGGCGAATCCTGGCTGCGCCGCGCCGCATTGCATGGCGATCCCGATTCCGCCGCCCTGGTCGGCGACCTGTATTCGCGCGGCGGGGAGCTGCCCCCCAACCATGCCGAGGCGGCGATGTGGTACCGCCGCGCCGCCATGGTCGGCCACAAGGGGGCGGCGCGCGCGCTGGGCCAGATGCACCTGATCGGTGCCGGCGTGCCCAAGGACGGGCGCGAGGCTGCCAGCTGGTTCCGCCGTGCCGCCGAGGCCGGCGAAAAACAGGCGCGCTACGACCTCGCCAACCTGGTGATGAAGGGCGAGGCCGACGCCGGCGACAGCGTCTTCACCCGCGAATGGTTCCAGCAGGAGGCCGCCGCCGGCGACCTGGTGGCCGCCTACAACTACGGCATCTGCCTGGCCGAGGGCGTCGGCGTGCCGCGCGACGACGAACAGGCCGCGCACTGGCTGCGCCGCGCCGCCGAGGGGGTGGTCAACGCCCAGTACTGGTATGGCCGCATGCTGCTGGAGGGCCGCGGCGTGGCGGCGAACCCGGAGGAGGGCCGCGGCTGGATCGCGCGCGCCGCCGATGCCGGCATGGTGGATGCACAGGTGGCGCTGGGCGAAATGTTCATCTCCGGCCGCGCCGGCGCGCGCGACCATGCCCAGGCCGAGAAGCTGTTCCGCAAGGCCGCCACCCACAACCATGTCGGCGCCATGTTCGCGCTCGGCGCGCTCTTCGGGGGCGGCCACGACATCGCCTGGGACCGTCCGCAGGCACAGGGCTGGTTCCGCATGGCCGCCGAGCGCGGGCATGCCCATGCCCAGATGATGCTGGGCCGCTACCTCGCCCGCGGCCTGGGCGGGGAACAGGACATCGCGCAGGCGCGCGGCTGGCTGCAAAAGGCGCTGGCGCAGGGGCTGACCGCGGTCGAAGGCGATCTGGCCGCGCTGCCGGCGCCCGCGCCCTCCGAGCCCGCGCCCTCCGAGCCCGCGCCCTCCGAGCCCGCCCCCGCCGAGCCCGGCGCCGCCGCGGCCGAACCGCAGCCCGTCGCCGGCCTCCGCTGAGGCCGGCGCGGGCGCAATGAACGCGGCATCCGAACCCCTCACCCGCGGCGCGTTCTTCGCCCGGCAGGCCGCGGCGGCATGGCAGGCGGGACAGGCCGCGCTGCGCGATGGCGACCTGGCGCGCGCGCTGCGGCTGCTGGAACGCGCCTGGCGCCTGGCGCCCGACGATCCCGCCGCCGCCCTGGCCCTGGGCGGGGCGCGGCTGCGCGCGGGCGATGCGGCCGGCGCCCTGCCGCTGCTGGAGCGGGTGGCACAGGTGGCGGCGACGCGCGAGGCGCTGTTGCTGCTGGCCGCCGCCCGCCAGCGCGCCGGACAGGCCGGGCCGGCGGCCGCCGCGCTGGGCACCATGCTGTCGACCCATCTGGTGGCCCCCACCGCGGAGCTGGAGGCGCTGGCCGGCGCCCTGGTGCGCGCGGTCGGCGCCCCGGGCTGGTGCGGCGTGGCGCCCGATGGCCGGGTGCTGGCCTTCGTCGCCGGCACTGCGGCGATGCGGCTGGACGGCAAGCCGTGGCGCCCCGGCGCGGCGCTGCCGCCGCAGGCCGAACGGCTGGAGGTGAGCGTCGCCGGCCGGCCCTGCCTGGGCAGCCCGATCGAGCTGCGCCGGGCGCGGCGGCTGGAAGGCGTGGTGGCCGGGCGCGCGGATGGCGGGCTGGCCGGCTGGGCCTGGCATCCCGGCAACCCTGACGCCACGCCGCTGCTCGATATCGTCGGCGCGGACGGGGCACGGCTGCGCGTGCGGGCCGAGGACCCGAACGTTGCCGCCGCCCCGCTGTCGCGCCCGCGCGGCTTTGCGGTCGCACCCGAGGCCCTGGCCGGGCTGACCCGGCCGCTGTCGGTCTGCGGGCCGGATGGCGCGGCCCTGGCCGGCAGCCCGCTGGATCCGGATGCCCCGCTGCGGGCGGCATCCGCGATCGCCGCTGCCGTGGCGCGGCGGTTTCCGTTGCGCGGGCGGGCGGTGGCGGGCGATCCGCTGGCCGATGCCTCGGCCCCGGCTGGGCTGCGTGGCCCGGCCGCGGCGGCCCCCTTGGCGCCCGACCGTGCCTGCGCCGTCGTGGTGCCGGTCTATCGCGGGCTGGCGGTGACGCGCGCCTGTCTCGATGCGCTGCTGGCCACCATCCCCCCGGACACGCCGGTGATCGCGGTCGACGATGCCACGCCGGAACCCGCGCTCGCGGCCCTGCTGGACGATCTCGCGGCCGCCGGCCGGTTGCGGCTGCTGCGTCACCGCCACAACCGCGGCTTCCCGGCCAGCGCCAATGCCGGGCTGCGCCTGGCCGCCCGGCTGGCCCCTGGCGCGGACCTGGTGCTGCTGAACAGCGACGCGGTGCCAGCGCCCGGCTGGCTGGACCGGCTGCGCGCGGCGGTGCAGGGCGCGCCCGACATCGGCACCGCCACGCCGCTGTCCAACGACGCCACCATCCTCAGCTACCCCGACCCCGTCGGCGGCAATCCTGTGCCGGCCGGCCCCGCCCTGTCCCGGCTCGCCCGCCTGGCCGCCCGCGCCAATCCGGACCTGGCGATCGAGGTGCCGACCGCCGTCGGGTTCTGCATGTACATCCGCCGCGAGTGCCTGGCGCAGACCGGCCTGTTCCGCGAGGACGAATTCGCCCAGGGCTACGGGGAAGAGAACGATTTCTGCATCCGCGCCCGCCATCTCGGCTGGCGCCATGTCGGCGTGCCCGGCGCCTTCGTCGCTCATGCCGGCGGCGCCAGCTTCGGGGCGGCAACCTCGCCGCTGATCGCGCGCAACCTCGCGGTGCTGGAGCGGCTGCACCCCGGCTACGCCGCGCTGATCGACGCGTTCCACGCCGCCGACCCGCTGGCCGAGGCCCGCCGCCGGCTGGACGCGCTGCGCTGGGCGGCCACACGGGCGAAGGGTGGCGCCGCCATCCTGGTCACCCATGACAGCGGCGGCGGGGTGGAGCGGGTGGTGCGCGACCGCGCCGCGGCCCTGCGCCGCGAGGGGCGGCGCGCCATCCTGCTGCGCCCGGTGCCGGACCGGCTGCGGGCGGGGCCGCAGGGCGGCGCGGCCTATCGCCCCGGCCTGGTGCGCGTCGATGCCGGCGAGGGCGCCTTCCCCAACCTGGTCTATGCCATCCCCGGCGAGATGGCCGCGCTGGCGGCGCTGCTGCGCCCGGACCGGCCCGCGGTGATGGAGGTGCATCACCTGCTGGGCCATGACCACGCCGTGCTGGGCCTCGCGCGCCGCCTGGGCATCCCCGAGGAGGTGCACCTGCACGACTACGCCTGGTTCTGCCCGCGGGTGACCCTGCTGGGTCCGGACCGGCGCTATTGCGGGGAGCCGGACGACGCGCGCACCTGCGATGCCTGTGTCGCCGATGCCGGCCGCGCGATCGAGGAGGAGCTGGGGGCCGCCGCCCTGCGCGCCCGATCCGCCCGCGACCTGCGACGCGCGCAGCGTGTCGTGTCGCCGTCGGCGGATGGCGCCGCACGGCTGCGGCGGCATTTCCCCGGCATCGCGCCCGAGGTCGCGCCGCTGGAGGACGACGCCGCCCTGATCGCCGCCGGCCGCGCCCTGCCGCGCATCGTGCGTCGCGCCGGGGAGCGCCTGCGCGTGGCCGTGATCGGCGGCATCGGTGCGGAGAAAGGCTACGATATCCTGCTGGCCTGTGCCCGCGACGCCGCCCTGCGCGCCCTGCCGCTGGAATTCGTCCTGGTCGGGCACAGCGAGGACGACGCCCGCCTGCTGGAGACCGGCCGTGTCGAGGTGACCGGCGGCTATCGCGAGGGCGAGGGCGAGGTGCTGCTGCGCGCCCGCCGCCCGCACCTGGCCTTCCTGCCGTCGATCTGGCCGGAGACCTGGTGCTTCACCCTGGGCCTGGCCTGGCGCGCCGGATTGTCCGTGGCGGTCTTCGACATCGGTGCGCAAGCAGAACGGGTCCGCGCCGGCGGCCAGGGCCGGGTGCTGCCGCTCGGCCTGCCGCCGGCGGCGATCAACAACCTGTTTATTGCCGCCGATGCATAAGGTTGCAATGTATCCCCCTTCCCTCCCGGCGCCATGCGTGGCAATGCCTGATCCGGCAGGGCCCGCTCGCCCGCCCGGCCGATCGTTTGTAGAGTGAGACCCCGCATGTCCGATGCCGCCGCCCAACAGAGCGCCCAGAACCGTCAGGCCTCCGCGAGCCGGATGAACGAGCTTCGCGTCTCCGCCAACCTGATGCGGCTGGAGACCGGGTTGTATTGCATCCTCAACAAGCCGGTCGCCCACGCCGATGCCCGCAGCGGCCTGCCCGGCGTGCGCGTCTCCGCCGCCCCGGGCATCGACAGCCGCCCGGAACAGGTGGAGGTCAGCACCTTCCGCGAAGATGGCTGGCTCTCCGGCTTCGGCGACGCCGCCCTGGTGCGCGTCAGCCAGGGCCCGGCCCATGTGCTGGTCACGGTCTACCAGGCCCCTGACCATCCCGAGACGGCGCCGAACATCCAGGTGGTCAAGCTGACTGACAGCGTGCCGCCGCGCATCGGCGCACCCGCCCGCACCCTGCCGATGGCCGAGGGGTCCGCGATGGTGGCTCAGCCCGGCGCCGCTCACGTCCCCGCCGCGCCGCCGCCGGCCGCCGCCGAAGGCCCGCGGGTGATGGACATGGTGGCGCATATCCAGGGCCTGGGCGATGTCGGCGCCCTGCTGGGCGACCGGCTCGGCGAGGTCGGCAGCAAGCGCTGGATCGAGGGCTTCGCCATCGCCCCGGCGCACGACATCGCGCCGGCCGATATCGAGTACCAGGCCGTGCTGGGCCGCGGCTGGCTGTCGCCCTGGGTCGAGGGCGGCGAGTTCTGCGGCAGCCGCGGCATGGCGCTGCCGGTGCTGGGCCTGCGGCTGCGCCTGCGCGGCGATGCGGCGCGCGACCACGAGGTCAGCTACACCGCCTCCTTCACCGACGGCAGCCAGTCCGGCCCGGTGCCCTCCGGCGCTGCCTGCGAGTCCGAAAGCCTGGCGCCGCTCGAATC
>JBIPLY010000260.1:0-5919 GCA_044369385.1 Acetobacteraceae bacterium | reverse complement strand
GCGCCCATCGTCGCATTTGTCGCCGCTGATGCTCAATGCCCGCGCATCCGCCCCGCCCGCGCCACCACCAGCACATCCACCCCCGCCGCCCCGGCCGCCAGCAGCGCCAGCGTGCAGGCCCGCGCCGTCGCCCCGGTGGTCAGCACGTCGTCGACCAGCAGCACCCGCCGCCCGGCCACCGCCGCCGGCCGCCGCACCGCGATCGCCCCGGCCAGCACCCGCTCCCGCTCCGCCGCCGCCATCTCGCCCAGCACCTTGGTCGCCCGCACCCGGCGCAGCGCATCCGGCCGATGCGCCCGCCGCGCCAGCCGCGCCAGCGCGCCGGACAGCAGGGCCGCCTGGTTGTAGCGCCGGTGCAGCAGCCGAAAGCGATGCAGCGGCACCGGCACGATCACCTCGGCCCGCGCCAGCAGCGCCGCCCCCGCCCGCGCCATCATCCGCGCCAGCGCCGGCGCCAGGTCAGTGCGGTCGGCATGTTTCAGCGGCAGCACCAGCCGCCGCGCCTGCTCGTCATAGATCAGCGCCGCCCGCGCCTCGCCCCAGGGTGGCGGGGCGGCGGCGCAGTCCTCGCAGGCCAGGCCCGGCACCGCATGGGCGAACGGCGCGCCGCAGCTGCGGCACAGCGGGGCGGCGATGAACCCGGTGGTGCGGAAACACTCCGGGCAAAGCTGCCCCGCCCCGCCCACCAGCGCATCGCAGGTCAGGCAATGCGGCGGCAACAGCGCATCCAGCGCCAGCCGCGCCGCGCTCGCCCCCCAATGGCCAACCCGCCCGATCACGTCACACCCCGAACCGCACCGTGCCGTCGCGCGCGATCTCGTGCACCAGGTCGATCTCCCACGACAGATAGGCCTGCATCGCGTCCTCGACCCCGGAATTGCGGTCATAGGGCCGCAGGTAGAAATCGATGCAGTCGCCATCCGCCGGCACTGTCCGGTCGCGCGCCATCGGCCGCCCCGCCGCCCGCCACGCCTCGGTCCCGCCCGCCAGCACGCTGACCGGCGCCGCCGTCAGCCCGCGCAGTTCGTCCACCGCCAGCGCCGCCAACACCCCGTCCGGCGAGGTCACCACGACGCGCGCCGCCCCCGCCAGCCGCGCCGCCAGCCCGTCCAGCCGCCCGCGCACCCCCCAGATCGCCCCGGGGATATGCCCCTCGCGGAAATCGATGCTGCGCGCCAGGTCGACCACCGTCGCCCCCTCCACCGCCTCAGCGCCCACCCCCGCCGGGGCCGCCGCCGCCGCCGGCACCACGTCGCCCAGTGCCCCCTCGGCCACAAAAACCTCGCCATGCCCCATCTGCCGCAGCCAGGACGCCGACATCCGCGCCCGCACCCCGTCATCGTCGATCAGCGCGATGCGCGCCCCGCGCACCCCCACCCAGCTGTCCGTCGCCTGCACCAGCTGCCCGCCCGGCGCCGAGATCGCTCCCGCCCGCGACCCGGCCCGAAACTCCACGGGATCGCGCACATCCAGCACATACAGCGTCCGCGACCCGTCCGCCTCCAGCGCCGCCAGCCCTGCGGCATCGATCACCCGCACCCCGGAGCGGTCGGCAAACCCCGCCGCCCGCTGCATCGCCAGCCCCGCGGTCCTCGGCACGCCGGGGGAAAACTCCGCCGCCTGCCCGCGATCCGGCACCAGCCCGGCCAACTCCCACCCCATCGTCCCGTTGCGCAGCGCCACCACCCGGTTCGGCACCCCCGCCTGGCGCAGGCTCTCCGCGCCGAGGATCGAACGCGTCCGCCCGGCACAGTTCACCACGATCAGCGTGGCGGGATCGGGCACCAGGTCGGCGATGCGATAGGCCAGCTCGCCCCCGGGCATCGACCGCCCCTTGGGGATCGACATCCGCCGAAATTCTTCCACCGTCCGGCTGTCCAGAACGACCATGTCGCGCCCGTCGTTCAGCCACGCGTTCAGTTCCGGCGCGTCGACACTCTCGGTGCCGAAATGATGCTCCACCCACTCGCCGAACGCCTTGCTCGGCACATTCACCCCGCTGAACAGCACGTATCCCGCCGCCGCCCAGGCGCCGGTCCCGCCGTCCAGCACGCTGACATCGCCGCACCCGATCGATTCCAGGTACTCCGCGAGCTTCTCCGCCACCCCGCGCCCGTCATCGCACACCACCACCCGCGTCCCCCGCCGCGGCAGCAGCCCGGGCGCGCGCAACTCCCGCTTCGAGAACGGGCACGGCACCGCCCAGAACAGATGGCTGGCGCCGAACTCGCCTTCCTCCCGCGCATCCAACAGGGCAAGCTCCCCGCCATCGGTGATCCAGCCGTGCAGCGTGGGGGCGTCGATCCGGCGCATGCCGTCCTCCTTGAATTTCCCCGAACCATACGCCTTGGCAGCCGCCCCCGGGAAGCGCACATCCCCCGCATGAACGATTCGATGCTGGTCTTCGACCGCCGCGCCGTGCGCCTGCACCGCGACCGGGCCGCCGCCACGGTGGACAGCGTGGCCCCGATCCTGCACGACGTCGCCGAACGCCTGCTCGACCGGCTGGACGACACGCGCCACCGCTTCGCCCGCGCGCTCGATCTCGGCGGCCGCGGCGCCGTCGCCCCGCTGCTGCGCGCCCGCGGCATCGAGGTGATCAGCACCGACCTCTCCCCCGCCCTGGCCGCCCGCGCCGGGGGCGTCGCCGCGGACGAGGAATTCCTCCCCTTCGCACCGCGCAGCTTCGACCTGGTCGTGGCCAATCTCGCGCTGCACTGGGTCAACGACCTGCCCGGCGCGCTGATCCAGCTCCGCATGGCGCTGAAGCCGGACGGCCTGTTCCTCGCCAGCCTGCCCACGCTGGGCACCCTGGCCGAGCTGCGCACCACCCTGACGGAAACCGAGGCGATGCTCTCCGCGGGCGCCGCCCCCCGCGTCTCCCCCTTCCCGGACCTGCGCGACGCCGCCGGCCTGCTCCAGCGCGCCGGCTTCGCCCTGCCGGTCGCCGACGCCGACACGATCACCCTGTCCTACGCCTCCCCGCTCGCCCTGCTGCGCGACCTGCGCGCCGCCGGCGAGACCAACGCCGTGCGCCTGCGCGACCGCCGCCCCCCGCCCCGCGCCCTGTTCCCCGCCGCCCTGGCCGCCCTGCCCACCGAGGCCGGCCGCACCCAAGTCACCCTGCGCCTGGCCATGCTCACCGGCTGGGCCCCCGCGCCATCACAGCCCAAGCCCCTGCCCCGCGGCAGCGGTCAGGTGTCCTTGGGCTCCGTCTTCGAATCCTGATCCAGCCGCGCATGCGCCGCCCGCCGCGCCGCCTGCTCGGCGTCCAGCCGATCGCGCAGCTTCTCCCCCTTGGTCCGCCCATGCAGCACCCGGTTCTGCTGCGCCCGCGCCTCCTCGGCGGCGGCCGCGCGCTGCTTCTTCACCCGGCGAAGGTTGACGATTTCGGCCATCCCGCCATCCTGCGGGCGCGCAACACCACCGACAAGGGGAAACGCCCATGGGCCAGTTCATCACGCTCACCGCCCAGGACGGGCACAAGCTGTCCGCCTGGCAAACCGGCCCGCAGGACGCAAGCGCCGGCATCGTCGTCATCCAGGAGATCTTCGGCGTCAACTGCCACATGCGCAACATGTGCGAGAAATTCGCCCAGCAGGGCTACGCCGTCATCGCCCCCGCCCTGTTCGACCGCACGACGAAAGGCGTCGAACTGGGCTACACCGCCGACGACGTGAAGGCCGGCCGCGACCTGCGCGGCACCCTGTCCGACGCGCAGGTGATGTTCGACACCGAGGCCGCCGCCAACGCGCTCGGCCGCCGCAAGCTCGGCATCGTCGGCTACTGCTTCGGCGGCACGGTGGCCTGGTGGGGCGCCACCCGCACCAACAAATTCGCCGCCGCCAATGGCTGGTACGGCGGCGGCGTCGCCGGCACCCGCGCCGAACGCCCGGGCTGCCCGGTCCAGCTCCATTTCGGCGAGAAAGACACCGGCATCCCGCTCACCGACGTCGAAGCCATCCGCACCGCCCAGCCCGGCGTGGAAGTCTTCGTCTACCCCGGCGCCCAGCACGGCTTCGGCTGCGACGAACGCGGCAGCTTCTCCGCGCCCGACGCCGCTTTTGCGCATGAGCGGACGTTTGCGTTCTTTGCGCGGTATCTGAAGTAAGCAAGGCTCACATGGAGGCGGAGAGGCGAAGAGGAGGAAGCAATGTCTCTTCGCCTCTCCGTCTCCATGTGAAAACCCTTCCTACTTCCTGCCCGCCCGGTGCTCCACCGCCACCAGGAACACCCCCGCCGCCAGGATGATCCCGGCGCCGAAATACACCGCCCCCGGCGGCTGGTCCGAGAAGATCAGCCAGCCCAACAGGAACGCCCAGACCAGCCCGCTGTATTCCACCACCGCCATCACCGCCACCGGCGCGCGCCGGATCGCCGCGAACTGGAACAGCTGCCCCCCCGCCCCGATCGCCCCGATCGCCACCAGCAACACCAGCTCCCACGCCGTCGGCGTCACCCAGTGGAACGCCGTCCACACCCCGGTCACCACGAGAAAAAACCCGTTCTGCAGCAGCATCTGCACCAGCGCCCCCTCATGGCGCGCAATCTGCCGCATCAGGATCGCCGCATAGGCCCACAGCACCGCCGCCACCATCACCAGCCCGATCGCCCAGGCCGGCGTCGCCCCCTCCAGCAGCCCGCGCGGATCCGCCGCCACCACCACCCCGGCAAACCCGACAAAAATCGTCACCCAGCGCGTAGCACTCACCCGCTCCCCCAGGATCGGAATCGCCAGCAGCGTCGTCAGGATCGGGGAGGCAAAGTACAGCGTCATCATCTGCGCAAACGGCAGCATCGGCGCCGCGCTGAAATAGCACAGCCAGGCCACCAGCGTGATCACCGCGCGGAACAGCATCCGCCGCAGCACCGGCGAGCCCACCACCGCCGCCACCACCGGCCCCCGCCCCGCCACCAGGCAGCCGGCCGTGATCGTCAGGCTGCGAAAGAACAGCGCCTGCGCCACTGGCAGGCTCGCCACCAGGAACTTGTTCGTCGCATCGTTCAGCGCAAACAGCGCATAGGCCGCCACCCCCAGCACCATGCCGGCAACCACGCTGTTCCCGCGCATGACACCCCCTACTCCACCGCCGACCGCAAAGCCGCCCCCGCCGCCAGCGGGCACAGCGGCAGCGCCGCGGCAAACAGCGCCGACAACAACAGCAGATGCGGCCGCGCCGCCAGCCCCACCCCCGCCGCATCCGCCGCCGCCACGCCAAAGATCAGCACCGGCGCACAGAACGGCAGCACCAGCAACGGCAGCAGCACCCCCCCCCGCCGCGCCCCCAGCACCATCGCCGCCCCCAGCGTCCCCAACAGCGACAGCACCGCCGTGCCCGGCACCAGGCCCAGCAGCAACGCCGGAATCGCCTCCTCCGGCATCCGCAGCATCACCGCCATCGGCCCCGCCGCCAGCAACAGCGGCACCCCCGTCACCAGCCAATGCGCCACCGCCTTGCCCAGCGCCACCCCCGCCGCCGGCAGCCCCGACACCAGCAAAAGATCCAGCGACCCGTCCTCGTGATCCGCCCCGAACACCCGGTCCAGCGGCAACAACGCCGCCAGCAGCGCACACACCCAGACAATCCCCGGCGCCATCCGCCCCAAGGTCTCCGGCGCCGGCCCGATCGCCAGCGGAAACAACGCCCCAGCGAGCAGAAAGAACATCAACGCCGCCAAGGAGTCGCTGCCATGGCGCAGCGACAGGCGAAGTTCGCGGGACAGCAAGGCAATCACAGGAAGAGTATTCTTTTTGTGAACAAAAAGAAGCAAAAAAACTTCCTGACCTGGCACCCGGCTCCCCTGGGGCGCACCCAACAAATGGGTAAAAGTTTTTTTGCTTCTTTTTTTTCAAAAAAAGAAGTCCTTCCTTCCTTCATAACCTCAACGTCTCCGCCCCCGGCAACGGCAACGGCAGAT
>JBIPLY010000259.1:0-5924 GCA_044369385.1 Acetobacteraceae bacterium | reverse complement strand
AGCCGACGGCCTCGGCGTCTTCGACATGGGCATCAACGCCCTGTCCATCCTCAGCCGCCTCTTCGCCACGCCCCCCTTCCTGCGCGCCGCCGAGCTGCGCATCGCCGAGAACCACGCCGCCCCCCTCGCCGCCACCCTGCACTTCGCCACCCTGGACAGCGACGGCCCGATGGAGCTGCACATGGACTGGTCCCATACCGGCCCCGACCAGCGCGAAATCCGCCTCGCCACCCAGTGCGGCCACACAATCGCCCTGACCGACAGCGGCGGCACGCTCGCCATCGACGGCACCGTCACGGTCCAGCAACCGCGCGCCGAATACCCCACCCTCTATGCCCGCTTCGCCGAGCTGATCCGCGGCGGCCGCAGCGAAGCCGACCTGGCCCCCCTGCAACTGACGCTGGACGCCCTCGCCCTCGGCCGCCGCACCCGCCTGCCCCGCTTCGAGAACTGAACGCTTCGAGGCCTAAACAGGGAGCCCCCCGAATGCCCGCCCCCACCATCGATTTCTGGTTCACCATGGGCAGCACCTACACCGCGCTGACCGTCGCGCGCCACGAAGCGCTGGCCGCCCGGGCGGGCGTGACCATCCGCCTGCGCCCGATGAAAAGCGTCGGCGCGCTCACCGGCGGCCCCGCCCTGCCCTTCATCGAGGGCACCGCCAAGCACCGCTACATGTGGCGCGACATCGCCCGCCGCGCCGCGGCCATCGGCATGCCCCTGCGCCTGCCGGTGGCCTACCCCGCCCCCAGCGGCGCGCGCGCCAACCGCGTGGCGCTCCTGGGCGTGCAGGAAGGCTGGGCCGCCCCCTATCTGCGCGCCGCCTACCGCCTGTGGTTCGCCGAGGGCATCGGCAATGGCGGCGAGGAGAACCTCCGCGCCGCCCTGGCCGAAGCCGGACAGGCCGCCGAAATCGACCGCATCCTGGCCCAGGCCGATGGCGATGCGAACACCGCGGCGCTGGACGCCGAGACGGACATCGCCCGCGCGCTCGGCGTCTTCGGCTCGCCCAGCTTCATCGCCGATGGCGAGTTGTTCTGGGGCGACGACCACCTGGAAGACGCCATCGCCTGGGCAAAAAGATAGCGCCTGCCCCGCCAGCGCTTGCCCGCCGGCGGGGAGCCCGCCCTCACCAGGTGCCGATATTCGGCGCGCTGGCCCAGGGCTCGGCCACCGGAAGCGCCTCGCCGTCCTGCAGCAGTTCCACCGAAATCCCGTCCGGCGACTTGACGAACGCCATGCGCCCCTCGCGCGGCGGCCGGTTGATGGTCACGCCATGCTTCTGCAGCGCCGCACAGGTCGCGTAGATGTCGTCCACCGCATAGGCCAGATGGCCGAAATTGCGCCCGCCGGTATAGGCCTCGGGGTCCCAGTTATAGGTCAGCTCCACCTGCGCCGCCTCGCCGGGCACGGCCAGGAAGACATTGGTGAAGCGCCCTTTCTCGCTGGAATAGCGGCGCACCTCCTTGAGGCCGATCACCTCGAAGAAGGCCACCGTGTCCTCGATCGAGGACACCCGGATCATGGTGTGGAGGTATTTCATCGCATCGATTCCCTGAAACGCGTGACCCCCGCACTCTGCCCCAGTTCCGCCCGCGGCGGGAGGGGCGCTTGCCGCCGCCTTGCCCGGGCCGCACACTGGCCGCTCCGGCAACAGATGGAATCGGCCATGTCCTCGCGCTTTCTCGATGGCCGCATCGCCGTGGTCACCGGCGCCGCCCACGGCATCGGGGCCGCCTGCGCCCGCGCCTATGCCGCCGCCGGCGCCACCGTCGTGATCGCCGACATCGACGCCGAAGCCGGCACCGCGCTGGCCGCCGAACTGTCCGGCCGCTTCATCGCCTGCAACGTCGCCCGCGCCGCCGACTGCGCCGCCCTGATCGCCAGCACGCTCGACGCCTTCGGCCGCATCGACATCCTGCACGCCAATGCCGGCATCGAGCTGTGCCGCTCGATCTGGGACACCAGCGACGAAGACTGGGATCGCATCCTGGCCATCAACCTCTCCGGCAGCTTCTGGTGCGCGCGCGATGCGATGCGGGCGATGCGCCAGGCCGGGCGCGGCGTCGTCACCCTGACCGCCTCGCCGCACGCCTTCCTCACCTCGCGCGAAATCGCCGCCTACGCCGCCACCAAGGGCGGCCAGGTCGCCCTCATGCGCGCCCTGGCCCTCGAAGGCGCGCCCTACGGCATCCGCGTCAACGCCGTCCTGCCCGGCGCCACCGACACCCCGATGCTGCACCGCGAGGCCGCGTCCAGCGGCGACCCCGCCGCCCTGCTCGCCACCTTCGCCGCCGCCCAGCCGATGGGCCGCCTGGTCCGCCCGGCCGAAGTCGCCAACGCCGCCGCCTTCCTGGCCAGCGACGCTGCCAGCGGCATTACCGGAACCTGCCTGGCCGCCGATGGCGGGCTCATGGCGGCCATCAATGCCGGGGCGGGGATTTCCTATACCGGGGAAACGAGGGGATAAGAAAGCGCCTTCTTTTTGTGAACAAAAAGAAGCAAAAAAACTTTTTCCATGACTGCCGGCCCTCCTGGTCTCGGCCCCGGAAAAACAATAACAACTTTCTTCTCCCTTGCCTTGCTCCTCCGTGTCTCTGTGTCTTTGTGGCCGCTTGCTTTCTTGCTGACGCCCCCCCAGAAAACCCCGCTTGCAGCGACCAAACAGTTAGAGTAAATGTCTAACTATGACAGTCGCAAGGGACAAGCTCCCCTCCCCCCTGGCCCAGGCTTTCGCTGCGCTCTTCGACCTCCTGATCGCAGCCATCGCCCAACACACGGCCGAGCACCCCCTGCTCGCGCCGGGCCTGCGCGCGTCCATCCGCCGGCTGGAAACCCTCGCCCGCAAACTCGAAGCGATGATCGCCGAATGGGAATCCAAAAAACCACAAGAACAAACAAATAGGGCGGGTTTCAACCCGCCACCCCGCCAGCGGACCGCCACGCCCCGGCCGCGCGGCCCCTCCGCACGACCGCGCCGCCATGCGCGCGCGTCGGCGCGCCCGCGCCCCCCCGCATCCGCCCGCGCCCCGCCGCCACATCCACGCCCGGCCCACACCCCGCGCCCGCCAGAACTCCCCCGGAACCCCTCCGGCCGGGAGCCGTACCTGCGTACCCCCTACCACCACCCCCCATCGACCACGAAAAGCTGCGCGCTGCACATCCGGCTGTCTTCGCTGCCCAGCCACAGCACCATGCGCGCGATATCGGCCGGCTCCAGCATCTCCTTCAGGCATTGCGCATCCAGCGTGCGCGTCCGCGCCGCGTTGGTCAGCCACAGCGTCTTCTGCCGCTCGGTCATGATCCAGCCCGGGATGATGCAGTTCACCCGGATGCCGTCCGCGCCCAGGTCGCGCGCGAAACTGCGCGTCAGCCCCTCCACCCCCGCCTTGGCGGTGGTATAGGCCGGCATCCCGCCCGATTTCAGATGCCAGGAGATCGAGCCGAAATTGACGATCGAGCCCCGCTTCCGCGCCTGCATCATCGGGGCGGCGGCCTGGATGGCGAAGAACTGGTGGCGCAGGTTCACCGCCAGCCGCTCATCCCAGTACTCCGGCGTCACCGTGCGCCAGTCATGCCGGTCGTCATGGGCGGCATTGTTGACCAGCACATCGATCCCGCCCATCGCCGCCCCCAGCTCGCGGATCGCCGCCTGATAGGCCGCGATGTCGCGGATGTCGCAATGGACAAACCGCGGCGCGGGATGCCCGGCCGCGGCCAGGCGGGCCACCAGCGCCTCGGCCGGCCCGTCCTGGATATCGACAAACGCCACCCGGCTGCCCTGGGCGGCGAAATGCTCAACGATGCTGGCCCCGATCCCGCTCGCCCCGCCGCTGACGAACACCGCGCGGTCGCGCAGGCTGGGATAGATGGTATCGGTCATGATTGCCTCCCTCGGTTCAACCGAGGGCGTGCTCCTCCGGTTTGACCGGAAGCCTAGCCCCGCCCCGCCTCCCCGGCCAGCCAGTCCCGCACCCCCTGCGGCCCGCCGAAACTGTCCGCCACGCGCAGCCCGATGCCGCCCAGCGCGATGGCCGCCGCGATGGCATCCTCATCCGTCACATCATCGCCGACGAACACCGGCACGCGCCCGGCAAACGGCGCCCGCGCCATGATCGCCCGCAGCGCCCCGCCCTTGTCGATGCCGCGCGGCCGCACTTCCCACACCATGTTGCCGGCCAGCAGCACATGCCCCGGCAACCGTTCCACCAACCCCTCGGCCAACCCTCGCAATGCCGCCCCCGCCCCCGGCGCGCGGCGGAAATGCAGCGCCACGCCATGCGCCTTGCGCTCCAGCAGCGTGCCGGGATGCGCCCGCAGCGCCGCCGCGGCCATGTCCAGCCAGTCCTCCGGCACCGCCGCGTGGTCGCCACGCTCGATCGCGCCGTCCGGCGCATGGCGGATCGCCCCGCCATGCTCGCCCGCCACCGCAAACGCCACCCCCGGCAACAAGGCGTCAATCTGCGCCACCGGCCGCCCGGTGATGACCGCCAACGCCCCGCCCAACCGCCCCCGCAACACCCAAAGCGCCGCCACCAGCCCGTCCGGCACCACCACCGCATCCGGCGTCGGCGCGAAATCGATCAACGTGCCGTCGAGATCGAGCAACAGCGCCATCCCCGCGCCAATCGCCGGCGGCTTCAAGGGCGGCACCCGAACAGCCGGATATCGTGGGTCGGATGCTCAACCAGGCCCAATTGCGGCTGCGACAGCACCATCCAGCCGCGGAACACCGGCCGCCCCCCCTCGCTGATCTCCACAAACGCCGCCGCATCCGGCGCCCGATCCCCCGGCCGCACCACGCACTGGCGCAGCACCACGCTGAGCGGCCCGAAGCGCAGCGCCTCGCCCGGCCTGGCACTCAACGACGACGTGCGGGCCGTCACCTTGTCCACCCCGCGCAACTCCGCCCCCCCCTGCGCCACCCAGACCGAGGGCACGGCCGGCGCCACCACCGGCGCCAAAACTGGCGCTGGCACCGGCACCGGCACCGGCACAGGCACCGGCACAGGCACAGGCATAGGCACTGGCACTGGTGCTGGAACGGGCGCTGGCATCGGCTGCGCCGGCAGGGCCGCGCCCGGCGTGACAACCAGCGGCGCCGGCGCGGGATCGGGCGACAGCGGCACGGTCTGCACCGGGGCCAGCGGCGCCGGCCCCGTCAAGCCCGGCGAACTTGGACCGGCGGGCGCGCCGCCGGGCCGGCTCTGTCCGAGAAAACTCTGCCCGAACGCCGGCGCCGCCAACAGCACCATCGCCGCCAGCAAGCCGCCGCGCATCGTCAGCCGCGCTTCGGGCTGCGCAGCCCCTGGACCATGCCGCCCAGGATGTCGCGCATCGCCGCCTCGTCCACGCCCATCAGCACGGCGTCCTCGAAGGCGTCCTGCATCACCTGCGCCAGCTCGGCATGGTTCGCGGCCAGCGTCTTCAGCTTCTCCCGGCACGACACCGCCCCGCCCGCGGCCATCGGCCACGATTTCGGCAGCTCGCTCACCGGGGCGCTCACTTGGGCGCCGGCTTGTTCTGGTCCAGCGATTTCTGGACATTGGACGACAGCTCGCCCACCCCGAAGATGAATTTGCCCAGCAGCTGCTCCAGGCTGGCCGCCGACTGGGTGATGGTGAATTCGCCGCCATCGGCCAGCAGGCGGTCGTCGCCGCCCGGCACGATGGCCAGCGACTTGCCGCCGATCAGCCCGTCGCTGCCGATCTCGGCGCTGGAATCGCGCGGCAGCTTCAGCCCGGGCTGCACCGACATGGTCACGATCGCCTGGAAAGTCTGCGGGTCGATGCGGGTCGCGGTGACGCTGCCGATCTTCACCCCGGCCAGCCGCACATCGGCGCCGACCGCCAGCCCGTCGATCCGCTCGAACTTCGCCCGCAGCGTCATGCCGGAAACCGTGGCCCGCCCGGTATTGACCACCG
>JBIPLY010000258.1:0-5937 GCA_044369385.1 Acetobacteraceae bacterium | reverse complement strand
GGTGCCGAAGTCGCGGCGCATGATCGGCACCTGCTGGGCGAGGATCTTCCAGGTGGCGGGGGTGGTGGCCAGACGGTCGAACAGCCAGCGTTCCTGATCTGGGCCGAGGACTTGGGCGTTCGGGTTGGCGACGGCGGGGCAGGGGGGGCCGTTCACATCGCCGCAGGGCTGGTCGTCGCGGTATGAGCGGGTGTCCAGCACGGCGATGTCGGCCAGGCGGCCCCAGCGCAGGGCGCGGTACGCGGTGATCTCCGGCCCGCGCGGGAGCTGGGCGCGGCGGACCGGCATCGATTCGTACCAGACCTGGAAGGCGATCTGCTTGCGCAGGGCGAAGATTTCGGGCGGGACGGCGACGGGGCGGCGGGCGGAGCCGTCTTCCTCGGAGTGCGGGCCGGCCCAGTTGTTGTCGACCTCGTGGTCGTCGAAGGACATCAGGAAGGCGTGCGCGGCGTGGGCGGCGCGCAGATCGGGGTCGCTGCGGTACTGGGCGTAGCGGTTGCGGTAGTCGTCGATGGTGTAGATTTCGTCGGAGTTGTGCTGGCGGACCACGGTGGGGCTGAGGGCGCGGGTGCGGTATTCATAGATGTAGTCGCCGTAATGGCTGACGAAGTCGATGTCGGGCTCGTCGGCGATGTGGCGCCAGGCGGTGAAGTGGCCGGCTTCGTAATGCTGGCAGCCGGCGGAGATGTAGCGCAGGGCGGCGGGCATGGCGTCTGGTGCGGGGGCGGTGCGGGTGCGGCCGATCGGGCTTTCGGCGGCGCCGGCGCGGAAGTGGTAATGGTAAGGGCGGGCGGGTTGCAGGCCGGTGACCTCGACATGGACGCTGTGGCCGAGTTCCGGGCGGGCGAGGGTCGCGCCCTTCTGGACGATCTGCTGCATGGCGGGGTCGGTGGCAATCTCCCATTGCACCTCCACGGCGCTGCGCGGCATGCCGCCGCCGGCCAGCGGGTCTGGCGCGAGGCGGGTCCAGATCACCACGCCGTCCGGCAGGGGATCGCCGGAGGCCACGCCCTGGGTGAAGGGGTCCGTGCGAAAGCTCGGCTGGGCGATCACCGCGCGGCTGAAGGCGGGTTGCAGCGCGGTCAGCGCCGCCATGCCGGTGGCCCCGCGCAGCAGGCGGCGGCGGGAGAGGTCGAGGATGTGGCGGGCAATGCTGTCCATGGGGCTCACTCGGGAATGGCAAGGCGCACGGCGATCGGGCAGTGGTCGGACAGGCGTGCGCGCCATTCCGCCCCCTGTTCGCGGAACACCGTCACGCGCAGGCTGTTGGGCACCATCCATCCGCGCGCGGCGCCGCCGGCGATGATGTGATCGATGAAGCCGCCGCCGCCCCAGCACGGCGAGGCCATGCCGGCGGTGGCGCGCAGCAGCGGGGCGGCCTGTTCCAGCCCCTGCCAGAACTCCTCGCGCGGCTGCATCCAGCGGTTGAAGTCGCCGAGCAGCAGGAACGGCACGCCCTCGGCCCGGCGCTGGGTGATCCAGCCCTGCAGGGCCGCCAGTTGCAGCCGCAGCGGCGCGCATTGCGGGCGCGCGGTGCTGCCCAGGCGGTCTTCCTTGCAGCCGCTTTTCAGGTGCAGCGACAGCAGCCGCAGCTTCGACCCGCCCGGCAGCTCCAGCGTGATGTCCGCCCCGCTGCGCAGCGGGTTCGGCGCATCCGGGGTGACGTTGAGCGAAACCAGGTCGGGGTTGGCGGTGAAGCGCAGCCCCTGGCGCACCGCGAATCCGGTCCGCTGCACCACGCGGTCCAGCGTGAAGTGCAGCGCATAGCGCGGGGTGGGGAAGACGGTGGCGGCGGCGTCCGGGCCGTCGACCTCCTGGAGCGCCACCACATCGGCGGCCAGCTCCTCGGCATAGCGGCGCAGCAGGGCGCGGCTGGCGCCGTCCTTCGGCACCACGTTGCGCGGCAGGGCGCGGTCGCCGGCGGGGCGCAGGGTCAGCCACTCGATGTTCCAGGTCGCGATCTTCAGCTCGGCGCTGATGGCCGTGGCCGGCAGGGCGATCAGCAGGGCGAGGAACAGCAACAGGGCGCGCATGGCCCAATCTCGCGCCTGCGGGCCGGGTTGACCAGCCCCGCGATCGGCGGCGGGCCAATAGGGGGGCCAATAGGGGGGGCCAATAGGGGGGCTTATCAGGGACGCGCAAGCGATGGCATAATGGCGCATTGGGCGAACCGCACCCGGCCGCCCGATACGTGATCACGGCGCCGAACAAGAACTGGCGTCCAGGGGGAGTGTCCTGACCTTGCAGCCGACCGATATCGGGAATCCCGACTACTTCCACAAGGTGGTGGACTGCCAATGGGCCTGTCCGGCGCATACGCCGGTGCCCGAGTATATCCGCCTGATCGCCGCCGGGCGCTATGACGACGCCTATATGATCAATTGGAAATCCAACGTCTTCCCGGGCGTTCTTGGCCGCACCTGCGACCGCCCTTGCGAGCCGGCCTGCCGGCGCGGGCGCGTCGAGGAAGAGCCGGTGGCGATCTGCCGGCTCAAGCGCGTGGCCGCCGACTACAAGACCGACGGGGTGCTGGAGCGCGTGCGGCTGGGCCGCGCGGCACCCAATGGCCGCCGAATCGCCTGCGTCGGCGCCGGGCCTGCCAGCCTGACCGTGGCGCGCGATCTGGCGCCCTCGGGTTACCATGTGGTGGTCTATGACAGCGCGCCGAAGGGCGGCGGCTTCATCCGCAGCCAGATCCCGGCCTTCCGCCTGCCGGAGCGGGTGATCGACGAGGAGATCGGCTTCATCACCGAACTCGGCGTGGAGACGCGCTATGAAACCTATGTGCCCAGCCTGAAGGCGCTGCTGGACGAGGGCTACGACGCCGTTTTCGTCGGCTCCGGCGCGCCGCGCGGCCGCGACCTGGACGTTCCGGGCCGGGCGGAGGCGGCGGCCAATGTGCATATCGGCATCGACTGGCTGAACTCCGTCTCCTTCGGCCACGTGAAGTCGATCGGCAAGCGCGTGATCGTGCTGGGCGGCGGCAACACCGCGATGGATTGCTGCCGCTCCGCCCGCCGGCTCGGCGGCGAGGACGTGAAGGTGGTGGTCCGCTCCGGCTTCGAGGAGATGAAGGCCTCGCCGTGGGAGAAGCAGGACGCGATGAACGAGGACATCCCGATCCTCAACTTCATGGTGCCCAAGTCGGTTGTCCACGAGAACGGGCGCCTGACCGGCATGACCTTCGAAAAGGTGAAGGCCGTCTATGACGAAAAGGGCCGCCGCAGCCTGGTGCCCACCGGCGAGCCGGACGAGCTGATCGCCTGCGACGACGTGCTGGTGGCCATCGGCCAGGAGAACGCCTTCCCCTGGATCGAGCGCGACATCGGCATCGAGTTCGACCGCTGGGGCATGCCGAAGGTGGACGAGACCACCTTCCAGTCGACCAACCCGCGCGTGTTCTTCGGCGGCGACGCGGCGTTCGGGCCGAAGAACATCATCTGGGCCGTGGCGCATGGCCACCAGGCGGCGATCAGCATCGACAAGCTGTGCCAGGACGGCGATCTGCGCGACCGGCCGGCGCCCGATGCCACGCTGGTGTCCCAGAAGATGGGCATCCACGAGTGGTCCTACGACAACGATATCCGCATCGACCTGCGCTACAAGGTGCCGCACCTGGAGAAGTCCAAGGCGCTGGCCAGCATCAAGGACGAGGTCGAGCTGGGCTTCGATCCCGCCCTGGCCTTCAAGGAGGCGCAGCGCTGCCTGAACTGCGACGTGCAGACGGTGTTCGCGCCGAAGCTGTGCATCGAGTGCGACGCCTGCGTCGACATCTGCCCGGTGGACAGCATCACCTTCACCGAGAACGCCGACGAGGCGGAGCTGCGCCAGCGCCTGACCGCGCCGGCGCTGAACCTGACGCAGGACATCTACGTCGCCGACGGGCTGAAGACCGGGCGGATCATGGCCAAGGACGAGGATGTCTGCCTGCATTGCGGCCTGTGCGCCGAACGCTGCCCCACCGGCGCCTGGGACATGCAGCGCTTCCTGTTCGACCTGGCGCAGGTGACGCCGATCCCGACGGTGGCCAAAGAGGGAGTTGCCGCATGAGCCCGCAGGACGCCTTGCAGCCCGTCGCCACCGTGGCGCCGATCGTGGCGGTGAACGACTTCGTGGTGAAGTTCGCCAACGTCAACGGCTCCGGCTCCGCCTCGGCCAACCAGCTGTTTGCCAAGGCGATCCTGCGCATGGGCATCCCGGTGACGCCGCGCAACATCTTCCCCAGCAACATCCAGGGCCTGCCGACCTGGTACGAGATGCGCATCTCCGACCGCGGCCACATGGGCGCGCGCGAGGGCACGGATCTGATGGTGGCGATGAACCCGCAGACCTGGGACGAGGACATCAAGTCGATCCGCCCCGGCGGCTACCTGTTCTACGACAACACCAAGCCGCTGCCGGCCAGCAAGTTCCGCCCCGACATCTCGGTGGTCGGCATGCCGCTGACCAGCTTCACCAACGCCGCCTATGCCGTGCCGCGCGAGCGCCAGCTGTTCAAGAACATCATCTATGTCGGCGCACTCTCCGCGCTCATCAACATCGACCCGAAGGTGATCGAGTCGCTGCTGTCCGAACAGTTCAAGGGCCGCGACAAGCTGATCGCCGCGAACCACAAGGCGCTGCACATGGGGCGCGACTACGCGCTGGCCCATCTGCCGTGCCCGCTGGGCCTGACGCTGTCGGCCAGCGACAAGGTGGGCGACCGCATCTTCGTGGACGGCAACACGGCCGCGGCCCTGGGCGCGCTGTATGGCGGGGCGACGGTCTGCGCCTGGTATCCGATCACCCCGTCCTCCTCGGTCGCCGAGGCCTTCACCCGCTTCTGCGAGCGCTACCGCGTGGACAAGGAGACCGGGAAGAAGAAGTTCGCCATCGTCCAGGCCGAGGACGAGCTGGCCTCGATCGGCATGGTGATCGGCGCCGGCTGGAATGGTGCCCGCGCCTTCACCGCCACCTCCGGCCCCGGCATCAGCCTGATGAGCGAGTTCATCGGCCTGTCCTATTTCGCCGAGATCCCCGCGGTGATCGTCGATGTGCAGCGCAGCGGCCCCAGCACCGGCATGCCGACGCGCACGCAGCAATCGGACGTGCTGATCTGCGCCTATGCCAGCCACGGCGACAGCAAGCACCCGATGCTGATCCCCGAGGATCCGAACGAATGCTTCCGGTTCGGCGCCGACGTGATGGACCTGGCCGACCGGTTGCAGACCACCGTGTTCCTGCTGCTCGACCTTGAGATCGGCATGAACGAGCGACTGACCGCGCCGCTGGAATGGGATGACGCGCGCAAACTGGACCGCGGCAAGGTGATGACCGCCGAGGAACTCGAAGCCGGCAAGGTCTTCGGCCGCTACCTGGACGTTGACGGCGATGCGATCCCGTACCGCACCTATCCCGGCACCCACCCGACCAAGGGCGGCTACTTCACCCGCGGCACCTCGCGCGACGAGTTCGCCCGCTACACCGAGGCGGGCGACGCCTATCAGCGCAACATGGAACGCCTGCTGAAGAAGTGGGAGACCGCCAAGACGCTGATGCCAAAGGCGATCCGCACCGATGCCGGGCGTCCGACGAAGCTGGGCGTGATCTATTACGGCTCCACCAGCCCGGCGATCCCCGAGGCGCTGGAGATCCTGGGCCAGCAGCAGGGTGCGGCGATCAACCAGCTCCGCCTTCGCGCCTTCCCGTTCGGCAAGGAGGTGGAGGAATTCGTCGAGGCGCACGACACCATCTATGTCGTGGAGCAGAACCGCGACGCGCAGATGCGCACGCTGCTGATCAACGAGCTGGAGTGCAACCCGAAGAAGCTGGTGCGGGTGCTGCACTATGATGGCGCGCCGATCACCGCCGAGTTCATCGCGCGCGGCATCGCCGCCCACCTCAATCCCACCCCCGCCCATCGCGACCCAATCCGGGAGGCCGCCGAATGACCTATCT
>JBIPLY010000257.1:0-5959 GCA_044369385.1 Acetobacteraceae bacterium | reverse complement strand
AGCTTCGTTCGGGAGATCTTCACCGGCGTCTATGCCTCGGACATGGGGGTCTGGGCGCCCGATGCCGGCGAGGCGCTGCGCACCCGCCGCAGCCTCGGCGCCGAGCGGGTCAAGCTGTGCTTCAACATCAACGCGGAGTTCGCCACGCCGCTCGATACCCGCCCGATCGGCTTGCGCGCGAAGTCGGCCGTGTTCTCTTCCCTGGCCGACGCGATCATGGTCTCCGGGCCGCTGACCGGCCAGCCCGCCGACCGTTCCGAGCTGCGCCAGGTACGGGACGCGGTCACCGAAGTGCCGATTTTCGTCAACACCGGCGTCAATCTGGACAATGTCGCCGATATGCTGGCGCTGGCCGATGGCTGCGTGGTCGGCACCCATTTCAAGCAGGGCGGCATCACCTGGAACGCGGTCGATGCCGCGCGGGTGAAGCGCTTCATGGACCGCGTCGCCGGTTTGCGCTGATGCATTTCCGGCGCGGTTGATGTAAACTCCGTTCACATGCGCTTCACCTCCGACCCTCCGCGCGGCCCGAAGCCCGAGGGCGGGCGCGACAGCTACCACCATGGCAACCTGCGCGAGGCGCTGGTGGATGCCGCGCTGTCGCTGATCGCCGAGCGCGGCCCGGCCGGCTTCACCTTTGCCGAGGTCGCCCGCGCGGCCGGGGTCAGTGCTGCCGCGCCGTATCGCCATTTCCGCGACCGCAATGCGCTGATCGCCGAGATTGCGCGGCAGGGCTATGAACGATTTTCCGTCGCCCTCGAACAGGCCGTGCAGTCCGCCGGCAACGACCCGGTGCGGGCGGTTGAGAGTTGCGGCCGCGCCTATCTGAGTTTCGCCCGCAAGCAACCCGCCGCCTATGCTGCGATGTTCGAGCCCGGCTTTCCGCTGGAGGAGGACGCGGCCCTGCTGCGCGCCTCGGAGGCCGCCTTCGCCGTGCTGCGCCGCGCCGCGGATGCCGCCAGCCAGGCCTGGAAGGGGGCCGATGGAAAAGGCGGGGGCGCGCGGCCGCCGCCGTTGATGGTCGCGCTGCACATCTGGGCGCTGTGCCACGGCACCGCGGCCCTTTTCGTCGGCCGCAACGACTCCATGCGCCGCCGGCTGCCGATGGCGCCCGAGGAGCTGCTGGAGGCCGGGCTGCTGATCTACCTGCAGTCGCTGGGGCTGTCGGCGAAGGGTTGATTCCTTTTCATGTGCATTTTGCTTGACGCCATCGCGGCCGTGCCCTACCTATGTAAATGTGATTAACATTCACATGGCCGGAGCCCCAACCCCCCGGCCGGTCCCCCTGGAGAGGACACATGCACGCCACCGCCTTCCTCAACGACATCCCGAAGCCGATCTGGATCGCGGCCATGGTCCTGGGCTTCATCGTCTTCTGGCCGATCGGCCTGGCCATCCTGGCCTACACCATCGGCAGCCGCCGCTGGGGCCGCCGCTTCGCCGGGCCGGGCCAATGGTACAATGCCCCCCTTGGGGCTCCCCAGGGGAGCAACCCGGGTGCGGCCTGCGGCTGGGCCAAGTTCGGCGACTGGAGCACGCCCTGGAACCAGCCGGCCCGGCCCGAGGCCAAGCCCAGCGGCAACGCGGCCTTCGATGAATACCGCAGCGCCACGCTGCGCCGCCTGGAGGACGAGCAGAAGGAGTTCGTCGACTACCTGGAGCGCCTGCGCCAGGCCAAGGACAAGGCCGAGTTCGACCAGTTCATGGCCGATCGCCGCCGCCCGACCATCATCCCGGACAACAACCCCTCGGTCTGACGCCCGCGAAGCCCTCTCCCCGCCCGGGGGGAGGGCGATCGCATATGGCCGGAGCGCATCGCCCGGTGGCCGCCGAAGCAAGTCTTTTCACATGGAGGCGGAGAGACGGAGAGGTCAAGGGAGGCGAGATTGCTTCTCTTCGCCTCTCCGCCTCCATGTGAATCTTGCTTTCTTTCGCCCCAGGCATGGCGCATGTGGCTAAATGCGATCGCCCTGCGCCCGGGGGGAGGGCCACGCGCCCGCCCGCCCGATTGCCTCCCCCCACGCCGCGCGCCAGGATGCGCCAGCAGCAAGGGGCAACCGCCATGGGCACCTATGATCCGCGCGATTTCCGCGCTTTGACCTTTCACGACGCCACCGCCGCCTTCCGTGCCGGCACCGACACGCCGCGCGCCTATCTGGAGCGCTGCATCGCGACGGTCGACGCCCGCGAGCCGGTGGTGAAGGCCTTCGCTTCCCTGAACCTCGAATCGGCCCGCGAAGCCGCCGATGCCAGCACCGCCCGCTGGCGCGCGGCCGCCCCGCTCAGCCCGATCGACGGCATGCCCATCGGCATCAAGGACCTGCTGGAAACCCGCGATCACCCGACCGAAATGGGCTGCGCGGCCTATCGCGGCAATTTCCCGAAGCGCGACAATGCCGCCGTCTGGGCGCTGCGCCAGGCGGGCGCCGTGATCTTCGGCAAGACCGTCACCGCGGAGATCGGCGGCGCCCATCCCGGCCCCACCACCAATCCGTTCGACGCCGCGCGCACCCCTGGCGGCTCCTCCTCCGGCTCGGCGGCGGCGGTGGGGGCGCGGATGATGCCGGCGGCGATCGGCACCCAGGTCGGCGGCTCGATCATCCGCCCGGCGGCGTATTGCGGCAATTTCGCCCTCAAGCCGACCCAGGGCGGGTTGAACCGCGGCGAACGCCAGGCCACCAGCATGAGCACCCACGGCCCGCACGCGGGCGGCATCGAGGACATGTGGCAGGTCGCCATCGAGATCGCCCACCGGGCCGGCGGCGACCGCGGCTGCCCAGGGATGATCGGTCCCGCCACCCCGCCCGCGCCGGTCAAGCCGGGCCGCCTGGTGGTGCTGGAGACCGAGGGGTATTCCGGCCTCGACTCGGCGACTCGCACGGCTTTCGAGAGCTTCCTCGATTCGCTGCGCCGCGCCGGCATTGAGCTGCTCCGCCGCACCGATTCGTCCGCCATCGAGTCGCTGGAGCAATCGGTGGCTGACGGGCGCGCCATCTGCGGCAACATCACGTCATGGGAAAACCGCTGGGGCCAGCGCGCCCTGGTCGATGCCCACCCCACCGGCGTCAGCGCGCGCGCCCAGGCCACGCTGCGCCGCGCCGAGACGATGACGCCGAACGACTATCGCGCGGCGCTGCTGGCCCGCGACTCCGCGCAGCTTCTGCACCGCGCGATCGCCCCGCTGGCGGATGCCGTGCTCACGCTGGCCTGCCCCGGCCCGGCCCCGCTCTGGTCCGGCGATGTCCCGGGCCAGCCGCTCGCCCCGCGCCCGACCGGCGACTTCGTCTTCAACGCGCCCAGCTCGATGCTGTTCGCCCCGGCGATCACCATGCCGCTGATGGCCGTGGGCGGCATGCCCGTCGGGGTTCAGGTGATGGGGCAGATGCACGAGGAGGCGCGGCTGACCGCGCTGGCCGGGTGGCTCGCCAAGAACGTCGCGCCTGTGGTCGCCTAACCCGCGAACCAGGGCCGCAACTGGCCGTACAGCGCGCGGAACTGCGCATAGCCCCGGTCGTGCACCGCCGCGTGATCGGGGTTCGGCGCCAGCACCTGCCCGGCGCCGACAAACCGCGTCACGCCATGCCAGTCCAGGTCGGCGCCGCTGCCGACCATCGCCAGCCAGGCCGCGCCCAGGCAGGAGCCGGGATGATCGGTCAGCACGCGCACCGGCATCTGGAAGATGTCCGCGACGATCTGCATCCAGACCAGGCTCTTGGCACCGCCGTCGGAGGCGAGCAGCCGGCGGACGGGATGCCCGACCTCGGCGAACACTTCGCGGTGGTGGCGCAGCGCGTAGCCCACCGATTCCAGTGCGGCGCGCCAGAGATGCCCCGGGCCGTGGTTCAGGCTCAGCCCGGCAAACACCGCGCGCGCGGCGGGGTCATGCAGGGGGGATTTCTCGCCCAGGGGATAGGGCAGGACCGCCACCCCCTCGCTGCCCGGCGCCACCAGCGCTGCTAGCGCATCGAGCCTGGCATGGGGAAACGCCTCGCCGGGCGCCAGCAATCCGGCCAGCCAGTTCAGCATCGATCCGCCGCTGGCCATGCAGCCATTCGGCACGAACAGGCCGGGGATGGCATGGTAGTCCATGTAGAGCCGCCCGTCGGGCCGGGCGCGGGCGCTCGCCATCAGGATATCGGCCGAGCCGCCGAACTTCAGCAGCACGTCGCCTTCTTCCAGCAGGCCGGCGGCATAGGCGCTGGCGATGTGGTCGGCGCAGCCGGCGATCACCGGCACCCCGGCCGGCAGCCCGGTCGCGGCCGCCGCCTCGGCGCTGACCTCGCCCAACAGCGCATGCCCCCAGCGCACCGGCGGCAGCATGTCGGGCGGGATGCCGGCCAGTTCGAGCAGCCCGTCCTCCACCGCGCCGGAGGAAAAATCCAGAAACCCCGCCTCCAGCGCCCAGTTGCGCTCCACCCCCAGCCGCCCGGTCAGGCGGTAGGCGATGTAGTCGTACGACCCCATCACACTCCGCGCTGCGGCCATTACATCGGGCTCATGGCGCGCCAGCCAGCGCAGCTTGGGGGCGGCGACCTGCTGGTTCAGCCCGTTGCCGGTCCGCGCCAGGAAGGCCGCCGGATCGCCCGCCGCGATCAGCTCCGCCAGCTCGGCCGCACAGCGCGCGTCGCTCTGCTGAATGCTGCGCCGCAGCGGCACGCCGGCCGCGTCCAGCAGCACCACCGCCGGCAGCGCCCCGGTCACCCCGATCCCCGCCAGCCTGCCGCGCACACGCGGCGCCAGTTCGGCGCAGATCGAAGCGACATTGGCCCACCACTGGCCGGGATCGGCCTCGGCCCAGCCGGGATGCGCGGCGAACAGCGTGGATGGCCGGCTGGCGATCGCCACCACCCGGTTCGGCAGCTCGATCAGGATGCCGATGGTCGAGGTGGTGCCGATATCGAGCCCGATGGCGAACATCTCAGTCCAGCCGGAAACCGATCCGCCGCAGGAAGGCGCCCCAGCCGGTGCGCTCGGGCTGGGCGTATTGCCGGGCCTTGTCCTCGGACCAGGTATAGGGCTGATCCGCCCCGAACAGGTCGTCGCGGCGCCGCGCGCGCACCGGTTTGTCGCGATCGCGCCGCGCGTCGTATTCTTCGATGGCGGCGTCCAGCCCGGCATCGTCGTGGCGGTCGATGTGCAGCGTGGCCGACAGGGGCAGCCGCGGGGTCAGCGCGGTGAAGCCGCTGGGCCAGCCGACGCAGAGCCCGGCCACCGGGAACACATGCGCCGGCAGCGAAAGCACGCTTGCCACCTCGTCCGGCAGATTGCGGATGGCGCTGATCGGGCAGGTGCCCAGGCCGACCGATTCCGCCGCGGCGACGAAGCTGCCGAGCACGATCCCGGCCTCGACCGCGGCATTGAAGAAGGCGTCGAGATGGTCGTTGGCAAAGCCGTGCCCGCGCAGGGCATGGAGCCGCCGCTGGCGCCGGTTGTTGCCGCAGAACACCAGGAAGGCCGGGGCTGATTTCGCCCAGGGATTGTCCGGCAGCAGCGCCGCCAGCGCTGCCCGCTGCCCGGCATCCTGCACGATGACGATATCGGCCTGTTGCAGGTCGGACTTGCTGGGGGCGGCCAGCGCGACGGCGGCCAGCGTGCGCAGCAGATCGGGATCGACCGGCTGGTCGGTGTAGTGGCGCATGGTGCGGTGCCGGGCCATGGCGCGCAGCGTTTCGGTCTCGGCCATCGCCGGCACGGCGGGGATCGCCGCGCCGTAGCGGGCGCGCAGCCACTCGGCCAAGGGGGCCTGGGGGTCCTTCGGTTCGCTCATGCGGCGGTCTCCGGTGCGGGCAGCATGCCATGGTCGAGCAGCAGCTCGGCGGCATGCAGCACGGTCTGCATCTGGGTGGTGTGGGCCAGGCGAAACGCGTCGCCGTAGATGGTCTCGTCGGGGAACTCGGTGATGAGCTGATAGGGCGGGATCTGCCGGCTGTTCTCGCCGATCTCGCAGATGATGCCGCTC
>JBIPLY010000256.1:0-5982 GCA_044369385.1 Acetobacteraceae bacterium | reverse complement strand
AAACTTCCCGGTCGGCTCCGCCCTGATCGCCGCCCGCCTGCGCCAGCATGTCCACGCCTATTACGCCTTCGCCCGCAACGCCGACGACATCGCCGACAGCCCCGACCTGGCGCCCGCCGACAAGATCCGCCGCCTGGACCTCATGGAGGATGTCCTGCTCGGCCACGCCACCCCGGCCAGCCCGAACCACGCCAGCCCCAGCGCCGCCGCCCTGCGCGAAAGCCTCGCCGCGACGGGCGCGGACCCCCGCCACGCCACCGACCTGCTGGTCGCCTTTCGCCAGGACGCCGCCAAGACCCGCTACGCCAACTGGGCCGAGCTGCTCGACTATTGCCGCTTCTCCGCCATGCCGGTCGGCCGCCACCTGCTCGACCTGCACGGCGAATCCGACGAAACCTTTCCACCGTCCGACGCCATCTGCGCGTCCCTCCAGGTGCTGAACCACCTCCAGGACATCCAGAAGGACCTGCTGGCGCTCGATCGCTGCTATCTCCCCGCCGACCTCATGGCCCGCCACCAGACCGGCATCGACGACATCGCCCGCCCCGCCGCCACCCCCGGCATGCGCCGCGTGATCGATGCGCTGCTGGACGAATGCGACACGCTCAACCGCGCCGGGCGCGCCCTGCCGCCGCAGATCCAGGACCGCCGCCTGCGCCTGGAAGTCGCCGTCATCCTGGGCCTGGCCGAACGCCTCGCCGCCCGCCTGCGCCGGCAAGACCCGCTGGCCCGCCGGGTGAAACTCTCCAAGCTTGACGCCGCCGCCGCCCTGCTCGCCGCGCTGAGGTATTGGCGATGACCCCGGATGCCCAGACCCCGGACGCCGACGCCGTCGAAGCCATCGTGAAGGCCGCCGGCACCAGCTTTCATCGCGGCATGGCCATCCTGCCGCCGCCGCGCCGCCGCGCGATGTTCGCGATCTACGCCTTCTGCCGCATCGTCGACGACATCGCCGACGAAGAGTCGCCATTCCCCACCCGAAAGCCCCGGCTGGAACAGTGGCGCGCCCACATCGCCGCCCTCTACCGCGGCGAGTCCCATGACCCCGTCACCCGCGAACTCCTGCGCGCCATTTCCGCCTACGCCCTGCGCCAGGCGGATTTCCAGGCGGTGATCGACGGCATGGAGATGGACGCCGCCGCCCCGGTCGTGGCCCCGGACGAGGCCACGCTGGACCTGTACTGCGACCGCGTCGCCGCCGCCGTCGGCCGCCTCTCGGTGCGCGCCTTCGGCGATGCCTCCCCAACCGCGGACAAGGTCGCCCACCATCTCGGCCGCGCGCTCCAGCTCACCAACATTCTCCGGGATATCCACGAAGATTCCGGCCGCGCCCGGCTCTATCTGCCGCGCGCGCTGCTGGACCCGCTCGGCATCCCGCACGATCCCGCAGCCGCCCTGTCCCACCCCGCGCTGCCCCAGGTCTGCGAAACCCTCGCCGCCCGCGCCCACGCCCATTACGCCGCCGCCCGCGCCGCCATGGCCGATTGCGACCGCCGCGCCATGAAACCCGCCCGGCTGATGGCCGCCACCTACGCCGCCATCCTGGCACGGCTGGAAGCGCGCGGCTGGCAGCGCCTCGACCAACCCGTGAAACTCTCGAAATGGGCGAAGCTGGCCATCGCGCTGCGCCATCTGCTCGCCGGATGACCCACATCCACATCGTCGGCGCCGGTCTCGCCGGCCTCTCCGCCGCCGTCGCCCTGACCCAGGCCGGCCACACCGTCACGCTCTACGAATCCGGCCCCGCCGCCGGCGGCCGCTGCCGCTCCTATTTCGACCGCGAGCTGGGCACCCGCATCGACAACGGCAACCACCTGCTGCTCTCCGGCAACCGCGCCACCCTGGCCTATCTCGCCACCATCGCCGCGGCCGACTCGCTGACCGGCCCGCCCGAGCCGATCTTCCCCTTCTTCGACCTCGCCACCGCCGAACGCTGGATCGTCGCCCCCAATCCCGGCCGCCTCCCCTGGTGGATTTTTTCCCCCCGCCGCAACGTCCGCGGCGCAAGCCTGGCCGAGTACGCCGCCCTGCTGCGGCTCAAATTCGCCAAGGGCGACCAGAGTGTGGAAAAAACCCTGGCCGGCGCCGGCACGCTCTATCGCCGCCTGCTCGAACCGCTCGCCATCGCCGCCCTGAACACCATGCCCGATGTGGCGCTGGCCCGCCTGCTCGGCGCCGTGGTCGATGAAACCCTGGCCCAGGGCGGCGCCGCCTGCCGCCCCCTGGTGCCCCGCATCGGCCTGTCGGAGTCCTTCATCGACCCCGCCCTGGCCTGGCTCGCCGCCCGCGGCGCCACCCTGCACACCAACCGCCGCATCACCGGCCTGCACGCCGAAGCCGGCCGCGTCCGCCGCCTGCACACCACCGCCGGCCCCGCCGACATCGCCCCGAATGAGGCCGTGATTCTCGCCGTCCCCCCCTGGGTCGCCCCCACCCTGCTCCCCGGCCTGGTCGCCCCGGACGCCTTCGAGTCGATCATCAACCTGCATTTCCGTGCCGAGGCCGACCCCCGCCCCGCCGGATTCGCCGGCCTGGTCGGCGGCCTGGTCGAATGGGTCTTCATCAAGCCGGGCCTCGTCAGCACCACCACCAGTGCCGCCAACCGCCACGCCGACCTGTCCGCCGACCACCTTGCCACCGTCGGCTGGGAAGAAATCTCCGCCGCGCTGACCCTCTCCGGCCCGCTGCCCGCCTGGCGCCTGGTGCGCGAGAAACGCGCCACCTTCGCCGCCACCGCGGAGCAGGAACGCCGCCGCCCGCCGGCCCGCACCGGCCTGTCGAACCTCGCCTTGGCCGGCGACTGGACCGCCACCGGGCTGCCGGCCACGATCGAGGGCGCAATCCGCTCCGGCAATGCCGCGGCGGCAGTGATAGGATAGGAAGAATCTTCTTTTTCTGAAGAAAAAGAAGCAAAAAGACTTTTTATCACTTTGCACCCGGCTTCCGTAGGGAGGTATCCGGCCAATGGATAAAAGTTTTTTGGTTCTTTTTTTCAAAAAAGAACCGCTTCCTTCCCTTCCTCCCCCATTTGCCCTATCTCCCCCGCCACCATGGACACCACCACCCTCGCCGCGACCGTCGCCCGCGCCCACGCGCGCCTGCTGCGCGAACAGAAGCCGGACGGCCATTTCGTCTTCGAGCTCGAAGCCGACGCCACCATCCCCGCCGAATTCGTCCTGCTGACCCACTTCCTCGACCGCCCGGACCCGGAACTGGAACAGGCGATCGGCATCTACCTGCGCCGCATCCAGGCCGACCACGGCGGCTGGCCCCTGTTCCACGACGGAAAATTCGACCTCTCCGCCTCGGTCAAAGCCTATTTCGCCCTCAAGATGATCGGCGACGACCCCGCCGCCCCGCATATGGCCCGCGCCCGCCAAGCCATCCTGGCCGCCGGCGGCGCCGCCCGCGCCAACGTCTTCACCCGCGCCCAACTCGCCCTGTACGGCGAGGTCCCCTGGCGCGCCGTCCCGGTCATGCCGGTCGAGATCATGCTGCTGCCGCGCTGGTTCCCCTTCCACCTGGACAAGATCAGCTACTGGTCGCGCACCGTCATCGTCCCGCTGCTGGTGCTCATGGCCCTGCGCCCCCGGGCGCGCAACCCGCGCGGCATCCATGTCCCGGAGCTGTTCACCACCCCGCCGCCGCAGGTGCGCGCCTGGATCACCGGCCCGTTCCGCTCCCGCTGGGGCCACGTCTTCAAGCACGTCGACCGCCTCCTGCGCGCCATCGAACCCGCCTTCCCCGCCCGCCTGCGCCGCCGCGCCATCGCCCGTGCGGTCGCCTTCGTCACCCCCCGCCTGAACGGCGAGGACGGCCTCGGCGGCATCTACCCCGCCATGGCCAACGCCATGATGATGTTCGACACCCTGGGCTACCCCCCGGACCACCCGGACCCCGCCATCTGCTGGCAGGCCCTGCGCAAACTGCTGGTCATCCGGAACGGCGAAGCCTACTGCCAGCCCTGCCTCTCCCCGGTCTGGGACACCAGCCTGGCCGGCCACGCGCTTGCGGAGGCCCAGGGCAACACCGCCCCCGCCGTCTCCGCCGCCAACCAATGGCTCCGCGGCAAGCAGATCCTCGATGTCGTGGGCGACTGGCAGGCCGCCGCCCCCCCCGGCCTGCCCCCCGGCGGCTGGGCCTTCCAATACGAAAACCCCCACTACCCCGACGTCGACGACACCGCCGTGGTCGGCATGCTCCTGCACCGCGAGAACCCGGACGCCCACGCCGGCGCCATCCGCCGCGCCCGCGACTGGATCATCGGCATGCAGAGCAAGAACGGCGGCTGGGGCGCCTTCGACGCCGACAACGACCACCACTACCTCAACCACATCCCCTTCGCCGACCACGGCGCCCTGCTCGACCCGCCGACGGCGGATGTCACCGCCCGCTGCATCTCCTTCCTCGCCCAGATCGGCGAACCCCCCGACAGCCCCCCCATCGCCCGCGCCATCGCCTGGCTGAAAAGCGAACAGGAGCCGGACGGCGCGTGGTTCGGCCGCTGGGGCACCAACTACATCTACGGCACCTGGTCCGTCCTCTGTGCGCTGAACGCCGCCGGCCTGCCGCACACCGACCCCGCCTTCCGCCGCGCCGTCGCCTTCCTGCTCGCCACGCAGCGCGAAGACGGCGGCTGGGGCGAAGACAACGAAACCTACGCGAACGCCCCCCGCGGAACGCACACCACCTCCACCCCCTCGCAAACCGCCTGGGCCGTCCTCGCCCTCATGGCCGCCGGCGAGGCCGAAAACCCCGCCACCGCAAGCGGCATCGCCCACCTCGCCGCCACCCAGCTCCCGGACGGCGGCTGGGCCGAAGCCCCTTACACCGCCGTCGGCTTCCCCCGCGTCTTCTACCTGCGCTACCACGGCTACAAGCTGTTCTTCCCCCTCCTGGCCCTGGCCCGCTACCGCAACCTGCGCCAATCCAACGACCCCCGCGTCGCCTGGGGGTTCTGATCGCAACGCTCGGCGTCATCACCGGCCTGCAAGCCGAGGCCCGCCTCGCCCGCCGCCTCGGCCCCACCGAACCCGGCGGCGGCACCCCCGAAGGCGCGGAGCAGGCCGCCGAACGCCTGGTGGCCGCCGGCGCCACCGCCCTCATCAGCTTCGGCCTGGCCGGCGGCCTGGACCCCGCCCTGCCGCCGGGCACCCTGGTCATCCCCGAAGCCGTGCTGGAAGGCGCCACCCGCACCCAAACCAACCCCGCCCTGTCCGCCCGCTTCGGCGGCCCCACCCACGCCTCCGCGCTGGCGACCCGCGCCATCCTCGCCACCCCGGCCGAAAAACACGCCGCCTTCCGCGCCACCGGCGCCGTCATCGTCGATCTCGAATCCGGCGCCGTCGCCCGCGTCGCCACCCGCCACGCCCTGCCGTTTGCCGTCATCCGCGCCATCTGCGACCCCGCCGCCTTCGCCCTTCCCCCCCTCGCCCTGACCGCGCTGGACCCCGCCGGCCGCATCACCCCCTCGCGCGTCCTGTCCTCCCTGCTGCGCCACCCCGCCCAGCTCCCCGCCCTCCTCGCCCTGGCCCGCCACGCCGCCCGCGCCCGCGCCCGCCTCTCCCGCTTGACTTCCGAATCCCCCCATCCCTAGCTTCCCGCCACCAACCACCAAGGGGCGGAACCCATGATGAAGCGCATCGGCCGGCGCCTGCTGGCTGCAACCCTGGCCGCCAGTGCCATGCTCGGCGTCGCCCAGGCCCAGGCCGGCGAGGTCACCTTCTGGACCTGGCGCCAGGAAGACCGCGCCGCCTACACCGAGCTCTTCGCCGACTTCACGCGCGCCAATCCCGGCATCACCGTGAAGTTCGAATCCTTCGCCGTCGAGCAATACGCCACCGTGCTCTCCACCGCGCTCGCCGCCGGCAAGGGCGGCGACGTGATCCACACCCGCGCCTATGGCGGCCTCGAACAATTCGCCAAGGCCGGCTACCTCCTCCCCCTCGACCCCGCCCAGGTCCCCGAACTCGCCAACCTGCC
>JBIPLY010000255.1:0-5995 GCA_044369385.1 Acetobacteraceae bacterium | reverse complement strand
GCTTCGGCGGGGTCATCGAACAGCTCGATCCTGGCACCTTGGCTGCGCGCCCATTCCACCAGCTCGGCGGGGGGGCGCAGGCCGGCGGGCGTGGCCAGGCGCAGGGTGAAGCCGAAGCGAGCGGCAGATTCGATCCAGGTTCCCGCGACATTGTTGCCGTCGCCGCACCAGGCCACGACCTGTCCGGCGATGGGGCCGCGGTGTTCCTCGAAGGTCATGACATCGGCCATGAGCTGGACCGAGTGGCTGCTGTCGGTCAGGCCGTTGATGACCGGCACGGTGGCGTGGCTGGCGAATTCCTTCAGCCTTGCATGGGCGAAGGTGCGCAGCATCACCGCGTCGACATAGCGGCTGAGCACGCGGGCGGTGTCGGCGATGGTCTCGCCGCGGCCGAGCTGCATGTCCGCGGAGGTCAGGTGGATCACGTCGCCGCCGAGCTGGCGCATGCCGACTTCGAAGCTGACGCGGGTGCGGGTGGAGGGTTTCTCGAAGATCAGGGCGAGCACCTTGCCGGCCAGCGGGCGCGGCGTGCTGGCACCGGATTTCAGGGCGCGCTTGTAGCCGGCGGCGACCTCCAGCATGCGGCGCAGGGTGGGGCCTTCTTGGTCGCGTTTGTCTTTGACGTGGGGGGGGGCAGCCGCCCCCCCGCCCGCTTCGGTGTCGCGGCGCCTTGTGGCGCCGCTCACGCTGCGTACTCCATCCTCGCCCGTGTCTTCACCCTCACTGGGCGGCCGCCTTGGCGGTGGATGCCAGGTCGGCGGCGGCGCGGCGCATCATATCCAGCGCCGCGTCGATGTCGGCCGCGGTGGCAACCAGTGGCGGCACCAGGCGGACCACGTTCTCGCCGGCGGTGACGGTCATCAGGCCGGCCCCGGTGAACGCCACCTGCACCTGGCCGGCGGGGATCACGCACTTGATGCCCTGCATCAGCCCGCGCCCGCGCGATTCGGCGAAGATGCCGGGGAATTCGGCGATCAGCTTCTTCACCCCGGCGGTGAGCTGCTCGCCCTTGGCGATCACCTCGTCGAGGAAGCCCGGCGCCAGCAGCACGTCCAGCACCGCATTGCCGGCGGTGCAGGCCAGCGGATTGCCGCCATAGGTGGTGCCATGCGTGCCGGGAACCAGGTGCTTGCCCACCCATTCCTTGGCCAGCACCGCACCCAGCGGGAAGCCGCCGCCAATGCCCTTGGCCGACGAGATCACATCCGGCTCGATGCCCGCCCACTCATGCGCGAACAGCTTGCCGGTGCGCCCCATGCCGCACTGCACCTCGTCCAGCGCCATGATCAGCCCGAACTCGTCGCACATGGCGCGCAGGTCGCGCATGAACTGGATGTCGGCGGTTCGCATGCCGCCCTCGCCCTGCACCGGCTCCACCATGATCGCGGCGGTGGTGCCGTCGATGGCGTCACGCACCGCGTTCATGTTGTTCAGCGGCACGTGCTTGAAGCCCTCCACCTTCGGGCCGAAGCCTTCCAGGTAGTGGTCGTTGCCGGTCGCGGCCAGGGTGGCCAGGGTGCGGCCATGGAACGCGCCCTCGAAGCAGATGATGCCGAAGCGCTCCGGCTTGCCGGTGGCGGACATGGTCTTGCGCACCATCTTGATCATGCCCTCGTTCGCCTCGGCGCCCGAGTTGCAGAAGAACACGGTGTCCGCGAACGAATTCGCCACCAGCCGCGCGGCGAGCTGCTCGGCCTGCGGGATGCGGTACAGGTTGGACACGTGCATCACCTTGTGCGCCTGCGCCGAAATCGCGTCGGCCAGGTGCTTGTTGCCGTGTCCGAGCGAGGCCGTGGCGATGCCCGACCCGAAATCGAGGAATCGTCGCCCATCGGTCGTCCACAGCCAGGCGCCCTCGCCCCGCTCGAAGGCGAGATCGGCACGGTTGTAGTTCGGCAACAGGGCGGAAATCATATCCGGGTGACCCTCATTGGTCCCTCTGCGGGGACGTTTGGTTTGTTCCGCCGGGACAACAGCCGGCCGCACCCCTGTGCGACCGGTTCCGGGGAAGCGGAAACAATGGTCTGGCCGGCGGGCGGAAGTCAAATGCCGCCGACGCGCCGCATGGCCGGGTTGCAGCGGGGAATTTGCGCGGGCGGCCTGGCGTGCGAAGACTGGCCCATGCGCCGCCCCATCGCTGCCCCCGGTTCCGCGCCCACCGAAGCCGCCCTGCACGCGGCGGCGCTGACCCATCTCGCGCGCTACGCCACCACGCGCGCCGGGCTGATCGCCGTGCTCGACCGCCGCATCGCCCGCTGGTTGCGCGCCAGCGAGCGCGACGAAACCACCGAAGCCGCGGCCGCTGCGGCGCGGGCGGCGGCGCGCCGTGTGGCCGACAAGCTGGTCGCGCTCGGCGTGGTGAATGACGCCGCCTTCGCCGAGAACCGCGCCCGCAGCCTGACCCGCGCCGGCCGCTCCCGCCGGGCCGTGGCTGCCCATCTCGCCGCCCGCGGCATTGGAGCGGAAACCGCCCAGACCGCGCTGCCGGACGATCCCGAGGCCGAGCTGGCCGCCGCTGTCGCCCATGCCCGCCGCCGCCGCCTCGGCCCGTTCCGCACCGCCCCGGCCGATCCGGCCCGCCAGGTGAAGGAACTCGCCGCCTTCGCCCGCGCCGGGTTTTCCCGCGATGTCGCCCTGCAAGCGCTGCGGATGGACCATGACACCGCCGAGGCCTTGCTGCGCGCCGCCCGCACGGCTTGACGCGCCAGAGCGGTGCCGTCGAGTGTGGTGCGGTCGACTGCATCCTGGGCAGCCGGCAACCGGCATCGGAGGTTCGCGTGATCACCGTCTATGGCTTCGCCGCCAGCGGCAATTGCTGGAAGGTCACCACGATCCTGCGCCTGACCGGCCGGGCCTATCGCTGGGTGGATGTGAATTCCAATGCCGGCGAAACCCGCACGCCGGACTTCCTGGCGCGCAACCCGAACGGCAAGGTGCCTGTGGTGGCGCTGGAAGACGGCCAGCACATCAGCGAAAGCTGCGCCATTCTCTGCCATTTCGCCGAGGGCACGCCCTGGATGCCGCCGCCGGGCCTGGCCCGCACGCGGGTGCTGGAATGGCTGTTCTTCGAGCAGTACAGCCACGAGCCCTACATCGCGGTGGCCCGCAACATCATCACCTACCTGAAACAGAAGGACCAGCAGCTCCCCCGCGTGCACGATTGCTGGGAGCGCGGCGCGAAGGCCCTGGATGTGATGGAGCAGCGCCTCGCCAGCCATCCATGGCTGACCGACACCGGCCCCACCATCGCCGACCTGGCGCTGTGCGGCTACACCCAGGCCGCCGACGAGGGTGAGTTCGATCTTTCGCGCTGGCCCCGCGTGCAGGCCTGGGTCACGCGGGTGCTGGCGCTGCCGGGGGTGCAAGGGCTTCCCAGGCCCGGCTGACGCGCCGCTCCGACAGTCGGCGCAACCCCCGGAGGGTCAGGCCCGCGCCGACCTGCTATCCCCGGTGCATGAACACCAATCCATCCACCGCCATGGGCGGCTCCGAATGGCTCATGCTGATGGCACTCTCGGTGCTGTGGGGCAGCTCCTTCCTGTTCTTTGCGCTGCTGGTGGTGGAACTGCCGCCGCTGACCATCGTGCTGGGCCGGGTCGGGCTGGCGGCGGTGATGCTGCACCTGCTGCTGCGGCTGCGCGGCATGCGGATGGGCGCCGACCTGCCGTGGCGCCAGTTCGCGGTGATGGGGCTGCTCAACAACATCATCCCCTTCCTGCTGATCACGCTGGGGGTGGCACGGATTCCGAGCGGGCTGGCGGCGATCCTGAATGCGACCACGCCGATCTTCACCGTGCTGGCGGCGCATTGGCTGACCGCCGACGAACGGCTGTCGCCGATCAAGGCGGCCGGCGTGGCGTTGGGATTCGCCGGGGTGGCGGTGCTGGTGGGGCCGGGACTGCTGGGCGGCATCGGCCAGGCCGATCTGCTCGGCCAGCTCTGCTGCCTCGGCGCCGCGGCGAGCTACGCCTTGGCCGGGATCTATGGCCGCCGCTTCCGCGCGCTGCCGTCGCTGCATGTGGCCACCGGGCAGGTGACCGCCAGCGCTGCGATGCTGCTGTTGCCGACGCTGCTGCTGGAGCGCAGCTGGGCGCTGCCGATGCCCAGCGCCACCGCCTGGGCGGCGCTGTTCGGCATCGCGCTGATCTGCACCGCCATGGGCTATGTGCTCTACTTCGCCATCCTGGCGCGCGTGGGGGCGACCAACCTGCTGCTGGTGACCTTCCTGCTGCCGGCCAGCGCGCTGCTGCTCGGCGCGCTGGTGCTGGGCGAGTCGGTCACCTCGCGCGCGGTGGCCGGGATGGCGCTGATCGGCCTCGGCCTCGCCGCCATTGACGGACGCCTGCTCCGGCGCCGCGCCTAGCCGCTTTCCCCCCGCCGCCGCCGTGCTAGCCTGCGCGGAACACCGAGGGGAAACCGGCCATGGCCGCGCGCGTCAACCGCTGCATCGAGTTGCTGCAACAGGGCATCGGCATCTACTACACCGGCCACCACACCGGCCACGTCCTCACCTACGAAGAGGGGCTGAAGGACGCCGGCACCTGGGCCGACTACATCAATATCGGCATGGAGCACGGCGCCTTCGACATGGGCGGGCTCATGCAATACATGCGCGGCCTGGTCGATGCCGGCCCCACTCGAAGCGGGCATCGCACGCCGACGGTCGTCGTCGAGGCCCCGGTCAACGGCACCTCCGAAGCCAATGTTCTGCACAACGCCTGGCAATTCCGGCAAATCCTCGGCCGCGGCGCCCATGGCATCATCCTCTGCCAGGCCGAAACCCCCGAAGCCGTCCGCGCCTTCGTCGAATCCTGCCGCTACCCGATCGGTGCCCAGCGTGTCGACCCCGCAATGCCCTCCGCGCTGGAACGCATGGCCGGCAAATCCAAGGTCACGCCCGCCCGCGGCACCCTCGGCGTCGGCAGCCGGGGCCAGGGCTCCGAGCCCGAAGCCGGCCATGTCTGGGGCCTGGCCCCGATCGACTACAAGCAACGCTGCGACCCCTGGCCGCTCAACCCCCAGGGCGAGCTGATGCTGGGCGTCAAGCTGGAGAGCCCCGAAGGTGTGGCCCGCTGCGAGGAGATCCTCGCCGTCCCGGGCCTGGCCTATGCCGAAATCGGCCCGGGCGACCTCGGCTTCTCGCTCGGCTACCTCGACACCCGCAACAACCCCTATCCGCCCGAAATGCAAACCGCCCGCGACCGCATCCTGCGCGCCTGCAAGAAGAACGGCCTCGCCTTTCTCGAAGCCTGCTGGCCCGAGAACGTCAAGCAGCGCATCGATGACGGCGTGCGCGTGCTGGCCGGCGGGCGCGAGGATTCCGCCGTCATCGGGCGGGCGTATCAGAAGCGGACGATGCCGGTGTGAGGGGTTAGCCGTCGAGCCAGACCGGGTTGCTCCACGCCCGCCGCCCTGCCGCGTCCACCACCACCACGCGCAGCCAGCCGCCCTTGCGGAATTTTTCGACCGGCAGGCGGGCGGTGCGCAGGCCATTGCCGTAGGTTGCCGCCCCGGCCGAGCCGCGGCCCAGGGCGATGACGGAGGTGGCCGGGCTGCATTCCACGGCGATCTCGCTGGCCGAGACCTGGATCGCGTGGATTTCCGGGCCCTGCGAGGAATAGTAGCGCCCGGCCTTCAGCGCCTCCACCAGCGCCTCCGGCTCCAGCGTCTCGGCGCGGACCATCACCCAGCCGCCGAACCAGTCGGGCTGCTTGAAATGCGCGTCGTCCGTGGCGCAGCCCAGGATGCGGCGGCCGCGCGACAGCAGCGTGTCGAGCATCACCGTGCCGTCGCCGCGATCCTCCTCGACATGGCTGGTGTGGTTGTAGACCTCCACGGCATGGGCGCAGGGGATGCTGTCGGCATCGCCCACCGTCATGCCGTTCCAGGCGGGATGCGGCAGCACCACGAAGGCGCCGGCCGCCGCACAGCGCGCGGCCAGCGCCGGGCCGGTTTCGTCCGCCGCGGTCGGGGCGAAATCCAGCGGCAGGCCGAC
>JBIPLY010000254.1:0-6005 GCA_044369385.1 Acetobacteraceae bacterium | reverse complement strand
TACAGCGCGGCGATCCCCCCTTTGGTCGTCTTCCTGCCGCCGCGGCGGGCTTGCCGGGCATATGCCGCAGGCGCAATGTTGCGCTTTCAGGAGGTGCGCATGCGCGCTGTTTGGCCGCTGGTCTTGGCGACGCTCGTTGCGGGCGCCCTTCATTCAGGCAACGCGGTTGCCCAGCCAGTGGCTGATCCGATGCCCGACATCGCGCCATCCGGCATCACCGTGCGGTTGACCCCCTTCACCACGGTGACCGGCGGCGCGCCGCAACTGATCCAGCCGGTGGGCGACGGCACCGAGCGGCTGGCCATCAACGAGACCGGCGGTCGCATCTACCTGACCACGCCATCGGGCGGGGCGCTGGCCGCCCCGTATCTCGATCTGAACGGCACCGCGCCGGGGTTCCTGGGCGGGCTGATGGGCCTGGCCTTCGCGCCGGATTTCGCCACCACCGGCAAGTTCTACACCGGCTCCTACGCCACCTCCGGCAGCGGCATCACGCCGCTGGCCAGCTCCGCCGGGGTGGCGAACGAAATGGTGGTCACCGAATGGACCGCCAGCAACCCGGCCGCGCCGGTCTTCGCCGGCACCTCGCGCGAGGTGCTGCGCGTCGCGGAGCCCGGCTGGGGCCATGCCATCGGGATGCTGGCCTTCAACCCCAATGCGCTGCCCGGCGATCCCGACCGCGGCAAGCTCTACATCGCCATGGGCGACGCCGGCGACAACCAGAGCTACCTGCTGAACGGCCAGGACACCGGCAATCCCTATGGCAAGGTGCTGCGCATCGACCCCACGCCGGGCGTCGGCCAGGGCTTCACCGTGCCGGCCGACAATCCCTTCGCCGGCCAGCCGGGCCGCGAGGAAACGATCTGGGCCTATGGCCTGCGCAACCCGCAATACCTGTCCTGGCAGCGCGGCGGCGCCGGCACGATGTTCATCAACGACATCGGCGAGGCCAATGTCGAGGAGGTGAACACCGGCATCGCCGGCGGCAACTATGGCTGGTCCACCCGCGAGGGCAGCTTCGCCACCTGGCGCGACCCGGCGCTCGGGCTCACCTTCACCCCCGATGTGTTTGCCCTGACAGGGCCAGAGGCGGGGCTGCTGTTCCCGATCGCCCAATATGACCACGACGATGGCCGCGCCATCGGCGCCGGACTGCTCTACCAGGGCAGCGCCGTGCCGGCCCTGACCGGGCTGTTCGTGGCCAGCGACATCGTCAACGGCCGGCTGTTCGTCACCGATGTCGACGGCCTGGCCTCCGACAACGACCCGGCCGGCGCGGTGGGCTTCGCCGAGCTGACCACCATCATCGGCGGCATCGAACAGCCGCTGCTGGCCGCCCTGGGCACCGCGCGGGCCGATGCGCGGCTGGGCACCGACGACCTGGGCAACCTCTATGTGCTGACCAAGGCGCGCGGCGAAATCTTCCGCATCGACGCGATCGAGGCGGTGACCGCCCCCGCCGCGCTGCCGGTGCTGGGTGTGGCGGTGCTGGGGCTGGCTTGGGCGCGGCGCTATGCGTGGACCAGGTCGCGGTAGCGCTGGTCCAGCCGCTCGGCATCCTGTGCGGCGGTGGTGGCCGGAGGGCGGGACCGAAGCAGCACCATGGCCGGGAACACCATGCCTTTGACGATGCCCCTGTCCATAGAGACCGCGGCGTTGTCGACCCGGAATGCCGATGCAACCGACCGCCAGAAAGCTTCGTTCGGACTAGCCAAACGCAGCCGCGACACATGCATTGGATGCGGCAGGGGGGTCACCCGCAGGATCGGGACGATCCGGTCATAGACCCATTGCGGGCCATGGCTGTCCAACAACTGGGTTGCCAGTTCCAGCACCCATTTGTCCGAACTGGAATCGCGGATCCAGGCCGCTCCGCTGGGGTTCAGGCCCGCGGCATCGGCTTGCTGGACCACTTGCTGGCCGAGCTCCATATGCGGCCCGTCGAGACTCATATCTCGATCAGCCATGACAGCAGCCCTCCATCGTCGAGCATGGCAACCATGTCGCGCGCCCGTTCCTCCGGGAACGGCATCGGATCATAGCGCTGTTCGTTCTTCCAGTCCTTTGCAATCAGCCATCCGCGGCCAACCGCAGTTTGCCGGTTCACCTCGTCCAGCAGCGCTGCCGCAAGGCCGGCCTCGTCGGCCAGGAAGATGAGGTCATGGCTGTAGACCGCCCGGTTTTCCGCCCGCTCCGGCCATGCATTCCAGCCGTGCCGGCGCATGATGCGATACTTCAGTGCCCGCTCGACGGCGAACCCGGCATGATGGAAGGCATGCGCCCATAGTCCCCCCGCAGCGACCAGGCGCGCTGCCTGGCGGTCCTGAAGGGATTGTTCCAGCCAGTGATGCGGCGTGATGAAGCGTTGGTCGGACATCACCTCGCTTGCATCCCCGCGACCTATCGGCCGACCGCATACCCCTGCATCCCGCGCGGATTGGCCCCGGCATACATCTGCCCGTCCGCCTCCAGCCGCGCACCGGACAGCCGCCCCTCGCTCCACGCTTCGCCCATGCTCGCGTCATGCCCGCGCCGCGTCAGCTCGGCCAGCACCGCCGGGTCGAAGCGCCCCTCGATCACCAGCTTGTTCGGCCGCGCCACCCGCGGCCAGAAGCTGCTCGGCCAATGCTCGCTATGGAAGCTCGGCGCGTCGATCGCCTGCTGGATGCCCAAATTATGGTGCACCATGCGCAGGAACATGATCGTCTGCCACTGGTCCTGCTGGTCCCCGCCCGGGGTGCCGAAGGTCATCCAGGCCTTGCCGTCGCGCAGCGCCATGCTCGGCGACAGCGTGGTGCGCGGCCGCTTGCGCGGGCCCACGCTGTTGGGATGGCCCGGCTGCACCCAGAACATCTGCCCGCGCGTCGACAGCGGGAAGCCCAGCTCCGGGATCACCGGCGAGGATTGCAGCCACCCGCCCGACGGCGTCGCGCTGACCATGTTGCCCCAGCGATCGATGACATCGACATGGCAGGTGTCGCCCCCCACCGCCCCCAGCCGCGCCACGGTCGGCTCGCCCACGCCAGGGGCGCGCGTCAGCATCTCGATCCGGCTCGCGGCGTCGTGGTCCACGATCGGCGTGAACCCCGGCACCGTCCCCGGCCGCAATTCCGCGCTGGCCATCTCCCCGATCAGCGCCCGCCGCGCGTCATTGTAGCCATCGGAGAGCAGGTGCCCCAGCGGCACCTCGACATGGTCGGGATCGCCGTAATACGCCTCCCGATCGGCAAAGCCGAGCTTCAGCGCCTCGGTCACCACATGGACGAACTCCGCCCCGTTCGGGTCCATGGCGGCGATGTCGCAGCCCTTCAGGATCGCCAGCGCCTGCAACATCGCCGGCCCCTGGCTCCAGACGCCCACCTTCAGCACGGTGTGGCCGTGATAGTCCAGCGTCGCCGGGTCCTCCACCGGGGCGGCCCAGCGCGCCATGTCGTCGGCCGTCAGCAGGCCGCGATGGCGCCGGCCGGAGGCATCCAGGATGTCCTGCGTGGCATAGAACCGCCCAATGGCCTCCGCCACCCAGCCGCGGTACCAGGCATTGCGCACCGAATCGATCCGCGCCTCCCGCGACGCGCCGGACGCCTCGCGCACCAGCCGCCCCCAGGTCTCGGCCAGCTTCGGCCGGCGGAACAGCGCGCCCGGCGCCGGCACCGCGCCGCCCGGCAGCCAGACCTCGGCGGACGTCGTCCATTCCTGCTCGAACATCGGCCGCATCGACTCGATCGTCGCCGGCACCCGCGGCACCAGGTGGATGCCGTTTGTGGCATAGCCGATCGCATAGGAAACGACGTCGGCGAACTCCATCGTGCCCCAGTCGCGCAGCATCAGCATCCACGCATCGAAGGCGCCGGGCACGACGGCCGGCAGGAGCCCGGTGCCGGGGATCAGGTCCAGCCCCAGCTCGGCGAACTTCGCCGGCGTGGCCGCGGTCGGCGACACGCCCTGGCCGCAGATCACATGCTGCCGCCCGGCCTTCGCGTCATGGATGATGATCGGCGCATCGCCGCCCGGCCCGTTCAGATGCGGCTCGGCGACCTGCAGCGTGAACCCGGCCGCCACCGCCGCGTCGAACGCATTGCCGCCGCGCTCCAGCACCGCCATGGCAACGGCACTGGCGATCCAATGGGTGGTGCCGACCACGCCGAACGTGCCGGCGATCTCCGGGCGAGTGGTGAACATGGCGCGGGGTCCCCCTGGGAAAACGTCGAACCCTAACTCGGTCAAGCCCTGCGGCCAACCCGTTGCCGGCCGCGCCGCAACCGGCCAAACTGGCGCTCCAACCCAGGGGAAACGACCGATGGCCTTCTACGAACTGCGCCAATACAAGATCCAGCCCGGCAAGATGGACGAATGGCTCGCCTGCATGGAGAACGAGATCATCCCGTTCCAGGTCGGCAAGGGCATGGTCATCACCGGCTCCTTCCGCGGCGAGACCGACGAGAGCGTCTATGTCTGGATCCGTCGCTTCGAGAGCGAGGAACAGCGCGTCCAACTCTACAAGGACGTGTACGAAAGCGATTTCTGGAAGAACACCATCGCGCCGCGCATCCCCGCTCTGCTCGACCGTTCCGGCACCGTGGTGCAGCGCATCGTGCCGACCTCGCGTTCCACGGCGCAATAACGCCCCATGCTGGTCGTCGTCGTCGGCCCCTCCGGCGCGGGCAAGGACACGCTGATGGCCCTTGCCCGCACGGCGCTGGCCGGCGACGACCGCTTCGTCTTCGCGCGGCGCGAGATCACCCGGCCGCAGGACGCCGGCGGCGAGGACCACATCGCCGTCACCCCGGAAGAATTCGCCGCCCGCCGCGCCGCCGGCGCCTATGCCCTGTCATGGGAAGCCCACGGGCTTTCATATGCCATTCCGGCCACCTCTATCGCCGCGGGCCGCACCACCATCGCCAACATCTCGCGCGCCAGGATCGCCGAGGCGGCGGCCAAATTCCCGACCCTGGTGCTGGAAATCACCGCCCCGCCCGCCGTGCTGGCCGCCCGCCTGGCCGCGCGCGGCCGGGAGACCGAAGCCGACATCGCCGCCCGCCTGGCGCGCGAAGTGCCGCTGCCGCCCGGCGTGCCGGTGGTCCGGGTGATGAACGACCGCAGCGCCGAACAGGGTGCCGCCGAAGTCCTCGCCGCCCTCACCCGCGCAGCGGAATCGGCCCTCAGCCCCGCAGCGGAATCCGCTGGGCAATCGTGAACGGCGCGCCCTCGGCCGCCTGGGTGAACAGCGCGATATCCGTCACCATCCGCGGTGCCGCCAGGAACGGATCGAAGTAATCCACCGCCGCCGGCCACCAGATCGCCTTCTCCGCCGCGCTCAGCCGCCGCGTCAGCGTCATGTGGAAGAAGAACTCGCCGAAGACATAGGTATAGCCCCAGCGCCGCAACAGCGCCTCCTGTGCCGGCGCCAGCCCGCCCTTGCGCCGCCGCGCCAGCTCGGCCTCGCTCAGCGGCGCGCGCAGGTGATCCACCCCGGCCACGCACAGATCGGCCAACGCCTGCAACGCATGGCTCGGCGCGGCCTCGCGGATCGCCAGGAACCCCTTCAGGTCCTGCACCGCCAATGCCGGCAAGGCGAACGGCCGCACCCCCGCCGCCAACGCCTCCACCTCGGCCACGAACGCGTCCCACGTCACGCCATCGGCCAGCCGCATCGGCGCCTTCAGCGTGGCATGAAACCCGTACCCCCGCGCGTCAGCGGTCACCGCCGCGATGTCCGGCAGATCGGGCTGCCGGCACGGCGCATTGCTCTGCGCATCGCGCCCCAGCCAGGCCGAGGCCGCGCCATGCAGTGGATCGTCGATCGCCGGCGCGTAGTACAGCGCAACCCGCATCAGGAAACCCGCTCCCCGTCCCGCCACACCTGGCGCACCACCGGGGTGCCCTCGTGCACCCGCACCCGCACCAGGTCGGCGCGCAACCCCGCCTCCAGCCGCCCGCGATCCGCCAGCCGCGACATCCGCGCCGGCCGATCGGTGATGAACCCCACCGCCTCGGACAGGCTCACC
>JBIPLY010000634.1:0-6039 GCA_044369385.1 Acetobacteraceae bacterium | reverse complement strand
GAGCAGGCGGGCGGGGCCGACCAGGGCGCGGAAGAAGGCGGCGCGGGCGTGCGCGGGGGCGCGGGCCAGGATGGCGGCGGTGGCGGGGTCGGCGAGCAGATGGGTGAGCTGGGAGGCGAGGCCGCGCGCGTTGTGGTCCAGCGCGGCGGCGAGCCAGGCGCGGCGGCGGGGGAGATGGGGGGAGGGGGTGGGCGTGCGCTTCGCTTCGGCGGGGACGCGGCGGCGGCGGGCGGGATAGGTGCCGGCGGCGCAGCGTTCGAGGATCGATCGCAGGCGGGCATGGGCGCGCTGCAGGCGCAGGGCGGCCAGCGGGGCGTGCTGGGCGAGGCGGTGGGCCAGGCGGGCGACGAGGGCGAGGAGCGGCAGCCACACGGCGTCGAGCCGCTGGGCGAGGTCGCGCAGCGGGTGGGGCGGGTGGTCGTGGGCGACCGGGAAGGGCGCGTGGTAGGACATTGATGGAAATATATCCTATATTGGTTGGCGCTGCAAGGGGTGGCGAGAAAAATTTCTATGTGGCGAGTGGGTCAGTCGTCCGGCTGGCCGCGGGCGGCGGTGGGAAGGCGCCAGCCGCGGTAGATCGCCATGAGGCGCAGGAACAGGCAGAGCGCGGCGCCGAGGGGGACGCCGATGGCCGGGGGGAGGCCGGCTGCGTTTGCGAGGGTGACGGCGGTGGCGCCGAGCAGGGCGGCGACGGCGTAGATCTCGGCCTGGAAGACGGCGGGGACGCGGGCGGTGAGCACGTCGCGGACGATGCCGCCGCCGATGGCGGTGACCATGCCGAGGACGGCGGCCATGGGGGCGTTCAGGCCGTGGGCGAGCGCGGTCTGTGCGCCGGTGGCGGCGAAGACGCCGAGGCCGGCGGCGTCGAAGAGCTGGACGGGGTGGCGCAGGCGGTCCGGCAGGGCGGGGCGGAGGAAGCAGGCCAGGCCGGCGGCGGCGGCGAGGGCGATCGGGTGCCAGTTCGCGATCGAGGCGGGGGGGATGGCGCCGATCAGGAGGTCACGCAGGATGCCGCCTGACACGGCGGTGACGATGGCCAGGACGAGGACGCCGAAGAGGTCCATGCGGGCGCGCACGGCGAGCGTGGCGCCGGAGAGGGCGAAGGCGACGGTGCCGGCGAGGTCGAGGAGGGTGAGGAGGGGGTGCATGGGGGGATGGCACGGATGCGCGGAAGGCGAAAGGCTGTCTACGGCCGGACTGGGTGAAATGAAGATGGACCGGGGGCAACTGCGCAGCAACTCCTTATGCAGCGGGGGACATTTAGGTACGATACCGGATCGCTTTGTATGCGGTGTTGACGCCGTGCTAGCATCAAGGGCGGGGTCGAGTTCGCCCGACATGGCGCGCCGTTCCTGGCACGACTCGGCTCAACTCGGCAGGCGGCGTTGGCGGAGTTCCAAATCAGGATCAGGTAATCCTAGATAGAGCTGCTGCGTTATATCGGCGAGCGTCCATAGGTTATCAAGGCGCGTGCTTGGAGGGGTTGCGAAACGCTCGTGTTCCCCGCCTTTTTCTTTCCATGCTTCGCCGATATGCCAGTCATTGAATAGTTCGGTCCCCGTCAGCACTATCACTGGTGATCGCGGGCGTTTGTTCGCCATCCGTGTTCGACCTCGCATCGCTAACTCACCGATAGCGGTCTTCTCTGCGTCGCTCAGTTCATCCTTCATCGTGGCAAAGACGATGAACGCGCCCGGAAACCTCTCAGCGACATTCGTCATTCGCGCGATGTCGCTAGTGCCAAAACCTTCGGCCGCGAAGCTCTTCGCTTCCCCGAACACCAATACCGGTTCCTCACTCCGACCAAAGAGCGTGCTCCGTCGGTACCAGCACGTGAAATCGACCTCAATGGGGGACGCGCCGACACCGGTGAATTCGAGTCCGGTGGCGTAAGTCAGCTCAGCATCTCCGGTTGACAATGTTCCAGCAAAGACGCGTAGAGCTAGCACAGTCGCATAGGCCCCGCGGGCAAAATCTGGGACACTAAAAGGGCCAACGACGCGGTATTGCCAGGGCGTGCGGGCGAAAGCGAGGCTGCCTTGGGGGAAGGGGTACTGCTTCAGGCACCGCTCGCAGATCAACTGCTCGCGCATGGTCGCCAAGCCGATCCAGTTTTTCTTCATGCAGTTGGGGCACTGGATCGAGATGCCGAGCTTAAGCACGTTGGCTGTGATAAAGGCGTCTAGGGTCACCCAGCGGTTGTACCCTGTTTGCAGGCGCCGACTTATCAACGCCTTCCAATTGTCTACGCTGGCGGCTCGGTCCTCAAACTCCTCAACAGTGCCATCTACCTGCCGACGCACACTTTTGGCCATATCATCCAGGAGCTTGATGGTGCTCCGATCGACCAATAGTGGGGCTCCGCGAAAGCCCCCAACGGATATCAGGATTTGGTCGGCAATACGTCCTGGATCGGATGGAACAGCTTGGACGCCTTGTTGGCGCAGCCATTCTATGATTGCATCCGTTCCGCTGAAGATGCGGAATTAATTTTGCGCGCGTGGGTAGCGCTGCGGTAGAACAAATCCTTCCCTAGAGATGAACGAGGCATCACCGAGACGAAATCGCCGGCTCTTTCTCTCATCGAAGGTTGACGGAAATGCCAATGCCAGCCTGTCGTCATTTCCGTAGCTCTTGAGCTGGAGGACATTCACCCAACGCGCTGATCCTCGTTCATATTGGGGCACGAAATCTGGCGACAAATCCGGAAAACGGATGCTCAGCTCAGGCTCGCCGGTGATTGGCAGTTCGTGATCTGCCTCTGATGCCGTCACCCGCACCGGTTCCGACTGCGCGACAAGATCGCTGGTGTGATCGTCCCAAATGCGGTCATACCAAAGCTTGAAATGCCACTCGCAGCCTTCGATTGCATGGAGGCCCGCGACGTCTACGAGAGTTGCTGCCCGTTCTTTCGAAATGGAACGGGCGAACTGGATGGTTGGCGTTATCATCACGCCATACGAGTTTCCTGGCAGTGGCCTGTAACCGTCCTTGAGGAAATGTGCTATGAATTCCTGGGACTGGTGCAACCAACGCGTGCTCAGTGGCATTACAGAGGGTTGATAGAGTCGGATATTCCAGAAATCGATGAGATCGAGCGGGTTGTCGGGGTCGACAACAAACAATGTGGGGCCATCCTTACCGGCGCTGGGATAGTCGCGCTTGAGCTGATGACGGGTGAAATAAAGTGGGAAGCGGAATCCTTCTTGAAGGATTTGCAGGAACCCCGCGGCTGATGGCGAAAACTCCGTTGGCTTAAAGGCGTCGATATAGTTCTTGCTCAGCGTCGAGAGCCCGCCAGCGGACGGAAATCCGCCGAGCACGGCATCGATGAAACCCCCGTCCGGGCCGTTCGTACTCATGCTGGCAACGCGGTCGCCGTCCCGCGACACAAAGCGAAATTCCTGTTCATAGAGCTTGCGATAGACGTGGATGATCCCGGTCCCATAAGGGTGCGGCTGGCTGTCGGCGCCACGTTCGGAAAACACGCTGATTGGTATTGTGCGCGGTTCACCATATTCGAGTTGGCCTTGCTGAAGCCCTAGCTCCTCCATCAGCCCGGGTTGCGTTTCGACAAAGACATCTGGCTCAAAAAACTTGATATAGCCATTGGCTAGCTGTGGTCCGCTGAGGTCGGGCAGTGGCGGATCGCGCCATGCGTTCGGGAGGCTCGTGCACACGGGAATGATCGGATTGTACACGCCGCCCCAAAGGCAGGTGCAGATCTGCATCACATGCCGGACGGCGAGCATGTCATCTGGGCGCACCAGGAAGCCGATCCGTGTGGGCCGTAGGCGTACGCTTGCGGATATGGTGGTCATTTGCTTCGCGAATGTCCGTCCGTTTCGTTCAGGTCAAACTTTCAGCCAAGCTGGAGCGCGTCGCGGATGAGTTGGGGTTTGCGGGCGATGGCCTGGAGATAGGCGGCGGCGGGGGCGTCCGGCGCGCGGCGGCCTTGTTCCCAGTTCTTCAGGGTGGCCAGCGGGATGCGGTAGGCTTCGGCGAATTCGTGCTGGGACATGTGGAGCTGGCGGCGGATGGCGCGGACGTCTGGGACTTCGACCACGTGCACGGTGGCGGAGGCCGTGTTGCCGTTGGCGTGGGCGACGGCTTCGGTCATTCCTTCGATCAGGTCCTTGGCGAAGTTGCTCATCGGACTATCCTTTTCTGCCGTAGCTGTGTTTGAGGGTGGTGGCCATTGCCCTCACTTGTTTCTTCTCGTCGGGTGTCATGTTTTCGCGCTGTGCCTTGGCGTAGACCAGCAGCAGGAAGATCGGCATCTGGGCGTCGTGGTAGAAATAGACGACGCGGGCGCCGCCGCGCTTGCCCGAGCCTTGGCGTCGCCAGCGGATTTTGCGGATGCCGCCGGTGTCCGGGATCAGGTCGCCGGAGTCGGGGTTGCGGGCGATGAAGTCCACGAAGGCGGAGCGGTCGGCGTCATCCCAGACATCGCGCGCCTGACGCTGGAACAGTGGCAGTTCGACGACGGTGATCGGGATGGTCGCCATGCCGCCATTATACGCCAATGGCGCCTAATTGCAACGTAAAGGGGTCTGGGGCCGTCGGCCCCAGCGGGGTCGAGGGGCAGAGCCCCTCGCCTTGCCTCAGTTGCGTCCGCCCTCGAAGAATTCCTTCACCTTGGCGAAGAAGCCTTCGGATTCCGGGGAGCCTTTGCCGTGGCCTTTGGCTTCGGCTTCGAATTCCTCGAGGAGTTCGCGTTGGCGTTTGGTGAGGCTTTGGGGGGTTTCGACGGCGACCTGGATGTACATGTCGCCCCTCGCCGCGCTGCGCAGGACGGAAAAACCTTTGCCGCGGAGGCGGAATTGTTCGCCGGTTTGGGTGCCGGGCGGGATTTTGACGCGGGCCTTGCTGCCGTCGATGGCGGGGACTTCGACTTCGCCGCCGAGGGCGGCCTGGGTCATGCGGAGGGGGACGCGGCAGAAGATGTTGGCGCCGTCGCGCTGGAAGATGTCGTGCGGGCGGACGGCGACGTGGACGTAGAGGTCGCCGGGGGGGGCGCCGGGGCCACCGGCTTCGCCCTCGCCGGTCAGGCGGATGCGGGTGCCGTCTTCGACGCCGGCGGGGATGGCGACGGCGAGGCTGCGTTCGCGCTGGATGGTGGCGGCGCCGTTGCAGATGCGGCAGGGGTTCTTGATGGTCTGGCCGCGGCCCGAGCAGGTGACGCAGGTGCGTTCGACGATGAAGAAGCCCTGTTGCATGCGGACTTTGCCGGCGCCCTGGCAGGTGGGGCAGGTTTCGACGGCGCTGCGGTCTTTCGATTCCGAGCCGGTGCCGGCGCAGGCTTCGCAAGAAACCCGCGTCGGGACGCGGAGGTTGACCTTGGTGCCGGCGAAGGCGTCGGCGAGGTCGATTTCGACCTGGGCGCGGATGTCGTTGCCGCCGCGCGGGCCGCGGTTTCGGCCGCCGCCCATCTGGCCGAACATCTGGTCGAAGATGTCGCCGAGGCCGCCGCCGCCGAAGTCGAAGCCGCCGGCCTGCTGGCCGCCGCCGCCGTTCTCGAAGGCGGCGTGGCCGAAGCGGTCATAGGCGGCGCGTTTCTGCTCGTCCTTGAGGACTTCGTAGGCTTCGCTGACTTCCTTGAACTTGGCCTCGGCCTTGGCGTCGCCGGGGTTGCGGTCCGGGTGGTATTGCATGGCCAGCTTGCGGTACGCCTTTTTCAGGTCGTCGGCGCTGGCGTCGCGGGGGGTGCCCAGGGTGGTGTAGTAATCCGGCTTGGCCATGGGCTGCCCTCATCGTGCGGGGAGGAAGCAAGTCTTCTTTTTGTGAACAAAAAGAAGCAAAAAAACTTTATCCATTGGCACCCGTCTCTCCTGGGAGAGGCGGGTGCAAGCGGGTGAAAGTTTTTTGGTTCTTTTTTTCAAAAAAGAACCTCTTGCTTTCTTACGACTTCTTCTTCTTGTCGTCGACTTCCTCGTATTCGGCATCGACGACCTTGTCGGCACCTTCGGCGGGCTTGGTCTGTTCGCCGGCCTGCTGGGCCTTGTACATCGCTTCGCCGATGCGCATGGCGACCTGGCT
>JBIPLY010000253.1:0-6045 GCA_044369385.1 Acetobacteraceae bacterium | reverse complement strand
CGAAGCGGTCGCATTCGGCCTGGCCGACCGGCAGGCTCATCGCCACCATGCCGCGGCGGGCGAGGTAGATGCCGCGCTCGAGCATGTCGAAGAAGAAGAGTTCGAGCAGCGCTTCCTCGGTGGGGGTCGAGTCGTAGCGGCGCAGCAGGTCGCCGGTGCGGAAATGCGGCTGGAGCATGCTGCCGATGCCGGTGAACTGCAGGGTGACGCGCTGCGCCTGGGCGATCGCGTTCAGGCGGGTGCGCAGGCGCTCGCCCTTGGCGTAATGGGCTTCGGCCGCCGCACTGTCGAAGATCTCGCCCAGGGCGACGACGCCACCGGCCATGCTGAGCACGTTGTTGTTGAAAGTGCCGCTATGGACAAGGGCGCCGGGCCGGGTGGAATCGAAGGCGTCCATGATCGAGGCCTTTCCGCCAAAGGCGCCGATGTTCATGCCGCCGGCGAGATACTTGCCCAGCGCCGTCAGGTCCGGATGCACCCCGGTCAGCTTCTGCAACCCGCCGGAGGAATGGCGCGAGGTCATCACCTCGTCGAAGATCAGCACCATGCCGAGCTCGTCGCAGGCGGCGCGCAGGCCCTGGAGGAAGGGCACGGTGGCCGGGATGCAGCCGCCGGAGCCCTGCATCGGCTCCAGGATGACGGCGCCGATGCGGTCCTTGTGTTCGCGCATCAGCGCGACGGTGCCGTCGAGGTCGTTGTAGTCGGCCATCACGAAGTCCATCGGCGCGGTCATCGGGCCGGGGCCGGTTCCGGTGAAGGTCAGCACGCTGCCGTGATAGCCGCCGCGGAACACCAGCACGCCGGCCTTCCTGGTGTGGTTGCGGGCCAGGGTGAGGCACATCATGTTCGCCTCGGTGCCCGAGTTGGTGAAGCGCACCTTCTCGATCGAGGGAAAGCGGGCGCAGACCAGCTCGGCGAACTTGGGTTCGTTGTCGCCGACCGCCCCCATGCCGATGCCGCGGCCGATGGCGGCCTGGACCTTTTCCAGGATGCGAGTCTCGGAATGGCCGAAGAGGCCGGCGGTGTATTCGCCGCAGAGGTCGAGATAGGCGTTGCCGTCGATGTCCGTGGCATAGCAGCCCTGGCCGCCGGCCATGGCGGAGGGGAAGGGCGCGTAATACAGGTTTGAGCGGGTGTTGCCGCCGGGCATCACCGCCTTGGCCTTCTGATGCAGGGCGGCACTTTTCGGGCGGGCGGCGGCATAGCGCTCGTGCACCTCGGCGATGGCGGTATCGAGGTCACTGTTGCGCGGGGCGGCGGTGGTGGCGGACATGCGGGGTCTCCCTCGGGGCTGTGCGAAGTCTAGCGCGGGATTCGGTTTAGGCCAGCCAGGATCGGGCGGTAGCCGGCGCGCAACGTGGCCACGGTGCAGCCTGGCGTCAGCACAGTGGCCGCGGCACCGGGATCGGCCGGGACCGGGGCCAGGTAGCCGGCCGGGGTGAAAGGGTGCAGCGCCCCGCCCCACCACAGGGCCGGGCCGGCCTGCGCCAGGACGAACGCGCCGTCCGGCAGACTGCCGAGGGCGGCGGTGTGGCGGCGCTGGGCGCGGCCGTCGCGGCGGTCGGCGTGCATCCGGGCATTCATGGCGGGCGCGGTGCCGGCTTCGTGGTGCGCGGCGGACCAGGCGGCCTGGAAGCGGCGATAGTCGGCGCGGCGGCATTCGGCGCAGGGGCGGTGGCCGGCGGCGAGCGCCACGGCTTCGTCGTGGAAGAACAGCTCGGTGTAGCTGTTGCCCCAGACCTGGCGCTGGCGCCCGCGGAAGCACAGCACGCAGGCGACCCAGGCGGTGGTGGTGCAGACCCGGGCCGTCAGGCTGCGGTCCGGCCGATGCAGGCGCCCGCGATTGCCCATGAACATCCCGCGGGCGGGATGGGCGAGCAGCTCGCCGGTGGGTTGGACGCGGTTCGGCAGGGGCATGGCGCGGTGTTGCCTTCAGCGGCGCGGCGTGGCGCAATTGTGCGGCAAAGTGCAACAGGGGGAAACAATGGATTTTTCGGGCAAGGTGGCGCTGGTCACCGGCGGCGGCGGCGGCATCGGGGTGGCGGCGTGTCTGGGCTTTGCCCGGCATGGCGCGCGCGTGGTGGTCGTCGACTTCGATGCGGCGCTGGGCGAGGCGGCGGCCGCCCAGGTGCGCGCGGCCGGGGGGCAGGCGATCTTCGTGCGCGCCGACGTGTCCAAGGCCGATGAGGTGGCGGGCTATGTGCGCGCGGCGCTGGATGCCTATGGCCGCATCGACTGCTTCTTCAACAATGCCGGCATCGAGGGCCGGATCGCGCCGCTCGCGGAGATGGACGACGCCAACTGGCACGCGGTGATCGGGGTGAACCTGACCGGCGTGTATCTGGGCCTGAAGCATGTGCTGCCGGGGATGATCCGGCAGGGGTCGGGCACGGTGGTGAACACGGCCTCCACGGCGGCGCTGTTCGGCGGGCCGGGGATGGCGGCTTATGTCGCCTCCAAGCACGGGGTGGCGGGGATCACCAAGGTGGCCTCGTCCGAGGCCGCACCGCACGGGGTGCGGGTGAACGCGATCTGCCCCGGGCCGATCGAGACGCGGATGATGCGCAGCCTGGAGGCGCAGCGGAACCCGGACGATCCGGAGGCGGTGCACGCCGCCAATACCGCCAGCATGCCGACCGGGCGCTATGGTACCGCGGACGAGGTGGCCAATGCCGTGCTGTACCTGTGCAGCGACCTGTCATCGAACATCACCGGAACCCAGCTGGTGATCGACAGCGGGCGGTCGGCCAGCGGCGGCGGCGCGGTGGCGCGCCGAAACTAACCCGGCAGCCCCACCAGCACGTCGTCGCCGTCGATCCGCACCGGGAAGGTCTTGAGGTCCTCCTCGATCGGGGCGCCCAGGCCCTTGCCGGTGCAGACGTCGAACTGCCCGGCGTGGAGCGGGCATTCGATGGTGGTGCCCTCCAGCCAGCCATCGGTGAGCAGGGCATAGGCGTGGGTGCAGATGTTGTCGGTGCAGTGCCAGGAGCCGTCCGACAGATGGTAGATGGCCAGCGACAGGCCGTTCGCGTCGACGGGCATGGCGGTGCCCTCGGCAATGTCGGCGGTGGCGGCAACGCGGACCCAGGTTTCTGACATCGATGTGCTCCGGCGATTCGGCCGGATGATGGAAGGAGAAGGGAAGACAGGCAAGATTCTTGCTTTCTTGCTTGCCTTGCCTATCGTATCGCCCGGAACGCGCGGGAACTCGCCATGAACGTCCAGCTTCGCCCCCAGGCAGACAGCGCCACCGCCCTGGGGATTGCCGATATCGACCTGCATCTGGGCCCGCCGAACTGGGAGGCGCTCTATCCGTTCCTGGCGCGGCGCTGGATCGACCATATCGCCAGCTTCGGCATGGCGCACCGCACCGGCCTGCAGGGCGGCGGGCCGAACTACCCCAAGGCGCAGCCGGCCGCGGCCCGGCGCGATGCCTGGCCGCCCTCGGGCAAGCCGCCGGGCACGGATCTGGACTTCATCCGCAGCCAGCACCTGGACGCCTACAACATCGCCTTCGGCACCATCAATCCGCCCACCCCGTCGCAGAGCTTCATGAACCACGCGCTGGGCACGGCGGTGTGCGCGGCGCTGAACGACTATCAGGTGGAGTTCCTGGCCCGCCCGGAGCCGCGGCTGAAGGCCAGCATCGCGGTGAACTACGAGGACGCGGAGGGCGCGGTGGCGGAGATAAGGCGCTGGGCCGGCAACCCGATGATCGGGCATGTCTACCTGCTGTCGCGCACCGCGGAGCCGCTGGGCCAGAAGCGCTATCGCCCGATCTTCGCCGCGGCGGCGGAGGCGGGGATTCCGGTGGCGATGCACGCCTTCGGCTTCGGCGGCAACCCCAACACCAGCAGCGGCTGGGCCAGCTTCTACATCGAGGACATGCTGGCCCATGCCCAGTCGGTGCAGGCGCAGCTCACCTCGATGGTGGTCGAGGGCGTGTTCGAGGAACTGCCCGGCCTGCGCTTCGTGATGATCGAGGGCGGCTTCGGCTGGGTGCCGTCGCTGTGCTGGCGGCTGGACAAGCACTGGCGCACGCTGCGCGCGGAAACGCCGCATTTGCGCATGGCGCCCAGCGAATACATCAAGCGCAACGTCTGGTTCACCACGCAGCCGATGGAGGAACCGCCGGTGTCCGGGCACCTGGCGGACATGATCGGCTGGATCGGGATGGACCGGCTGATGTTCTCCTCGGACTACCCGCACTGGGATTTCGACGACCCGATGACCTCGCTGCCGATCCGGCTTTCGGCGGAGGATCGGCAGCTTTTCTATCGGGCCAATGCGGCTTCGGTGTACGGGCGGTAGCAGGGATGACATGGAGACGGAGAGACGAAGAGAAGGCTGCTCTTCGTCTCTCCGTCTCCATGTGTGTTACTTGCTTCCTACAGCCGCGCCACCGCACCGAACCCGGCATCGGCGGCGACCAGGGCGGCGTCGATATCCGCCGCCATATGGGCGGTGCACAGGAACATGTTGTGCTTGGGGTGGAAATACGCCCCGGCCCGCAGCGCCGCCGAGCAGAACGCATTGGCCTTCTTCTGCGCGGCATCGTCGGCGAACAGCACCAGCGGCATCTGCACCGGGCCGGACTGGCGGATTTCGATGCCGTGCTTCGCCGAAAGTGCCGCCATGCCGGCGCGGAACCGTTCGCCCATCGCGGTCATGTGGCCGATCCCGTCGTCGCGCTTCAGCGCCCGGATGGTGGCCACCCCGGCGGCATGCGGCACGGCGGCGGTCCAGAAGCTGCCGGTCGAGAACGTTCCCTTCACGGCATCCCGAAACCGGTCATTGCCGGTGATGGCGGCGAGCGGATGGCCGTTGGCGATCGATTTCGACCAGGCGGCCATATCCGGGCGGATGCCCAGCGGCTCCCACGAGCCGCCGAGATGCAGGCGAAAGCCCGCCCGCACATCGTCGATGATCAGCGCCGCCCCGGTGGCATCGCAGAGTTCGCGGGCGCGGCGGGCAAATTCCGGCGTCGGCATCTCCTGGTCGATGCCGACATCGTGGCGGAAAGCGGAGACCAGGATGGCGGCCAGGTCGCCCTGGTGGCGGTCAACGGCCGCCTCCAGGCTGGCGACATCGTTGAAGACGAAATGGTCGATATGGGCCCGGTCCTCGGCGGTCACGCCCGCCAGCGACGGCGAGGTCCACGGCACCGCGCCGTGATAGGCGCCGCGGGCCACCAGCACCTTGCGCCGCCCGGTGCCGGCGCGCGCGAAGGTGACGGCCATGGTGGTGGCATCGGTGCCGTTCTTCTGGAACTGCACCCAATCGGCATGGGGGATGGTGTCCACGAGAAGCTCGGCCAGCTCGACCATCGCCTCGGAGGGGCCGTTCTGGCAGTCGCCCTCGGCCGCCTGGCGGGCGGCGGCGGCCTCGACCTCCGGATGGTGGTGGCCGAGCAGCACCGGGCCCCAGGAGCACATGAAGTCGATATACTCGTTGCCGTCGACGTCGCGGATGCGGCAGCCCTGGGCGGAGCGGAAGAATTGCGGATAGCCCTCCGGCAGGTTGGCGGCGTTCTGGTGGCCCCACATGCCGCCGGGCACCACGCGGGCGGCGCGGGCGCGGAGTTCGGAATCCTTGGCGTTGTGCAGCATGTGGTTCTCCATTGCCCGATGCAGAGAACATCATAAGCTGATGTGCGCGTGCGAGTGCAGGGGGGTGGGATGAAGATCACGGCAGTGGAACCGATCCTGTTGCGCGGCGAGGCCAGCTACGGCGCCACCGCCGGCGGCGAGGAGGCGAGCGACAACGGCGACTGGCAGTTGCTGGTGCGGGTGGCCACCGATGCCGGGATCACCGGCTGGGCGGACGCCGAGACGCTGGCGCCGGCGGCCGTGGCGATCATCTCCGGGCAGGGCATGTCGATCCCCGGCTTCCAGACCCTGGCCGGGCTGCTGGTGGGGCAGGATGCGCGCGATGTGCAGGCGCTGTGGGACCGGATGTATGTCGGCAGCGCCTATTACGGGCGGCGCGGCATTGCCATGCAGTGCATCTCGGCCGTCGACAACGCGCTGTGGTCGATCCGGGCGC
>JBIPLY010000252.1:0-6054 GCA_044369385.1 Acetobacteraceae bacterium | reverse complement strand
CGGTGGCGGGGGCGGCGGCGGCGTGGCCGTTGACGCGGTTGATCACCCAGGCGCCGGCCCAGGCGGCGCGGCGGGCGAGGTAGGCGATCCAGGCGGCGATGTAGCGGATGCGGCGGGCGGCGCGGGCGGCGAAGGCGGCGGTGGCGCGCCATTCGGCCAGCGACAGGCCGAGGGCGAGCAGGGTGAGGACCAGGGCGAGCAGGGAGAGCAGGCCCCAGACGACGAGGCCGCCGGCCTGGCCCATCAGGCCGCGCCCGGCGGCGACGGCATCGGCGGAGATGATCTGGCCGGCCGCGCCGCCCGGGCCGGCGGCGGTGGGCCAGCCCGGGGCGGTGGCCAGCAGGATTGCGGCGGCGGACAGCGCGGCGGCGGCGATCGGCAGGGCGGCGAGCAGGGCGGCGATGCGCAGCGGGGCGGAGCCGCGTCGGGCGCCGGTGCCCCCTTGCCCGGCACTCAGGCGCCAGGCCCAGGCGAGCAGGGCCAGCGGGGGCAGGGCGGCGGCCAGGCCGAAGCTTTGCAGCAGGAGGTCGGCGATGGTGGCGCCGGGGCGGCCGAGGAGGTTGGCGGCCTGGGCTTGGGTGGCGGTGTTCAGCGAGGGGTCGCCGGGGTGGTAGGTCAGCAGGGTGGCGGCCAGGGCCAGGGCGGCGGCGGCGAGCGCGATGGCGGCCAGCCCTGCGAGGCCGCGGCGGAACTGGGTGCGCAGCTGGGGGGAGGCCAGGCGGGAGAGGGCGAGGGCCATGGGCCGCGATCCTGTGGTGGCGGAGTTCTCAAGCGGTCGTAGGTATAGGACGAAAGCCGTTGGGATACATAGGGGATTATCGGCGCCCGTCGGGGGACCAGCCGGGCGGGGCGAGGGTGAAGCCGGCGAAGTCGAAGGCGGGCGCGACGATGCAGGTGACGAGCGACCAGGCGCCGCGCGGGGTGGCGGCCTGCCAGGTGAGGGCGGGGACCAGGCCCTGAAGCGTTTCGCCGGCGGCGAGATCGGGGCCGAGGGCGCAATCCGGGCCTGGCGCGCGGTGCAGGAGCAGGGGGGCGCCGGCCTGCCAGAGCCAGAGCTCGGCGGCGTCGACGCGGTGCCAGTGGCTGCGTTCGCCTTCGCGCAGGAGGAAGTGGATGGCGGTTCCGGCGCCCCGTTGGCCGTCGGGCGGGGTGTCGCGCCAGGTTTCGCGGTAATGGCCGCCCTCCGGGTGCGGCGACAGGGCGAGGGCGGCGATGACGGTGTCGGCGGACAGGGTGGGGTTGCGCAGGTCGATCATGGGGGGTTCCGGGGAGGGGGTGCGGTGTGGTGGAATGCGCGACGGGTTTTGCAGGGACACCATGCCATGAGCCAGAGCATCGCGCCGCGCATCGATGTGGTTTCGGATGCGATCTGTCCGTGGTGCTATATCGGCAAGCGGCAGTTGGAGCGGGCGCTGGCGCTGCTGGCGCCGCAGGGGCTGCGGTTTGATGTCGCGTGGCATCCGTTCCAGCTCAATCCCGACATGGCGCCGGAAGGGACGGACCGGATGGCGTATCGCATCGCCAAGTTCGGCTCGCGCGAGAAGTCCGACGCCATGGATGCGCGGATCACGGCGACGGCGGCGGGGCTGGGGCTGGAGTTCCATCTCGATCGGCTGACGCGCACGCCGAACACGGTGGCGGCGCATCGGGTGATCTGGCTGGCGGGGCAGCACGGGGTGCAGGATGCCGTCGTGGAGGCGGTGTTCGAGGCGTATTTCTGCCGGGGAGCGGACCTGACCGACACCGCGCTGTTGGCGCAACTGGCAGAGGGCGCGGGGCTGGCGCCGGGGGCAGCAACAGACATGTTCGCGGGCGAGGCGGGGCGCGAGGTGGTGCTGCGCGGCGACATGGCGGCGCGGCAGGGCGGGATTTCCGGCGTGCCGAGCTTTCTGATGGGCGGCTACCTGCTGTTCTCCGGGGCGCTGCCGGCGGAGCAGATGGCGGAGGCCTTCGCGCAGGCGTGGAAGGTGTTGAGCGCCCAAGCAGCCTGAGGGGGCAGCCTGAGGGGGGGCGCGAGGCCCGGAGTAGCCAAGCCGGGCATTGTGTGGATAACTCCCGCTGACGAAGGCCGGCCATGCGCATGGCCGCGACGGGAGTGAGAACGCATGACCACCGCCACCTGGACCCCCGCCTCCTGGCGCGGCAAGCCGATCAAGCAGGCGCCGAGCTATCCCGACCTGGCGGCGTTGGAGGCGATGGAGGCGCGGCTGGGGCGCTATCCGCCGCTGGTCTTCGCCGGCGAGGCGCGCAACCTGAAGGCGGCACTCGCCCGGGTGGCCAATGGCGAGGCGTTCGTCTTGCAGGGCGGCGACTGCGCCGAATCCTATGGCGATTTCACCGCCAACATCATCCGCGACACCTTCCGCGTGCTGTTGCAGATGGCCGTGGTGCTGACCTTCGGCGCCGGAGTGCCGGTGGTGAAGATGGGGCGCATGGCCGGGCAGTTCGCCAAGCCGCGCAGCAGCGACACCGAGACCATCGACGGCGTCACCCTGCCGTCCTATCGCGGCGACATCATCAACGGGCCGGAATTCACCCCCGAGGCGCGCATCCCGGATGCGGCGCGGATGGAGACCGGGTATTTCCAGTCCGCCGGCACGCTGAACCTGTTGCGGGCGTTCGCCACCGGCGGTTATGCCGACCTGCACCAGGTGCATCGCTGGAACCTCGACTTCGCCGCGCGCTCGCCGCTGGCGGAGCGGTATCAGCAGCTCGCGGGGCGGATCGATGAGACGCTGGCCTTCATGTCGGCCTGCGGCATGACCAGTGCGGCGATCCCGCAGATCCGCGAGACGGATTTCTACACCAGCCACGAGGCGCTGCTGCTGCCGTACGAGCAGGCGCTGACCCGCATCGACAGCACCACCGGGGACCATTACGCCTGTTCGGCGCATTTCCTGTGGATCGGCGACCGAACCCGCCAGCCCGATGGCGCGCATGTGGAATTCCTGCGCGGGGTCAAGAATCCGCTGGGGCTGAAGGTGGGGCCGACGACGACGGTCGATGACCTGATGCGGCTGATGGACGCGCTGAACCCGGCCAACGAGGCCGGGCGGCTGACGCTGATCAGCCGGATGGGGGCGGAGAAGGTGGAGGCGCTGCTGCCGCCGCTGGTGCGCGCGGTGAGCCAGGCCGGCCGCAAGGTGGTGTGGCTGTGCGATCCGATGCACGGCAACACCATTTCCACCGAGAGCAAGGTCAAGACCCGCAACTTCGACGCCATCCTGGCCGAGGTGCGCGGCTTCTTCGACGTTCATGCCGCCGAGGGCAGCTGGGCCGGGGGCGTGCATGTGGAGATGACCGGGCGCGAGGTGACGGAGTGCATCGGCGGCGCGCACCAGTTGACCGCGGCCGACCTGGGCGATCGCTATGAGACGTTCTGCGATCCGCGGCTGAATGCCAGCCAGTCGCTGGAACTCGCCTTCCTGGTGGCCGAGGAGCTGAAGGAACGCCGCGCCGCGCCGATGGCGATGGCCGCGCAGTAGGCGGCCATGGACAGCGACAGGCTGGCCGCCGATATCGCCGGGCGCACCGACGTCTATTTCAACCGCACCCGCGCCATCGTGCAGCGCTTCGGCGACAAGCGGGTGACCTATGCGGTGTTCCTGCGCCGGCCGGTGATCTCCGCGCCAAGGCTGATGCTGGATTGGCTGGGCGAGGTGGTGGCCGCCCGCGGGGCGAAGGTGGATATCGAGCTGACCCACCCCGAGGGCACCTGGACCGGGGCGGGCGAGCCGCTGGTGTATCTCAGCGGCAGTTTTGCCCAGCTTGCGGACCTGGAGACGATCCTGCTGCAGAAGCTGGGGCCGGCCTGTGTCGCCGCGCACAACGCCTATCAGATGGCGCTCGCCCTGCCGCGCGTCGCGTTCCTGGCGATGGAGGCGCGCCACTGCGCCGGGGCGGAGATGCAGCAGATGATGGCCTATGCCGCCGCCGTCGGCAGTGCCGCGGCCAAGGCCGAAGGGGCGATCGGCTTCGTCGGCAACGCCAACGACTTCACCGCGCACTGGTTCGGCAATGCGGCGGGGCGCGGGACCATGCCGCATGCCCTGATCGGCTATGCCGGCAGCACGGTGCGCGCCGCCGAGATGTTCCACGAGACCTTCCCCGAGGAGATGCTGACCGTCCTGGTCGATTATTTCGGGCGCGAGATCAGCGACGGCATCGCGGTCTGCCGTCGTTTCCCGGCGCTGGCCGCCGCCGGCAACCTGGCGTTGCGGCTGGATACCCATGGCGGGCGGTTCCTGGAGGGGCTGGACCCGGCCGAGAGCTATGCCGTGCTGGAACGTCATGCCCCGGGCGCGATCCGGCGCTATCGCAGCGAGACCGAGCTGCGCTACCTGGTCGGCACCGGGGTCTCGGCGGCGGCGATCTGGCGGATGCGCGAGGCGCTCGACGGGGCCGGCTTCCCCGCGGTGCGGATGGTGGTGTCGTCGGGCTTCGGCGTGGACAAGTGCCGGGTGATGGCGGATTGCCGGGCGCCGATCGATGTCGTGGGCACCGGCAGCTTCATCCCGGACATCTGGAGCGAGACCTACGCGACGGCCGACATCGTCGAGTACGACGGGGCGCCGATGGTGAAGGTGGGGCGCGAATTCCTGCTGCGGCGCAATGGCGCGCGGCGCAAGGGGGGGTAGGCCGGCGGGCATTGCAGGCCTCGGCCGGGCTGCCTATAAGGGCCGCGCCGCTGGGCCTGGAGAGGTGACAGAGTGGCCGATTGTGACGGTCTCGAAAACCGTTGTACGTGCAAGCGTACCGTGGGTTCGAATCCCACCCTCTCCGCCAACTTGCCCGCTATGACTGCACCGAGGACGGCGAACCGGCCCGTGCCCGCATGGCCTGGGTGTCGTGCTTTCCGCTGGGGAGCAGCGGCAGGGCGTCGAGCCGGGTGAGGCGCGGCGGGCGCATCGCGGATGGCAGGCTGGTGCGCAGCCGCGCCAGCAGCCGTTCCTGTAGTTCGGCGTCTGGCAGTTCGGCATCTGGCATCCCGGCGTCTGGCATCCCGGCGTCTGGCGGTGCGGCGACGAAGCCGTGCAGCGTGCCGTCCGCCTGCTGGATCACCGCGGCATCGCGCACCCCGGGCTCGGCGCGCAGCACCGCCTCGATCTCGGCCAGTTCCACGCGCACGCCGTTGACCTTCACCTGCCGGTCGGCGCGGCCGGCGAAGTGCATGACGCCGCCGGCATCGCAGCGCAGCAGGTCGCCGGTCGGGAACACGCGCATCCCGGGCAGGTCCGGATCGTCCGCCATCCGTCCCGGCACCAGGCGGCCGGCCTGCCATTCGCCCAGCGCGATGTGGCGGCCGCGCAGGACCATCTGCCCGGCCTCGCCGTCCGCCACGGCCGTGCCGTCCGCATCCAGCAGGGCATGGTCGGCGCCGGGCAGCATCCGCCCCACGCCCACCGGGCGCGGCTCGGCTGGCAGGTCGGGCGGCACGCGCCATTCGCTGACCAGCAGCGCCTCGCTCGAGCCATAGGCGTGGCTGATCTCGCAGCCGGCCGGCAGCCGCGCGCGCCAGGCGGCCACGTCGTCGGCCGTCACCCCGACGCCGCCGAAGCGCAGCAGCCGCACCCGCGCCAGGGCCGCCGGCAGCAGCGCCAGGCCGCGCAGGGTGCGCAGCAGTGCCGCCGTGCTGGACAGCACCGTCACCCCCTCGCGCGCCGCCAGCCGCAGCAGGCCGCCCACGCCCTCGGCGGCGACGCTGACCACCAGCTTGGTGCCGCCGCTGGCGATGCCGGACAGCACGGCGGCCACGCTGGAGGCATCGGAGATGGTGGTCGGCACCAGGAAGCGGTCGGCCGGGCCGAGGTGCTGGTTGGCGATCCCCATCGCGGTGCGGGTCAAGATGCCATAGGACGACAGCACGATGCCCTTCGGCCGCCCGGTGCTGCCGGAGGTGTAGTGCACCATGCAGGGCGCGTCGGGGTCCTGCGCCACCGGTGCCATGTCGTCGTCGCCGGCCAGGCATTCGGACAGGGGCACCGCGCGGGCGCCGGAGGGCGGCGGGCCGTTCGGCAGCAGGGCGTCGTCGAACAGCAGCATGTCGGCCCCGGC
>JBIPLY010000251.1:0-6074 GCA_044369385.1 Acetobacteraceae bacterium | reverse complement strand
TGGTAGAACGGCAGCTTCCCAAGCTGCATACAGGGGTTCGATTCCCCTCACCCGCTCCAATCTCCCCCCCCCGCTGCAATCCGCCCTGGTGCAATGCGCCGTCGCTTGCGATACGTGGCGTCATGCGATCGATCCCCCGCTGCGCCGCCCTGGCCCTCCTGCTGTTCACCCTTCCGGCGCAGGCGCAATCCCCGCCGACCGGGCCGGAGCCGGTGGCATCCCTCCTGGCGCGCACCCCCTCCCTCGAACTCGCCGCCCCGGTGGTGCCGCTCGCCGCCCCGCTGGCCATCGGCGGCACCGGCTGGGGCCCGTTCCGGCGCCTCTGCGTCACCCGCCACCTCATCCAGCCCGACGGGAAAGAGGTGCTGGAAACCGAACCCTCCTGCTTCACCGTCCAGACCGCCACGCCGCAGGGCGAGACCTGGCACCTGGACCTGCTGACCGACCCGCTGCGTGGCGGTCCCCGCGTCGCCTTCGCCACCACCCGCGACGCCGCCGGCGCCGTCGGCCCCGTCACCATCACCCCGCCGCCCGACCAGCCCGCCCCGCCGCCGGCCATGCTCGCCCGCCTGCAAACCATCTTCGGCCACATGATCGAGGCCCAGGCGCTCACGCCGCGCCGCATCGCCCCCGCCGGCTTCCTGATGCCCCTGCCGCTCACCGCTGTCGACCCCGACACCACCAGTGAAGACGGCGGCTTCGCCTGCATGCCCGACGGCACCTCCACCCTGCGCGGCCGCGCCGTTCTGGTCGCCACCTGCCGCACCACCGCGCGCACCAATATCGGCGACGGCGCCATCAGCCGCATCGACATCGCCGGCCGCTTCGCCATCGACACCGAAACCGGCCTGATCCTGCGCCACCGCTACGCCTCCTTCCTGTTCATGGAGCAGGACCCGAAGAAATTCATGCCCAACCTGCGCTGGCGCGGCGTCTCCCGCCAGGACCTGGAGTAGCCAGCCGCCGCAACCCGCGCCATCATTCCCGGCCCCGGGACGGAGACGAAGCGATGCGCGTGGCCCTGATCCACATCAGCCAGGAAACCAACGATTTCCACTCCGTCCTGACCACGCTGGACGACTACCGCGCCTTCGGCATCCACGAAGGCACCGCCGTGCTCGAAAACGCCCGCGGCCACGGCGCCATCGATGGCTGGATCGACGCGGTGACCGAGTCCGGCCTGCCGGTCGAATGGGTCCCCATCGTCTGGGGCAGCGCCGGCGCCGGCGGGCGCATCTCCACCGAAGCGCGCCAGTTCTTCCTGGACGCCATCCGCCGCAACCTCGCTACCGCCGGCAAGCTGGACGCGCTGGCCATCCACCTCCACGGCGCCTGCTCGGCCGAGGGCGTCGACGATGTCGAAGGCGAACAGCTCGCCCTGGTGCGCGCCATGTGCGGCGCCGACATCCCCCTGATCCTGTCGCTGGACCACCACGCCAACGTCACCAAACTGATGGTCGACTGCGCGGATGCCATCATCGCCCACCGCACCCAGCCGCATGACGGCTACGACACCGGCCGCGTCGCCGGAAAGCTGCTCGCCCGCGTCCTGCGCGGCGAAATCCGCCCGGTGGTCGCGTTCCGCAAGCTGCGCCTGATCACCCATCAGGAGCAGTTCCTCACCGCCGCCGGCCCGATGAAGGACTGGTTCGACCAGGCCCGCGCCATGGAATCCGACCCGCGCGTGCTCCAGGTTTCCCCCTGTCCGATGCAGCCCTGGCTGGATGTCGCCGAAGGGGGCTGGGCGGTGACCGTGACCACCGACAACGCGCCCACCCTGGCCGCCGAGCTGGCGGAACAATCCGCCGATTTCGCCTGGGCCCGGCGCCACGATTTCATGGTGCAGACCGCGGTGCCGATCGACGAAGCCGTGCGCCTGGCCGCTGCCGAGAATCGCGGCGTGGTGGTGCTGTCCGACACCGGCGACACCGTCTTCGGCGGCACCGCCGGCGACAGCAATCTCATTCTCGAATCCATCCTGCGCCAATCCAGTGCCGGGGGCATCTCCGGCCGCGCCCTGGTCCCGCTGATCTCGCCGCAGAACGTGGCCAGCCTGGTCGCCGCCGGCGAGGGCGCGACGGTGACCGTGGAACTCGGCGGCACCGCCGCCACCGATTTCTTCCGCCCGCTCAAGGTCACCGGCACGGTCAGGAAGATCGCCCCCGGCCGCGTCCACATCCCCGTCTTCACCCGCGCCCATTTCGACCAGGGCACCACCGTCGTCTTCGAAGCCGGCCCCGTCACCCTGTTCATCACCGAACGCCGCGGCAGCGCCGGCAACGTGCCCGACACCTACCGCGCCTTCGGCATCGAACCGGCCGACTACCAGATGGCGGTACTGAAAACCGCCTCCAACTTCCAATACTTCGCCCCGATCACCAGCCGCGTCATCCGCGTCGACACGCCCGGCCCGGGCCAGTCCGACGTGAAGACCCTACCCTGGAAGCGCACCCCGCGCCCCACCTTCCCGCTCGAGGAGATCGCGACATGGCAGGGATGAATGTCGCCGATAGCGGCGCAGGCGTGGTCGCCGATAGCGGCGCAGGCGTGGTCGCCGATAGCGGCGCAGGCGTGGTCGCCGATAGCGGCGCAAGCGTGGTCGCCGACAGCGGCGCAAGCGTGGTCGCCGACAGCGGCGCGGACATCATCGTCGTCGGCCTCGGCGCCATGGGGGCCGCCACCCTGCTGGCGCTGGCCCGCCGCGGCGTGCGCGCGCTGGGCATCGACCGCTTCGCCCCGCCGCACACCATGGGCTCCAGCCACGGCGACACCCGCATCACCCGCCTGGCCGTCGGCGAGGGCACCGAATACGCCCCGCTGGTCGCCCGCTCCCACGCGCTCTGGCGCGAGCTGGAACACGAAACCGGCGAACAGCTTCTCCTGCAATGCGGCGGCCTGGTCATGGGCCGCCGCGGCATCGCCACCGGCCATCATGGCAAACCCGCCTTCGTCGAGCGCACCCTGGCCGTCGCCCGCGACAACGCCATCCCGCACGAGGCGCTGGACGCGGACGAACTCCGCCGCCGCTGGCCGCAAATGCGCCTCGAAGGCGACGAGATCGCCAGCTACGAACCCTCCGCCGGCCTGGTTTTTCCGGAGCGCTGCATCAGCGCCCAATTGACCGTCGCCGCCCGCCTCGGCGCCCGCACCCAGCTCGGCACCACCGTCCGCGCCGTCACCCGCGACGGCGACGGCGTCCGTGTGTCCACCGACCAGGGCGATTTCCGCGCCGCCCGCGTGGTGCTGACCCCCGGCGCCTGGATCGCCGACCTCGCCCCCAGCCTCGCCCCCCTGACCCGCATCCGCCGCCAGGTGCTGCACTGGTACCCCGTTGCCGACCCCGCCGCCTACGCCCCCGGCCGCTTCCCGATCTTCATCTGGATGCACGGCGGCGCCGAGGGCGACTATTTCTACGGCTTCCCCTGCCTGCCCGGCGAAGCCACCCTGAAAGTCGCCACCGAACAGGCCGAGCACAACACCTCGGCGGACACCGCCAACCGCAGCGTCGACCCCGCCGAATCCGCCGCGTTCCACGCCCGCCACGTCGCCCCCCGCCTGGCCGGCGTCGGCAACCCGGCCCGGCGCGCCGCAGCCTGCCTCTACACCGTCACCCCCGACAGCGGCTTCATCGTCGACACCTTGCCCGGAATCGTGCTGGCCTCGGCGTGCTCGGGCCATGGCTTCAAGCACTCCGCGGGGCTCGGTGAAGCCCTCGCGGCAAAAGCCTGCGGGGCCGGGCCGGCGCTGGAATCGTTTGGAAGCAGGCGATTTGAAGGAAAGGAAGTGGTTCTTTTTTGAAAAAAAGAACCAAAAAACTTTTTCCCCATCGCCAGCATGGCTGCCCGTGCTTCACGGACCTCCATGCTGGCAAAGGGGAAAAGTTTTTTTGCTTCTTTTTGTTCACAAAAAGAAGACGCTTGCTTCCTGGGGGCTGAACCCAAACACGCCCCTTACCCCGGCCCGCGCCGCGGATCGAACGCGTCGCGCACCGCCTCGCCCACGAAGATCAGCATCGTCAACAGGCTGCCCAGCACGAAGAACGCCGTAAGCCCCAGCCACGGCGCCTGCAGATTGTTCTTCCCCTGGCTCACCAGCTCCCCCAGCGACGGCGACCCCGGCGGCAACCCGAACCCCAGGAAATCCAGGCTCGCCAGGATCGTCACTGACCCCGACAGCGTGAACGGCAGGAAGGTCAGCGTCGCCACCATCGCGTTCGGCAGGATGTGCCGCCACATCACGCCCAGATCGGACACCCCCAGCGCCTTGGCCGCCCGCACATAGTCAAGGTTCCGCCCGCGCAGGAACTCCGCCCGCACCACCCCGGTCAGGCTCATCCAGCTGAACAGCAACAGGAACACCAGCAGCACGGTGAAACTCGGCGTGATGATGCTGGCCAGGATGATCAGCAGGTAAAGCTGCGGCATCCCCGCCCAGATCTCGATGAAGCGCTGGAACAACAGGTCGGTCAGCCCGCCGCGATACCCCTGGATGGCCCCGGCCGCGATCCCCACCGCCGAGGAGATGATCGTCAGCGTGAAGCCGAACAGCACCGAGATGCGAAACCCATAGATCACCCGCGCCAGCACATCGCGCGCCTGGTCGTCCGTGCCCAGCAGGTTGCGGCCCGAGGGCGGCGAGGGCGCCGGCTGGCCCAGGTTCTTGACCACGCTGCGATGGCTGTGCGGAATCGGCGGCCACACCATCCAGCCCTTCTCGGCGATCAGCGCCACCAAGGTCGGATCGGAGTAATCCGCCGCCGTCGGCAGCAGATCGGCGGAAAACTCCTCCTCCGCATACTCGACCAGCACCGGCGCAAACCACCGCCCATCGTAGCGGATCAACAGCGGCCGATCATTGGCGATGAACTCGGCGAACAGGCTCAGCCCGAACAGCACCAGGAACAGCCACAGCGACCAGAACCCGCGCCGATTGGCCCGAAACGCCGCCAGCCGCCGCCGCGTGATCGGACTCAAAGTCACCCGCGCGCCTCAAAGTCGATCCGCGGGTCCACCACCGTGTACATCACGTCGCCCACGATATGCATCACCAGCCCCAGCAGGGTGAAGATGTACAGCGTCCCGAACATCACCGGATAATCCCGCCGGATCGCCGATTCGAACCCCAGCAACCCCAACCCATCCAGCGAGAACACGATCTCCACCAGCAACGCCGATGAGAACAGGATGCCGATGAACGCCGCCGGAAACCCGGCCACGATCAGCAGCATCGCGTTGCGGAACACATGCCGGTACAGCACCCGCCGCTCGCTCGCCCCCTTGGCCCGCGCGGTCACCACATACTGCTTGCGGATCTCCTCCAGGAACGAATTCTTGGTCAGCATTGTCAGCCCGGCAAACCCGCCAATCACCAGCGCGGTCGTCGGCAGCACCATGTGCCACAGGTAATCCATCGCCCGCGCGCCCCAGCTCCAGGTCTCGCTGCCCGCCGACGCCAACCCGCGCAACGGAAACCATGTCAGGAAACTGCCCCCGGCAAACATGACCACCAGCAGGATGGCAAACAGAAACCCCGGCACCGCATAGCCCACCAGCACCACCGCCGAACTCGCCACATCGAACCGGCTGCCGTGGCGCACCGCCTTGGCAATCCCCAGCGGAATCGACACCAGGTAGATCAGCAGCGTCGACCACAACCCGATCGAAATCGACACCGGCATCTTCTGCCGGATCAGCTCCACCACCGTCTGGTCACGGAAAAAACTGCGCCCGAAATCGAATCGCAGATAGTCGCCCAGCATCTTGGCGAAGCGCTCATGCGGCGGCTTGTCGAAACCGAACATCCGCTCGATCTCCTTCACCACCGCCGGATCCAGCCCCCGCGCCCCGCGATACGACCCCTCCGTCGGCGCCGCTGCCATGCTCTCCGCCCCGGACCCCGTCATCCGCATCGTGGCGTCGCCACTCTTGCCCTTGATGTCGGAGATCATCTGCTCCACCGGACCCCCCGGCGCGAACTGAACCACCACGAAATTGATCGTGATGATCCCCAACAACGTCGGAATCACCAACAACAACCGCCGCAGGATGTAGGCGGTCATCTGGCGGTGCGGAGGA
>JBIPLY010000250.1:0-6102 GCA_044369385.1 Acetobacteraceae bacterium | reverse complement strand
AGGTCGACGGCGCTGTGGCGCGCGGTGAGCGCGGGGGCGACACTGACGACAATGCTGGCCTTGCCCTCGGCGGTGGAGACCAGGGCGACGATGCCGTCGCCGATCTGCTTGGCGATGGCTTCCGCGATGCCCTTGAGGTCGCGGGCGGGGATGTCGCCGAGGTTGCGGGCGGCGAGCGGGATGCCGTTCACGGTCTCGGCTTCGGTGGTGGTGGCGCCGGTGGCGAGTTTCTTTTGCAGGTCCTGGACCAGGCGTTCCAGGCGGCGACGGTCCTCGACCAGCGCGGCCACGCGCTCGGCGGCTTCGGCGGGGGCGGCGCGCAGGTGGGCTGCGATGTCGAGCAGGCGGCGGTCGTTTTCGGCGATGGCGGCGAGGGCGGCTTCGCCGACGACGGCTTCGATGCGGCGGACGCCGGCGGAGACCGCTGATTCCGCGAGGATGCGCAGCAGGCCGATGTCGCCGGTGCGGCGGACGTGGGTGCCGCCGCAGAGTTCGATCGAATAGGCGCGGCCATTGTCGTCACCCATGGCGACGACGCGGACTTCCTCGCCGTATTTTTCGCCGAACAGGGCGCGTGCTCCTTCGGCAACCGCGGCGTCCGGGGTCATCAGGCGGGTGGTGACTTCGGCGTTTTCGCGGATGCGGGCGTTCACTTCGGCTTCGACGATGGTCAGGTCGTCCCGCGTGATCGGGGTGGGCTGGCTGATGTCGAAGCGCAGGCGGTCGGGCGCGTTGAGGCTGCCCTTCTGGGCGACGTGGTCGCCGAGGCGGCGGCGCAGGGCTTCGTGCAGCAGGTGGGTGGCGGAGTGGTGGGCGCGGATGGCGCTGCGGCGGCTGTGGTCCACGGTTGCGACCACGGGTTTGCCGAGGTCCACGACCCCTTCGGTCACGCGGCCGAGATGGACGAAAACGTCGGAAACCTTCTTCTGGGTGTCGTGGATGGTGATGGCGAAGCCGGGGCCGGTGATGGTGCCGGTGTCGCCGACCTGGCCGCCGGATTCGGCGTAGAACGGGGTCTGGTTGAGGATCACCGCCACCTCTTGGCCGGCTTCGGCTTTGGGCACCGGGTGGCCGGCGACGACCAGGCCGGCGATGGTGCCCTCGGCGGTCTCGGTGGTGTAGCCGAGGAACTCGGAGGCGCCGAGCTTTTCCCGGATGTCGAACCAGACGGTTTCGGTGGCGGCTTCGCCGCTGCCGGCCCAGGCGGCCCGCGCCCGGCGGCGCTGTTCTTCCATGGCGGTGTTGAAGCCGTCGGTGTCGACGGACTGGCCCTGTTCGCGGAGCGCATCCTGGGTGAGGTCCAGCGGGAAGCCGAAGGTGTCGTAGAGCTTGAAGGCGACGGCGCCGGAGAGCTTGTCGCCGGGTGCCATCATGGCGGTTTCCTCGGCGAGGAGGCCGAGGCCGCGGTCGAGCATGGCTTTGAAGCGGGTTTCTTCCAGGCGCAGCGTGTCGGCGATGAGGGTTTCGCCGCGGACGAGCTCGGGGTAGGCGCCGCCCATCTGGCGGACCAGGGCGGGGACCAGACGGTGCATGATGGGGTCTTTCGCGCCCATCATCGTGGCGTGGCGCATGGCGCGGCGCATGATGCGGCGAAGGACGTACCCCCTGCCCTCGTTGCTGGGCATGACGCCTTCGGCGATCAGGAAGGAGGTTGCGCGCAGGTGGTCGGCGACGACGCGGTGGCTTGAGCGGAATTTTCCGTCGGGGTCCTGGCTGGTGGCTTCGGCGCTGGCCAGGATGAGGGCGCGCATGGTGTCGGTGTCGTAGTTGTCGTGCTTACCCTGGAGGATGGCGGCGAAGCGTTCCAGGCCCATGCCGGTGTCGATCGAGGGGCGCGGGAGGGGGACGCGGGTGCCCGGCGGTCCCTCCTCGAACTGCATGAAGACGTTGTTCCAGATCTCGATGAAGCGGTCGCCGTCTTCATCGGGCGAGCCCGGCGGGCCGCCTGCGATCTTGTCGCCGTGGTCGTAGAAGATTTCCGAGCACGGGCCGCAGGGGCCGGTCTCCCCCATGCGCCAGAAATTGTCGTCGGTGGGGATGCGGATGATGCGGCTTTCGGGCAGGCCGGCGATCTTCTTCCAGAGGCTGGCTGCTTCCTCGTCTTCGGAATAGACGGTGACCAGGAGCTTTTCGGCGGGGATGGAAAAATCCTTGGTCAGCAGGGTCCAGGCGTGAAAGATGGCCTGGTCCTTGAAGTAGTCGCCGAAGGAGAAGTTGCCGAGCATCTCGAAGAAAGTGTGGTGGCGGGCGGTGTAGCCGACATTGTCCAGGTCGTTGTGCTTGCCGCCGGCGCGGACGCATTTCTGCGAGGTGGTGGCGCGGGTGTAGGGGCGCTTTTCCTGGCCGGTGAAGACGTTCTTGAACTGGACCATGCCGGAATTGGCGAACATCAGGGTGGGGTCGTTGCGCGGCACCAGGGGCGAGCTCTCGACCACGGTGTGGCCGTGGCGGGCGAAATAGTCGAGGAAGGTGGCGCGGATGTCGTTCGACGAGGTCATGGGGCGGCCGTGGTCAGGGGTTCAAGCGCGGGTCGATCCGCTTAGCGCAGCGGCGCGGCTATGTCACGCTTGGGGTTGGTGAATTAATTACTATATCGTAACAATAAGGGCGTGCAGAGGTGTCGGGGGCTGCGGGCTCGATTTTGAATCGGGGGGTGGAGGGAGCGTGCCGCAGCAAGACAGCAAGCGGCCAGAAAGGCACAAAGGCACAAAGAAGGAAGACAAGGCAAGGGCGGGGAGCGGCGGCTGCATGGGTGCTGCCTTCGCTTCGCTTTCTTCTTTGTGTCTCTGTGTCTTTGTGGCCGCTTGCTTGCTTTCTTGCCTGCACCCTTCGGGTGCGTCGATGCGAGTCCGCGGGGCCGGCGCGACGCGGCGGGCGGCGGGATAGGCTGGGGCGGGGGGGGGCGGCGAAGAACGCCGCGATGCGGGCGAAGAACGTGGGCGGCTTGGGGATGGCGCGGGGGGATGGCGGGCGCGGGGCCGGGCGTGCCGGCGGCGGCAGGAGGCCGGCCTGCCAGAGGGCGACCATCTTCTCCAGGCGCGCAAATACGCGCACGAAACACGCCAGAATCAGGGCGTGCACCGTGTTGGGCAGCCAGGCCGGGGCGGGAGCGGCCACGAGGGTGGCGCGCAGCGCGGCGAGGCTTTCGCTCAGGGAGGGCGCGGCGGCGGTCATGGTTAGAACATAACGCGAACATAGACGCAGCGCAAGGATTTTTTTCGGAGTGCGCGCGCCCAGGAAAAGGCGGATTGAAACCCGCCCTACGCGAGCCAGGCGGGGGTGTCGGCCCCGAGTTCCGAGGCGCCGCGCGACCAGTGGGGCGGGGTTTCGGACAGGGTGGCGGCGTGGCGGGTTCCCGTGGTGGGGCGATCGCCGAAGCGGCTGGGTTCCAGCAGGTCGGCGAAGCTGGCCGGGTCCGGGTCTGGGGTGGCCAGGCCGTCGATGCGGCCGAGGCTGCGCAGCCAGGTGCCGGTGGTGGCCAGTGCGACGCTGACTTTCCAGGAGCCGCCCTCCCTGGACTGGCGCAGGCGGGCGGCCATGGCGCCGAGGGCCAGGAGGTAGCCGGAGGCGTGGTCGAGCGCCTGGCACGGCAGGGGTTTGGGCGTGGCGGTGCCGGCGGCTTCGGCTTCGGCGTGGTTGAGGCCGGTGCTGGTCTGCACCAGGGAATCGAAGCCGCGCTTGCCGGCCCAGGGGCCGACCTCGCCATAGGCCGAGAGGGTGGCGACGATGATGCCGGGGTTCATGGCGGCGACCTGGGCGGGGCCGAAGCCGTGGCGGGCGAGCGCGCCGGGGCGGTAGGACTGCACGAAGATGTCGGCGCCCTCGACCAGGCTGCGCAGGGCCGCCCTGCCCGCCTCGGTTTCGAGGTCGATGGCGCAGGCGCGCTTGCCGCGGCCGGTATCGGCGATGAGGCTGGGCAGGTTGGGCACGCTCGGGCTGGCGACGGTGAGCACGTCGGCGCCGTGGGCGGCCAGGGTGCGGGTGGCGACGGGGCCGGCGATGACGCGGGTGAGATCGAGCACGCGCAGGCCGGCGAGCGGGCGGGCGGGGTTGGGGGCGAAGGGGCGGGGGGCGGCGGCGTTGATGCGGTCCAGGCGCACGGGGGGCAGGCCGGCCAGGGCCGCGGCGTGCGGATGGGCGTCCCATTGGGCGAGGCTGCGATAGGCGGAGACGCACATATTGGCCTGGAAGGCGGCAGCTTCGAAAACTTCGGCCTTCCAGCGGCGCAGGGCGGCGGCGACGTCTTCGCGGGAGTTGCCGCAGTTGAGCAGCTTGAGGATGCCGTCGCGGTGGTGGGGGAAGTTGGTGTGCAGGCGGACCCAACCGTCCTGGGTTGGATAGGCGCCGGCGATGGGGTCCCAGGGGTCCTTGGGCGGTTCGTCGCCGATGCGCAGGTGGCGCTCGCTGCGGAACTCGGCGGCGGCGTGGCGCAGGTCGATGCTGACCGTCTGCCCGGTGTTGGTGCGGGCGCGCCAGATGGCTTCGGCGGCCAGGGCGGCGGCGCCGATGCTGGCGGCGGCGGCGGCGTCGACGCGGAAGGAGGACGGCAGCACCGGTTCGGCGCCGGTGACGGTGAGGGGGGCGGCGTCGTTCAGGCCGACGCGGGCGCAGAGGTCAGCGGCGATGGCGGGGATGTCGGTCATGGCGGCAGCCTAGCGCAGTACTCCACCATATGGAATCGTCCGGCCGGGCGAGTTGCGTCCATGACCAAAGCGCCAGGGCGGCGGCCGGGCGCCTGTCGGCGACGCAGGTTTCATCGGCATGTCATGAAGGCGGCGGCGGCTTCGGCTATCGTTGGCGGTGGGGCACGATTCGCGCGAAGGAATGCCATGCCGTTGGCTGCCGCGGGGCCCCTGCCCCCTGCCTCTCCCGCCAGTCCGGACCCGACGCGACGGCTGCCGTGCCTGGTCTGGGCCTATTGCTTCGATGCCGAGGGCCGGGCGACGCGCATGGACGATGCCGCGGCCCTGCTGCCGCCACCCGAAGACGGGTGGGTGTGGCTGCATTTCGACATGACCGACATCCGCAGCACGTCGGTGCTGGCCGATCTGCCGGGGCTGCCGGCGGATGGGCTGGAGCTGCTGCAGGATCCCGCCGACATGATCCAGCTGATGGCCGCCCCCGGGCTGATCGCCGGCATGGCGCCGGACTTCATCCACGGCGCCGAGCCCGATCCGCGCAAGATGACGACCTGGCGCTTTGCCATGCAGCCGCAGCGCCTGGTGACCGCGCGGCGGCGGCAGGTTCGCACGCTGGGCGCGCTGCATGAGGCGCTGCTGGCCGGGCGGCGGTTTCCCGGCGTGCTGAACCTGTTCGATGCGGTGATCGACGGGCTGGCGGATTCGATGGCGCTGCTGGCGCGCCGCATGTCCGACCGGCTGGATTTCGTGGAGGACGCCCTGCTGGACCGTGACGAGCCGGAGTTCGAGGCGCTGGGCCTGGTGCGCCGCGATGCGACGCGGCTGGCGCGGCTGTTGCCGCCGCTGGGCGCCGTGTTGCGCGGCATCGTGGTGCATCCGCCGGCCTGGTTCACGCAGGACGCGCTGGAGGAGTGCGGCTATGTCGCGCAGCGGCTGGAAAGCCTGACCGGGGACATCGGCGCGCTGCAGCACCGGGCGCATGCGCTGCAGGACGAGATCGCCTCGCGCCAGGCGGCGCAGACCAACAAGCGGCTTGCGCTGCTGTCGGTGATCACGGCGCTGCTGATGCCGCCGACGCTGATCTCGGGGATTTTCGGGATGAATGTGGCGCGGGTGCCGTTCGTGGAGGAGGCGAGCTGGGGGTTTCCGGCGGCGATGGGGCTGATGGTGGTGTCGGTGGCGGGGATGGTGGTGCTGGTGCGGCGGTTGCGGCTGGTCTAGCCAGGCTGGAGGGGGAGGATCACCCGGCTGGGGCGGGCGGCGTCGACGAAGACGGTGTTGCGGGCGATGCGGCGGGTTGTGGCGGCACCTTCGGGTTCGCCGGTGTTGGGGTTCACGTCGAAGCGGGGGAAGTTGCTGGAGGAGATGTCGAGCCGGATGCGGTGGCCGGGCAGGAAGCGGTTGGCGGTGGCGAAGATGGTCAGGCGGATGCGCACGATCTCGCCGGGCTGGCGCAGGCGGG
>JBIPLY010000249.1:0-6132 GCA_044369385.1 Acetobacteraceae bacterium | reverse complement strand
CCGCCGCCGGAAATGCCGCGCACCCGCCAGCCCGCCAGCACCTTCCCCCCGTTCATCGAGGCGGTGAAGACCGAGGCGCGCGCCGCCGGCATCCGCGCCGCCACGCTGGAGACCGCCTTCCGCGGCATCCGCACGCCCAATGCGCGGGTGATCGAGCTGGACCGCCGCCAGCCAGAATTCACCCTCACCTGGGCGCAGTACCGCCAGAAGGTGATCTCCGACGCCCGCATCGCCCGCGGCCGCGAGCATTTCGCCCGCCACCGCGCCATCATCGACGCGGCCTGCACGCGCTACGGCCTGCATCCCGCCCCGATCATGGGCATCTGGGGCCTGGAATCGCATTACGGCCAGTTCACCGGCGGCTTCAACGTGATCGAATCGCTGTCCACGCTGGCCTGGGAGGGGCGGCGCGCGGCGTTCTTCCGCACCCAGCTGCTGAATGCGCTGCGCATCATCGATGCCGGCGACATCCCGGCCGAGCGCATGCTGGGCAGCTATGCCGGCGCCATGGGGCAGCCGCAGTTCATGCCGGACAGTTTCCTGCGCCTGGCGGTGGACTTCGACGGCGACGGCCGCCGGGATTTGTGGAACTCGACCGGCGACATCGTCGGCTCGATCGCCAACTACCTGGCGAAATCCGGCTGGACGGCGCCGCTGGGCTGGGGGCAGCAGGTGCGGCTGCCGGCGGGGATCGAGGCCGGGCAGCTCGGGCGCGACAATCGCCGAACGGTCGCGGAATGGACCCGGCTTGGCGTTCGTTCGACCGGGGTCGCACCCACCATCAACGCTGCCGTCGTCGCCCCGGACGGGGTGGCCGGCGAGGCGTTCCTGGTGCTGCATCCGAACTTCCAGGCGATCCGGCGCTACAACCCGTCGGATTTCTATGCCCTGGCCGTGGGGCTGATCGGCAGCGCGGTGGTGGGGGCATGAGGATGCTGCTGCTGCTCTGCGCGCTGGGGGCGCTGGCTGGCTGCGGCCTGCAGGGCGGCGGGGCAGGGCGGTATGTGGTCGGCGCGCCCTATCAGGTCGGCGGGCTATGGCGCTACCCGGCCGAGGATTTCTCCCTCACCGACACCGGCATCGCCAGCGTGGTGAGCAAGGGCGGGGCCACCAGCAACGGCGAAAGCTTCGATGCCGCCAACCTCGCCGCCAGCCACCGCACCCTGCAACTGCCGGCGATCGCGCGGCTGACCAACCTGGAGAACGGACGCCAGGTGGTGGTGCGCATCAACGACCGCGGCCCGGCCGATCCGGCCCGGCTGCTGGGGGTGACGCGCACGGTGGCGTCGCTGCTTGGCGCGGCCAATCCCTCGGCCTTCCGGGTCCGGCTTCAGGTGCTGGAGGGCGAAAGCCGCCAGTTGGCCCAGGAAGCGCAGGGCCAGGCGCCCGCCGCCCCGGTGCGGGTGGAAGCCGCACCCCGCGGCGGCGTGCAGGCGGAATCGCTCGCCCCGCCCGGCGGCGCCAGCGAGGGGCGCGGCCGGGTTGGCGCCGCGCCGATCGCCGTGGCGCAGGCCGCCGCGGCGGCGCCCTCCGCGATTCCCTTGCGCCTGGCGCCGCAGGTGACCCAGGCCTCGCCGCGCCCCGGGGTCCTGGCCATCGAATGCGGCGCCTTCGGCAGCACCAGCGCCGCGGACATGATGCGCGCCACTCTGGCCCGCCATGGCGCGCAGATGCGGGCCGACTACAATGCCCCGCGCGACCGCGCCGTGGTGGTGCGCATCGGCCCGCTGCCCAGCCTGCCGGCGGCCGAGGCGCGCCTGCGCCAGGTGCTGGGCGCCGGCTGCCCGGACGGCCGGATCATCGTCGAGTAGGAGAGGCGTCATGCCCGTTCGCCGCCGCTTCACCCTGGGTCTGGCCGCCGCCGTGCTGGCAGCCCCCGCGGCCGCCCAGCCCGCCCAGCCCGCCCGCCCGGCGCCGCGCCCGCCGGCGGCCGCCGCGCCACGCCCGCCCGCGCGCGCCCGCCCGGCCCCGGTGCCGGCCGGCGCGCCCGCGACCACGCCGCTCGGCCCGCTCGACACCGCGGCGAAGTTCGCCTTCATCATCGACCATGTCACCGGCGCCGTGCTGCTGGAAAAGGACGCCGACGCGCTGATGGTGCCGTCGTCGATGACCAAGCTGATGACCGCCTATATCGTCTACGAGCTGCTGCGCGCCGGCCGCCTGAAGCTGGACCAGGAACTGCCGGTCAGCGAGCGCGCCTGGCGCATGGGCGGCAGCAAGATGTTCGTGCAGGTCGGCACCTCGGTGAAGATCGAGGACCTCATCCGCGGCGTGATCGTGCAATCCGGCAACGACGCCTGCATCGTGCTGGCCGAGGGCATCGCGGGCTCGGAGGAGCAGTTCGCCGAGCTGATGACGCAGAAGGCGCGCGACCTGGGGATGGAGCGCACCGTGTTCCGCAACTCCACCGGCTGGCCGCATCCGGAGCATCGCACCACGCCGCGCGAGCTGACCCTGCTGGCACGGCGGCTGATCCGCGATTTCCCGGAGTATTACCACTACGACGCCGAGAAGAATTTCAAATACAACGGCATAGATCAGCCGAACCGCAATCCGCTGGTGCAGAAGAACCTGGCCGACGGGCTCAAGACCGGCCACACCGAAGAGGCCGGCTACGGGCTGATCGCCAGTGCCGAGCGCAACGGACGGCGGGTGATCGTGCTGGTCAACGGGCTGGACACCATGCGCGCGCGCGCCGAGGAGAGCGAGCGGCTGCTGGAATGGTCGTTCCGCGAGTTCGAGAACGCCACCCTGTTCACCGCCGCCGATGTGGTGGAGCACGCCCCGGTGCACCTCGGCGAGAGCCCGACGGTGCCGCTGGTGGGCGGGCGCGACCTTGTGGTGACCATGCCGCGCGGCTGGCGCAACCGGGCGAAGGTGACGCTGACCTATGACGCGCCGGTGCCGGCCCCGGTGCAGCGCGGGACAAGGCTGGGCACGCTGAAGGTCAGCGGGGCCGGGGTGCCGGAGCTGGAAGTGCCGCTGCTGGCCGGCGCCGATGTGGCGCGCCTCGGCCTGCCGGGCCGCGCGCTGGCGGTGGTGACGCGCTTTCTGGGCGGCGGATGAGCGGAAAGTTCATCACGCTGGAGGGCGGCGAGGGCGGCGGCAAGTCGACCCAGGCGCGCCGCCTGGCGGAGGCGCTGTCGGCGCTGGGCCTGCCAGTGCTGCTGACGCGCGAACCCGGCGGCGCGCCGGGGGCGGAGCATCTGCGCGGCCTGCTGCTGGGCGGCAGCATCGACTGGTCGGCGCCGGCCGAGACACTGCTGCATTTCGCCGCCCGCGCCGAGCATGTGGAGCGCACCATCCGCCCGGCGCTGGACGCCGGCATCTGGGTGGTGTGCGACCGCTTCGCCGATTCCACCATGGTCTACCAGGGCTGGGGGCAGGGCGCCGATCGGGCGGCGATCGCGACACTCACCGGGATGCTGGGGCTGCGGCCGGACCTGACGCTGGTGCTGGATGTCGCGGTGGAAACGACGCTGGCCCGGCTGGCGCGACGCGGGACCGCGGCGGACCGATACGAACGGCTGGGGGCCGGCTTCTTCGCCACCATCCGCGAAGGCTTCCTGGCGGTGGCCGCCGCCGAGCCGGCGCGCTGCGTGGTGCTGGATGGCGAGCCGGACGAGGATGCCGTCGCCGAGGCGGTGCTGGCGGCGGTGCGTGGGCGGCTGGTGATGTGAGCACGCCAGCCCCCCGCGCCAATCCGCTGCTGCTCGGCCATGCCGCGACCGAAGCGATGATGGCCGAGGCGATCCGCGCCGGGCGGCTGCACCATGCCTGGCTGATCACCGGGCCGGAGGGCATCGGCAAGGCGACGCTGGCCTTCCGCTTCGCCCGCCGCCTGCTCGCCGGCGGCACCATCGGCCCGGATCTGGCCCTGCCGGAGACCCACCCCACCTTCCGCCGGGTGGCCGCCGCCAGCCATGCCGACCTGCTGACGGTGGAACGCACCCTGAACGACCGCGGCAAGCTGCGCGCGGAGATCGTGGTCGACGATGTCCGCCGGGTGGCCGACTTCCTGCGCCTGACCCCGGCGGAGGGCGGCTGGCGGGTGGTGGTGCTGGACGGCGCCGAGGACATGAACCGAAACGCCGCCAACGCCCTGCTGAAGGTGCTGGAGGAGCCGCCGCCGCGCGCCATCCTGCTGCTGGTGTGCTCGGCGGCCGGGCGGCTGATGCCGACGATCCGCAGCCGTTGCCGGCGCCTGGCGCTGGGCGGGCTGGAGGAGGCGGTGGTGCGCGAGCTCCTGGGGCAATACGCGCCCGAGCTGGCCGAGGATGACGCAGCTCGGCTTGCCGGGATCGCCGAGGGCTCGATCGGCCGCGCCCTGGCGCTCGCCGCCGGCGGCGGGGTGGGGCAGGCGGCGCTGGTCGACCAGGTGCTGGCGAACCTGGAAAAACTCGACATGACCCGCGCCCATGCGGTGGCCGATGCGCTGGGCCGCGACGAGGATGCCTTTGCCACCTTCATGGACCTGCTCGCGGCCGGCATCGCCGGCGCCGTGCGCGATGCCGCCCGCGGCCGCGCCGACCCCGACCAGGTGGCGATGCTGGGCGCGCGCCCCCTTGCCGCGTGGGTCGACGTGTGGCACGCGCTGAAGCGCCTTCGCGACGAGACCGAGGGGGCCTATCTGGACAAGCGCCAGGCGGTGGTCAGCAGTTTGGCCATGATCGCCACGGGTGCTACGAAAGTGTCATGAAACCAAAATACTACATCACCACCCCGATCTACTACGTCAACGGCGCGCCCCATGTCGGCCACGCCTACACCACCATCGCCTGCGACGTGATGGCGCGCTTCAAGCGGCTGGACGGCTTCGACGTGTTCTTCCTGACCGGCACGGACGAGCACGGCCAGAAGGTGGAGCAGGCCGCTGCCGCCGCCGGGCAGACCCCGCAGGAATTCACCGACGGCACGTCGGGCATGTTCCGCGCCATGACGCAGCGCATCGGCATCTCCAACGACGATTTCATCCGCACCACGGAGGCGCGCCACAAGGCCGCCTGCGCCGAGCTGTGGAAGCGGCTGGTGGATCGCGGCGAAATCTACCTGGGCGGCTACGAAGGCTGGTACGCGGTGCGCGACGAGGCCTTCTACGACGAGGACGAGCTGACCACCCGCCCGGACGGCACCAAGGTGGCGCCCTCTGGCGCGCCGGTGGAATGGGTGGTGGAGCCGAGCTATTTCTTCCGCCTGTCGGCCTGGCAAGACCGGCTGCTGGCGTTCTACGACGCGAACCCCGACTTCATCGCCCCGAATTCGCGCCGCAACGAGGTGACCAGCTTCGTGAAGTCCGGCCTGCGCGACCTGTCGGTCAGCCGCACCAGCTTCAAATGGGGCATCCCGGTGCCCGGCGACCCCGCCCATGTGATGTATGTGTGGGTCGACGCGCTGACCAACTACATTACCGCCGCCGGCTTCCCCGACGAAAGCGACCCGCGCTGGGGCTTCTGGCCCGCCGACGTGCACATGGTCGGCAAGGACATCCTGCGCTTCCACGCCGTCTTCTGGCCGGCGCTGCTGATGGCCGCCGGTATCGCCCCGCCGAAGCGCATCTTCGCCCATGGCTGGTGGACCGTCGGCGGCGAGAAGATGAGCAAGTCGCTCGGCAACGTGCTCGACCCGCAGGAGCTGGCGGAAACCTACGGCCTCGATTCCCTGCGCTATTTCCTGCTGCGCGAGGTGCCCTTCGGCAACGATGGCACGTTCAGCCGCAAGGCGCTGATTTCCCGGCTGAATGTCGAGCTGGCCAACGACCTCGGCAACCTGGCGCAGCGCAGCCTGTCGCTGATCGCGCGCAACTGCGACGCCCAGCTTCCCGCGCCGGGCCCGCGCACGCCCGAGGACGCCGAGATGCTGGGCATGGCCGAGGCGCTGACGGCGGCGGTGCGCGCCCAGATGGACCGCCAGGCATTCGGCGAGGCCCTGGAAGAAATCTGGCGGGTGATCCGCGCCGCCAACGCCTATATCGACCGCCAGGCGCCCTGGGCGCTGCGCAAGATCGATCCGGAGCGCATGGCCCATGTGCTGCGCGTGCTGGCCGACGTGATCCGCACCGTGGCCACCCTGCTGCAGCCGGTCATGCCGGAAAAGACCGCGGCGATGCTGGACCAGCTCGGCGTGCCGCCCGAT
>JBIPLY010000248.1:0-6152 GCA_044369385.1 Acetobacteraceae bacterium | reverse complement strand
ACCGCGTTTGCCGACACGCTGGAGCGGGTCTGCATCGAGACGGTCGAGGCCGGGCACATGACCAAGGACCTCGCCGTGCTGATCGGCCGTGACCAGCCCTGGATGACCACCCAGGCCTTCCTGGCCAAGCTCGACGAGAACCTGCAGAAGGCGATGGCCTAGCTTTTCGCCGGCGTGACCACCACTGCGAAAGGCCCGCCGCAAGGCGGGCCTTTTTCGTCGGACCCGGCGGCGCCGGCCGTCGCCTGGACCACCCGCGTCGCCTTTCTGATGATCGGCGTCGGCATTGCCGTCTGGGCGCCGTTGGTGCCGGAGGCCAAGGCGCGGCTGGGGCTGGACGACGGCGCGCTGGGCACGCTGCTGCTGGGCCTGGGCATTGGCGGGCTGGTGGCGCTGCCGATTTCCGGCCCGCTGGTGCAGGCGCGCGGCCCGCGGGCGGTGATGCTGGCCGCCGGGCTGGCGTTCTGCGCCCTGTTGCCCTGCCTGGCGCTGGCCCCCTCGCCGCTGTGGCTGGCCGCGGCACTGGTGCTGCTCGGCGCCTGCACGGCCGCCGTCGACATCGCCATGAACGTCCAGGCCGCGGCGGTGGAGGCGGCGACCGGCCGCACGCTGATGAGCGGCTTCCACGGCGCCTATTCGGCGGGCGGGCTGGCCGGCAGTCTGGCGATGACCGGCCTGCTCGCCGCCGGCGTGGCGCCGGCCTGGTGCGCCGGGCTGCTGGGCGGGGCCTGCGCGCTGGCGCTGGTGCTGCGCGCCGGCAGCATGCTGCCCCGCGCGGAGGACGCCGAGCCGCCGCGCCTGATCCTGCCGCGTGGCCGGCTGGCGGCGATCGGCGGGCTGTGCTTCGCCGCCTTCCTGCTGGAGGGCACGATCCTGGACTGGTCCGGCGTGTTCATCCGCTTCGTGCTGCACGAGCCGGCCAGCCGCGCCGGGCTGGGGTTCGCAGCGCTGTCCGTGGCGATGACGGTCGGGCGGCTGACCGGCGATGCCATGGTCCGCCGCTTCGGCCCGGTGCGGGTGCTGGCGGCCGGCGGCGCGCTGGCCGGCGCCGGCTTCGCGCTGGCGGCCGGCTCCCCTGCCCTGCCGGTGTTCCTGGCCGGCTGCCTGCTGGTGGGGCTGGGGGTGGCGAACATGGTGCCCGTGCTGTTCAGCGCGGCCGGGCGCACGCCGGGCATGTCGCCGGGCGCTGCCATCGCCGCGGCCGCCACCCCGGGCTATGCCGGGCTGCTGGCCGGCCCGGTGGCGGTGGGCTGGGTGGCCGCGGCGACCAGCCTGCCGCTCGCCTTTGCGGCACTGGCCGCACTGGCGCTGCTGGTGGGGCTTTCGGCACGGGTGGCCCGGGACTGAGTTGCCATCCGCGCCTGGCGCGCGGCATGCTGCATCGCAAGACCAGGAGATCAGCAATGCGCATCGCCCTGTGGCTGGCGGCCCTCGGCCTGGCCCTCGCCGCCCCCGTTGCGGCACAACCGCTGCGGGTGGCCCTGGAATGCGATCCCGCGCCGCTCGATCCCGCCCATGACGGCAGCTACACCAACCGCGTCGTCACCACCGTGATGTACGACAGCCTGATCGCCCTCACCGCCGACCCGACATTCGTCCCGCAGCTGGCCACCGCCCGGGACTGGAGCCCGGAGGGGCTGAGCCTGTCGCCGCGGTGAGAGTCTTCTTTATGACAGAAAAGAACTGCTTCCTTTCTTAGGATCGTACCGATGCCATCCGTCCGCCTGATCGAAGCCGACCTCCCCATCTTCGGCGAACCCGTGGACCTGCCGGAAGTCCCGGCCAGCACCTACGCCACGCGCATGCAAGCGGCCCTGGCGCGGGCCAAGGCGGCGGGGTTGGATGCCCTGGTGGTCTATGGCGACCGCGAGCACAGCGCCAGCATGGCCTGGCTCACCGGCTACGACCCGCGCTTCGAGGAGGCGCTGCTGGTGGCGCCCACCGCCGCCTGGCCGCGCCAGCCCGCCAGCCTGCTGGTCGGCAACGAGGGCTGGAGCTATGCCGAGCTGGCGCTGGGCAGCTTCGAGCGCGTGCTGTGCCAGAGCTTCTCCCTGCCCGGCCAGCCGCGCGACCGTCAGAAGCCGCTGGTGCGCCTGCTGGGCGATGCCGGGCTGAAGGGCGGCATGCGCGTGGGGGCGGTCGGCTGGAAGAGCTTTTCCAGCGGCGATCCCGGATCGGATGCGACCTGGCTCGACCTGCCGGAGTTCATCGCCCGCGCGGCGCGCGATGCGGCCGGCGCGACGGGCCAGGTGGTGAATGCCACCGACCTGTTCATCAATCCGGCCGACGGGCTGCGCACCACCAACGATGTCGACCAGCTCGCGGTCTTCGAGTTCGCTGCCAGCCACGCCTCCCAGGGCCTGCGCCGCGTGCTGTTCGGCGTGCAGCCCGGCATGACGGAGCACCAGGCGGCGCGGCTGATGGCGCTGCCGGGCATCCCGTTCTCCGCCCATCTGATGCTGTCCGCCGGCGATCGCGCCTCACGCGGCCTGCCCAGCCCGTCCGCGCGGGTGCTGGCCGCGGGCGATCCGTTCACCATGGCCTGCGGGCTGCAAGGCGGGCTGTCGGCGCGCGCCGGCTTCCTGGTGCGCGATGCCGCGGGCCTGCCGGCGGGGGTGGGCGACTACGTGGAGAAGCTCGCCGCGCCCTATTTCGCGGCGGTCGCGGAATGGTACGAAGCGGTCGGCATCGGGGTGACCGGCGGGGAACTGCACGCCATCATCGCGCGCCATCTCGGCGACCCGTTCTTCGGCGTGGGCCTCAACCCCGGCCATCTGCTGGGGCTGGACGAATGGCTGCACTCCCCGGTCTTCGCCGGCAGCCCGATCGCGCTGCGCTCCGGCCAGGCGATCCAGGTGGATGTGATCCCGGCGACGCACTCGCCCTGGTTCACCACCAACATCGAGGACGGCATCGCGCTCGCCGACGATGCGCTGCGCGCCGCGTTCGCCGCGAAGTATCCGGCGGCCTGGCGTCGCATCACCCGGCGGCGGGCGTTCATGGCCGAGGTGCTGGGCATCCGGCTGCGGCCGGAGGTGCTGCCGTTCAGCAACATCCCGGCCTATCTGCCGCCCTTCCTGTTGTCCCCGCGCCGGGTGCTGGCGCGGGGATAGCCGCCACCGGCCTATGGCGCGCGGCGGAGCTCGATGGTCAGGCTGCCGCGCCGGCCATCCTGGGTTTCAGTGGTGAGCACGACAGATTGGGTGGCGGGATCCGGGCGCAGGGTCAACTGGAACTCCCCGCACGCGCCCAGCGCCGCGCCGCGCGCACCGACGGCGGCACGGCTCAGGTCGCGCAGGAAGCCGGAGCGCCCGCGCAGCGTCACCGCGGTATCGTCGCGCTGCATCACCACGGCAACCCGCCCTGGCCCGGCCGCGGTGGCGCCGGTGATCTGGATCGCGCTGCCGCCGCCGGCCATGGCCGGGCAGTCGGGCGCGGGCGCTTGCACAGGTGCGGGTGCGGGTGCGGGTGCCGGTATCGGTGTCGGAACCGGCGGCGATGGGGTTGGCGGGCGCGGCACGGCGCGGGCCTGTTCGGTGCGGCATTGGTCGCGCTCGCGCTGGGCGGCGGTCAACTGCTGCTGCAAGCCCGCCAATGGCGCCGCATTGTCCGGGCAGGCCGTGGGCGCGGCCGCTGCGCCGGCGGCGACCTGGTGGCCGGTGAACACCCGCTTGTCCTGGCTCACCGATTCGGTGATCGTCACCCGGCCCTGCGCGTCGCGCTGCATGGTCACGCTGCTGGCCAGGGCCGGGCGGTTCTGCAACGTCTTCGGTTCCAGGTCGATGCCGAGCGTCCACTCATCGACCGCGGTCAGTTCGCGCCCGCCATTGGTCCGTCCGGTGATCCGAAACACCAGATTGCGGCCAAAGGCACGGACATGTTGCCCTTCGACCACCCAGACCTCGGTCATCAAGACCAGGCCGAGATTGGCCTGCGCGCGATAGAACAAGCTGGACTGGTTCAGGTCGAGCTTGACCACCCAGGCACCGTCGAGCGTTCCGTTCGCCCTTGCGCTCCCGCAGATCAATGCCAACGCGAACAGCGCCATCGCGGCGGCGCGGATCGGCCGACGCCAGGCGCGGGACAGCCATCGGGCCATGATCATCGCCGTTGCTCCAACGCCAGGCGATCGTTGATCGCATCGATTTCGTCACGCAGCGCGGCCAGTTGCGCCGCCAGCCGCTGCAACTCCGCACCGCCGCCGGACGGCCGCCGCTCCAGCGCCGCGATCCGCTCCGACATCTGCCGGTCCAGGGCCGCCAGCCGTTCACCGACCGACCGCTCCAGCGCCGGCAGCCGCTCGGCGATCGCGCGCTCCAGCGGCGGCAGGCGTTCCGCGACCGCCCGCTCCACCAGCGCCAGGCGTTCGGTCACGCCGCGGATGGCCGCCTCGATCCCCGCGTCGCGCGCATCCGCGGCCGCCAACAGCGAGCGCAAGGCGGCGAAACGCTCATCGGCCTCGCGCAGCCGGGTTTCCAGTTGCCGCATCGCCGTCTCCACCGCCATCCCGGCCGCCGGTGCCAAGGGCGGCGGCGCCACGGGGGCGGGCGGCGACCGGCGCAACGCCTCGACCTCACCGGCAAGGCGCTGCAGGTCGGACCAGGCCGTAAACGAATACTGCGCGCCGAAATAGCCGCCGAGAACGGCTACCACCGCAGCCGCGCCGATCACGGCCTGGCGGATCATGAAATGCCTCCAATCGCTTGGGCGGCGAAAGCGGCGCGCTGCCGGGCATCCACAGACACGCCTCCGCCTCCACCGCTGATGACGCGAATCTATACCGATGCCTGCCCGGCACAACGGCAATCTGCACCGCGGACCGGCTGCCGGGGGGCTGCCGGCAAACCGCGTCGGGCTTCGGGCGCGCGCCGCGGATGCGCCGGCCACGCGAGATCAAGCGCGGTGCGCCGGCTCGAGACCTGACGGACCCAACAATCCGGATTTCAGGCCGGTTCGCGGTCCCGCTCGGCCATCATTTCCTTGAACGCCGGGCGCGACTGGCAGGCGGCCAGCCAGGCCTTGATGCCGGGATAGGCGTCGATCAGCGCCGGCGCCGCCTGGGCATAGCGGACCACTTCGGCCACGATGATGTCGGCGACGGTAAAGCGCCCGCCCACCAGATGCCCGCCGCCGGCCTTCAGCGCCGCCTCCAGCGCGCCGAAAGGCCGGGCCAACCCGTCGATCGAGGCCTGGCGCAGCGCCGCATCGCCGGCGGGGCCAGCATTGTAGAGGATCTGGATCGTCTTCGGCTCCGCCGAGGTGCCGGCCCACAGCGCCCATTGCACCATCGCCGCATCCTCGCGCGCGTCGCGCGGCGCCAGCGGCCCGCCGGCCTTGCGCGCCAGATAGAGCGCGATCGCCAGGCTTTCGTGCAGCACGAAGCCGTCATCGTCCATCGTCGGCACCTGGCCGGCCGGGTTGACGGCGAGGAACTCCGGGCTGGCGGTGTTCAGCGGCGCGCCCGGGGCGGTGTGGTCGGGAAGGCGGTACGACTGGATCACCGGCACCAGCTCATAGGCCAGGCCGAGTTCCTTGGCCGCCCAGACCGGGCGCGTGACGCGCGAGCGCAGCACGCCGTAGAGTTTCAGGCTCATGGAGGGATTCCTCTAGGTGAAGGTCAGCACGCGCGCCGGGGTGTGGATCATGATCTGGTCGATCTCGGCCTGCGAGAAGCCGCGTTCGCGCATCAGCGGCAGGATGTTGTTGAAAATGTGGGTGTAGCCGTGCCCGCCCAGCCGGGTCAGGCGGGTGCAGTAGCAGATGTCGTGGCTGATCACGATGCGCTCCAGATGGCCATGGTCGATCAGCAGCCGGATCAGCTTCAGCCGCATTCCGTCATTCGGCATGTCGACATCGGAGATGCCGTAATAGGTCGTCTCCTGCCCGAACAGGTCGAACTCCACGATCACCCCGGTATCGGCCAGGCGCAGCAGCCGGTCATGGTCGAAGATGGTGCGGTCGATATGGCTGATCACCACGCGGCCGAGATCGACGCCGCGGGCGCGCAGGAACTCCGCCACCTCCTGCGGCTGGTCCGGGTGGCGGCCGGGATGGACGTTGATCGCCGCCCCGGTGTGCTGCTGGGCGATGATGGCGGCTTCCATCACCTGTTTCTCATGGTCGGTCCAGGGCGACTGGCAGCCGACCTCGCC
>JBIPLY010000614.1:0-6171 GCA_044369385.1 Acetobacteraceae bacterium | reverse complement strand
CATTTCTCGCAGTTGTTTAGTGCCTAAATCCGTATAAATACCACTGGGAATTACAATACCGCATTTCCCCTTGGTTCTTAATAAATTAAAGCATTGTTCTAAAAATAACTTATATAAATTAATATCAGTACCAGCTTTTTTACCACTAACAATAGAAATTTGATTCTCGTACTGTTTTGCAGAGCGGAAATAAGCACTAAGATAAGGATATTGACTTTGGTATTCTAACCAAGCAGCAGCAATTTCTGGATCTTGTAAAAGATTTTTTTGCTCTTTTTCAAAATCTTTAATATCCATTTTCTTTTTAGTCACTAAATCGCTATACTCGGCAAAAAATTCTTTAGCATTAGGCTTAAAAATCTCCCAAGGTGGATTTGTAATAATGGCATCAAAACCACCACGCTGCCCTATTATTTCATCAAAGTGATAACCCCAGTGAAAAGGTTCTAATACCGCCATATCTGCCACTGTTAACAAGCGTTTTTTAGGTTTTCCGCTTAATTGTGCCTGTTCATATTTAATTCCTAATTTGCTAAACTCATCAAACAATAAAAGATTTAACTTTTCCTGAGACTCCTGATTTAGCTTTTCAATATGATTCCGCAACTGTAACAGACGTACTTCCTGACTTAATTCGTGATTTTCTCCCGGCAAAAAGGCGTGTTTTTTATACAACTCAATACTTTTATTCTTATCAGCTAGAATGGTTTGATAATCCTGCGCTGCTAAACGCTGTAATATATTTTCATTACCCTTACTGTCAAAACTATCTTCATCTACCCGAATTAAACCAATGAGTGAATTCCCGGCCATAATATTAAAATCAACATTAGGTAGAGGTTCTAAATCATCAACCTCTTGAGCAGAAGAAACTAAAGCTAAGAAAAGCCGGAGTTTAGCAATTTCTGTTGCTTCCTCCATGATATCTACACCATAGAGGTTATCCGTAATAATCCGTTTTCTAATAAAATAACTCAGGGAAGGATGAGAACTTCTTTCCTTTTCCAACCAATCCTTTAATTTACGATTATTGAGAAACTCAATTCTGCCAATTACAGCCGAATAAATATTAATTAACGTCTTCAAAGCAGCAACTAAAAACGCACCAGAACCGCAGGCTGGGTCTAACAACGATAACTTTGGTAGAATATCAAAAATTAACCGATTACAGATATTAGCATCCAGTTTAATCAGTAATTCACTGATACTTTCAAACTGACGCGGTTTGACAGCAGTATTTATGAGATCAAGAATTAAGGCGTTGATAGTCCGCTCACACAAATATTCGGTAATCTCAGGACGGGTATAGTAAGCACCAAAAGCTTTTTGGTTGATATACTTTTCAAAAATATAACCTAACACACCTGGATTAATTTCATCATCTTGACCCCCTGGCGTGTCATCTAACTGCCAAGAATAGCGACCAAATAAATTTAAAATACTCTCAAAAGCACTGTCAGGGATAAAAATATTATTATAAGATTGCTCAATTTTGTGCTTTAGGAACAAGCCACCATTCAGATACTTAATATTTCCAATTAAAGCCTTTACTTCTTTTTTCCTTTGTGATTCAGGTTGAGCAAACCCTTCAAAGAAAAGCGTTTGCAGAAATTCCTGATAATAACAGTCAGTTTCTCGTTGCTGACTTTCCTCTAGCTTACTTTGAAGATACCGATGGTTTTCATTATCCAAAAAACCTTTATATTGCAAAAAGTAAATAAACATCAATCGGTTAAAAATTACCGAAGCATACCAACGTTTATCAGCTTCTTTATCAATCCCTTCAATCAGTGGAATAAAAGCTTCAAGTTGATTTTGAAATTCTTTAAAAAACTTTTTAGTAATGCGCTCAACATCAAGCCCAGCCTGTAAACGTCGGGCGACTTCCACAACCGAAAGCAGTCCGTCTTCTAGTTCCGATAAATCAACAACTAAAGACGCTAATTTACCTAAAAATAAATCTCCCGGCTGTCCCTTGACATATAAATGTTCGCGGATATAACGCTTAGTTCCATCTCGTTTCACCCAGTACCAAAGACTCTGAGTGCGTTCCTTGTCTAAAAAAATCAGCAAGTTTTCCAGATTGAGTTTTGATATTTCTTCGTGAATATCTCTCCTGGTTTTTGCATCAGGAATCTGACCCTTATCGGATGTAATTTCAAAGACAACCACTCCTGATAGTTCAGCTATCATCTTGTAATAATAAATCTCGCTCTTAACTTCTATCGGTGCAATTCTATTAGTAGGTGGAAAAGACCAACCTAACTGACGGACGAAAATATCGCTAAAGTTAAACTCATGTAGGAGGTCACGGGTAGAGTGGAAATCAAAAGTCATAGTAATTTAGGGGGAAGTTAAAGTTTAAGAGGGTAAATATTAGCGGGTTTGTGAAAGCTTATAAATTTTACCTTGGTTTAAATAATCCCAGAGAGCAAATAATTTGAGGTTCTCGTTTTTCAGATTCTTCACTTACGATGCACAATCGGTCATCCATTCGCAAAGCAACTACTAATTCAGCTAACTGTTGATTGCTAATACCGCTTTTTAATTGACGATTTAACGTATCAGTTGCCGATTGTCTTAAGGGATAACGGTAAATTTCATCAATTGCTTTGAGCAATTCCTCAGTTACAAAAAGCGTCCCCTTCATTTCTTGGGCGTAACTTTTGAGCCGTTCATAAGTGCGAAACCTTGCCCCAGAGGGTCGGCCTAATTGCCCCCCAGCATTTTCTTCATCTTCTGCAATAAGTTCAGCACCTTTTTTAACCAATTCATGATGCTGTTCATCTCTGGGAATCGCCGGGGTTGTTTCTGCACAAGTAGCCGTCCGTAGAATAGCTAGTTGTGATTGAGTAACACTATTGCCTTCACGGTCTACCCAAACTAATGAATCATTTCCTTCCGTTGTTTTCATGTACAATAGCACCCCTTCTGGTTGCACAGGTTGAGGTGTATGAGCGCGACTAGAATAGACAACATTAGGCATTTCCTCAATGATTTTTTTCAAACCAGGGTTGCCTTCTGTCGCCTTTTTCCAAACTTGAAAAGCTTCTGAAGTTAAATCGACTTCGGTATCTTCTTCTCCATCTAAAATCCCACTTTTTTCATTGTAGAGGTCAAGAAATACCTGAGCATCACTATCCTCAAAAAATAGTTCATCAGTTCCCACCACTTCAGCATTTTCTCGAAGTCGATTAGAAAGTCGCTGACGTAGGTTAATAATCTCCTCTACACCCTCGGCTGGTAAGAAGGAATAACATAGAATTTTCTCTGCTTTTTGACCAATTCTATCTACCCGCCCTGCCCGTTGAATTAAGCGAATAATTGCCCAAGGTAAATCATAATTAACGATAATAGCGCAATCTTGTAAGTTATGACCTTCACTTAAAACATCGGTAGCAATTAAAACACGCAGTTCTTGATGAGCATCAAGTTGTCCGCTTTTCAAATTGCTAATAGGACTAAATCGACCTGTTTTTTCAGTTGGGTCTTTATCTTGACCTGTAACCTCAGCTAATTTGGTAATATTTCTGGCTTTTAAGTTTTCATAAAGATAGTGAACGGTATCTGCAAATTGAGTAAAAATTAATACTTTTTCCTGGGGATAGATTTTGATTAATAAATTTACTAAAGCATTTAATTTTTCATCTTTTTGAGGTTGCCATTCTCCACACATTTGCAATATATTAATTAGAGCTTGAGCGTCCTCTAATAAATCTTTCTTTAATTCCTTAATATTAAATAGGGTGGAACGTACCCACTTAAAACGATTTTTGTACTGATTTTCATAACTTCCATAAACAAACTTGGCTTGTTGAAGAAAAATTTTCTCATTATCTAAGAATTTTTCGTCTAACTCAATATCAGCATTATTGCCACTTTCTTCAGCTTCAATATCTAATGATGTTGCAGCTATAGAATCACTATCTTCATCATTATTCCAAGTGTCTAGTAAATCAGCGTCTTGTGTTCCAATAGGGATGTTTTTTTCATTATCAATGGCATATAAATAAATAAAATTCCGTAAAATATGGCGTTCAATCGATTGAATAAAGGCAATACCGCTACTTTCTAATCGCTTAAATAAATTTGTACGAGAGAACCCCTTTAATCGCCGTCCTGCACGGGAAAGAGCGTCTAATTGACGTTGTTCTACCTCAGTGGGAGGCTGTTTAGGTTTAGCTGCAATATAGTTTTTTAAGCCATAACGCGGAAGGTTCAGTTTACCAATTATTTCAACAACTTTTTCAGAGTAGAGACGGGCATAGGGATCTGAACTAGAACTTTCTAAATTAAACTTAACTGTTTTAGGAATTCTGTCTGGAAAACAAGAACGATTACCATCTGAAAATTCTAGGTATTTGCGCCCTTTTTCATCAGTTAAAGCATAATTTTCTTTTATAAAACTGCGAGTTCTTCGTACCATGTAGCGTTTCATCAAGTCTCGCCAATCATCGGGATGTTCGCTTTTTTCAAAAGCAGCCAAAGAGCGTACAGAACATTGATGTTGTCTAATAAAATTTAATTCTCCATTGGCTCCTCCCCCTAGTTGATTGATAAAAGCTTCTGGTCGAATTCCTAAATCCTGATCTTCTGGAACAAATAATCGTAGCTGTGAAGAAAGATCTAAATAAGTTTTATTGTAAGGGGTAGCTGATAACAAGATACATTTACTTTCATTAGCTGTAATATATTCCTGAATTGCTCTATATCGCTTCCCACCTCGATTTCTTAAGTTATGACTTTCATCAATTAAAACAATCCGATAACGACGCAACTCGGATAGCTGAGATTGGACTTTACTAATTGGAATAATTTTTGCATAAAGTCGATAGTTATCTACATATTCTTGCCACATCTTTACTAAGTTTTTTGGACAGATAATTAATGTTTCTAGCAAACAATCTTCTTGTAAGATCTTAGCTAGTGCAGTTCCTACTAAAGTTTTTCCTAAACCAACAACATCCCCAACTAATACCCCTCCCCTTCTAATTACATGACGCGCGGCTAATTGAACGGCTGCTTTTTGAAATTCAAACAATCCACTAAATTCACGAGGGATGCGAAATTCGGATACTCCAGCTAATGCTTCTTGAGAGAGATGATAAGCAATCTTTAAGTATATGTGATAAGGAGGAATTAACTGCTCTCTTGCCCAGCTTTCATCAATAATTTCAGCAAGTTCTTTAGAAATATCTACGCAACCATACTCTTTCCATCGATCATCAAACCATCTTTGCAATTTGTTACAGGCATCATGATCTAAGACATCAATATTGAGTTCACCTTGTTTAGCAAGCCCTGGTAAAGTCAGGTTGCTGCTTCCTAGAAATCCTACACTTGGCGTGTTAGGATCATGTCGGTGAACCAGGTATAACTTAGCGTGTAGAGGGTGACTTAAAAAAAGTTTGATAATGAGTTTTTTACTTTTCAATTGGTTACTAAGGCACTGCAATCCTTTTTCATCATTATTAGTCGGCGCACCAATCGTTAATTGTTGACGAAATTCCTCTGCTATCCTTTTTTTTAGCCGAATAATTGCACTATTATCAATGCCATAATCACGATTACCAAGAGTTAAGATTGTGCGAAGTTCATCGCTCGGTAAAGTTTGCATCCCGATAAGAAGACGACAGCAAGCTCCCTCACCCCCTAAATACTGTTCAATCAGTCCGTCAATCTTTCGCCATCCTCTAAGATTAAAGTAGCCAACACAAAAATCAGCCCGATAGGAAAGTTTTAAAGTGTCTTGGAGGGTAGGTAGCAGAGGTAACTGTATATTGTCAAATATACGGGGCATAGAATATTCCTTAACGATTAAGCATACAGAAAACTATTCTAGTTTTTTATTGGCTTAGGATCTTTCTTTAGTTCATCTCGTAGCAAGGGTTTCTGTAAGCATTTCTGAGTAAATTTCAGCATTGCTTGGGGTTTACTCCCTAATCTTATCTTATCAATCCAATACTTTTTATCTGGCATCTCCTTCAACAATTTGGGAAGTTCAACAATTTCAGTTGTTTTTCAAACTTCAGTATAAGGGTTAATTGACAATTACTGTACCAAACTTTAATTAAACTTATAACTGAGGTTTCTCTTATTCTGGTACTTAGCTAGGTTTTTTGTTCTCCACAGGCAGTTTTTCCTTAGAGTTTTAAGTCAAGGAATAACTGC
>JBIPLY010000247.1:0-6173 GCA_044369385.1 Acetobacteraceae bacterium | reverse complement strand
GAAGCGGCAGCCCCCGGGCGGGTTCAGCGCGCTGGCGATCTCGCCCTGGGCGGCGGCCTCGCTCAGCACATGGTCGGGATCGGGCAGCGGTACGGCGGCCAGCAGCGCCCTTGTGTAGGGGTGCTGCGGGCGGGCGAACACCGCCTCGGTCGGGCCGGTCTCGGCCACCCGGCCGAGATAGATCACCGCGACTTCCGAGGAGAAATGCTCCACCAGCGCGAGATCATGGGCGATGATGAGATAGGTGAGGCCGAACTCGGCCTGGATGTCCTGGAGCAGGTTCAGCACCTGCGCGCGGATCGAGACGTCCAGCGCGGAGACCGGCTCGTCCAGCACCATCAGGCGTGGCCGCAGCGCCAGGGCGCGGGCGATGGCGATGCGCTGGCGCTGCCCGCCGGAGAACTCGTGCGGATAGAGCCGCGCCGCGCTGGCCGGCAGGCCGACGATATCGAGCACCTCGCCCACCCGCCGGTCCAGCTCCGCCCGGCTCGGCCGCGCATGGGCCAGGATCGGCTCGGCGATGATCGGGCCGACCCGCAGGCGCGGGTTGAGCGAGGAATAGGGGTCCTGGAACACCGCCATCACCTGGCTGCGATAGGCCTTGAGCTGGGCGCGGTCCATCGCGGCGATGTCCTGGCCCTCGAAGCGGATGGCGCCGGCGGTGGGGCGTTCGAGCTGGAGGATCATCTTGGCGATCGTGGTCTTGCCGCAGCCGGACTCGCCGACCAGCGCCATGGTGCGCTGCGGCGGGACGCTGAAGGACACGCCCTCGACCGCGCGGACAATGCCCTGGCGCGTCCTGTAGTGCTTGGTGACGCCGGCGAGTTCAAGCATCAGGCGAGCTTCCAGCAGGCCGCACTCTGGCCGTCGCCGAGATCGATGGTCGGCGGCGGCGCGGCGCATTGCTCCATGCGCGCGGGGCAGCGCGCGGCGAAGCGGCAGCCCTCCGGCGGGTCGATCAGGCTGGGCGGCTGGCCGGGGATGGCGGCCAGGCGGTGGCGGCGGGCGCCGAGGCGCGGGATCGCGGCCAGCAGCGCCTGCGTATAGGGGTGCGCCGCGCGCCGGTAGATCGCCCGCACCGGCCCGGTCTCCACGATCCGGCCGGCATACATCACCGCGATGCGCCGGCACAGGCTGGCGGCCACGCCGAGGTCATGGGTGATCAGGATGATGCCCGCGCCGGTCTCGGCCTGGATGCTGCGCAGCAGGTTGATGATCTGCACCTGGATGGTGACGTCCAGCGCCGTGGTCGGCTCGTCCGCGACCAGCAGCCGCGGCGTGCAGCCGATCGCCATCGCGGCCACGACCCGCTGGCGCTGGCCGCCGGAGAACTGGTGCGGATAATCGCCCAGCCGCGCCTCCGGCGAGGGGATGCGCACCTGGCGCAGCACCTCGACCACCCGCTGTCGCAACGCCGCCCCCGTGGCGATGTCGTGGCTGCGCAGCGGGTTGGCCACCTGGTCGCCGACCGGGAAGACCGGGTTCAGCGAGGTCATCGGGTCTTGCATGATCATCGCGATCCGCCGGCCGCGGATCTCGCGCGCCATCGTGCGCTCGTCCAGCGCCGTCAGCTCGCGCCCGTCCAGCTTCACCGAGCCGCCGACGATCCGCCCGGAGCCCTTCGGCAACAGGCGCAGCAGCGAAAGCCCGGTCAGCGTCTTGCCCGACCCGCTCTCGCCGACCAGGCCCAGCGTCTCGCCCTCGCCGACATGCAGGCTGACGCCGTCCACCGCGCGCAGCACGCCGCGCTTGAGGTGAAGATGGGTTTGCAGGTTCTCGACGGCGAGCAGCATCACAACTGCCTCAGCTGCGGATCGAGCCGGTCGCGCAGCCAGTCGCCGAACACGTTGGCCGACAGGCAGGTGAGCATGATCGCCAGGCCCGGCATGGTGATCGCCCACCAGGCGTGGGTGATGTATTGCCGCGCATCCGACAGCATCAGCCCCCAGGAGATGTCGGGCTGCTGGATGCCCAGGCCGAGGAACGACAGCGACGCCTCGAACAGGATCACCTGGCCCACCTGCAATGTCGCCAGCACGACCAGGGTGTTGAAGATGTTCGGCAGCAGGTGGCGGGCGAAGATCACCGGGGTGGAGACGCCGGCGACGCGCGCGAAGGCGATGTAGTCGCGGCTCTTCAGCGCCATGATCTCGCCGCGGATGATCCGCGCGTACCAGGCCCAGTAGGTCAGCACGATCACCACCACCACGGTGGTCAGCCCGGGCTCCATCGCCGCGGCCAGGATCAGGGCGAGCGCGATCGAGGGCACCGATTGCTGGATCTCGATCAGGCGCATCAGCACCGCATCCACCCGGCCGCCGAAATAGCCGGCGATCATGCCGGCCAGCGCGCCGATGCTGCCGGAGAACAGGATGGCGTAGAACGCCACGATCACCGAGACGCGCGAGCCTGCCATGATCCGGGTCAGGATGTCGCGGCCCAGATTGTCCGCGCCGAGCAGGTGATCCGTGGAGCCGCCCTCCTGCCACGGCGGCGGGTTGAACGCGGCGCCCAGGTCCAGCCCGTGCGGCTCGTGCGGCATGATCCATTCGCCGCCCGCAGCACAGACCCCGACCGCGCCCAGCACGATCAGCGGCAGCCACGGCAGCCCGCGCAGCCGGCCCAGCCCCGCGCGCAAGGCGTCGGAATGCGTGCTAGCGGACATCGCGGATCCTCGGGTCGACCAGGCCATAGGACAGGTCCACCACCAGGTTGGAGAGCACGAACAGGATCGAGGTGAACAGCACGCCGGCCTGGACCACGGGGAAGTCGCGGCTGAACACCGCCTCCACCACCGTGCGTCCCACGCCGGGCCAGGCGAAGATCGTCTCCACCACGAAGGCCCCGCCCAGCATGGCGGCGAAATAGACGCCGAGCATGGTCAGCAGCGGGATCGCGGCATTGCGCAGCGCGTATTTCCACACGATCAGCCGCTCCGGCGTGCCCAGGGCGCGGCTGAGGCGAATATGGTCGCTGTCCAGCACATCGAGCATCGCCGAGCGGACGATGCGCGTCTGCGCCGCCACCGGATACCAGCCCAGTGCGATCGCCGGCAGGATGACATGGGCCGGCGTGCCATGGCCGAAGGCGGGCAGCCAGTTCAGCCCGATGGCGAATACCAGGATCAGCAGCAGCCCCACCCAGAACGCCGGCATCGCCTGTCCCAGCATGGCGAAGACCCGGCCGATCCGGTCGATCCAGCCGCCGCGATGCACCGCCGAGAGCACGCCGATCGGCACCGCCAGCGCCACGCTGAACAGCAGCCCACAGGCGGCAAGCTGCACCGTGGCCGGCAGCCGATCCAGGATCAGGGTCACCGCCGGCATCTCCCAGCGATAGGAATTGCCGAAATCGCCCATCAGCGCCTTCTGCAGCCAGATGCCGTACTGGACGGGCAGCGGCAGGTCGAGGCCGAATTCCTGCCGGGCCGCCGCGATCATCGCCGGCGTCGCGTCGTTCGGCAGCAGCATCAGGATCGGATCGCCCGACAGGCGCGAGATCATGAAGATGATGACGCTGGCGCCCAGGATGCTGATCGCACCCTGCAGCAGCCGGCGGGCCAGGAAGGCGGTCACGGCGCTACCGCTTCAGCCCGACCTCCTGCAGCCCGCGCCAGAAGCCAGGCGCCGGCCAGGGGTTGAAGGTGACCTTGTCGCGCCAGGCCAGTGTCACCACCGGGCGGTACAGCGGCAGGCCACCGGCCACCTTCTCGTGCTTCAGCCGGGCGATGTGCTTGATCAGCGCATCGCGTTCGCCGAGGTCCATGGTGCGTTTGAGTTGCTTCACCAGGTCGTCGAATTGCGGGTCGCTCTGGTGCGCGGTCATGCCCCAGCCCTCGCCCTTGACGAAGCTGTGCAGATGCCCGGCCCAGGGCGTTCCGGGATCGCCCGGCAGGCCGTGGCCCCACATGTTCATGAACAGCCCGTCCACATGCCCCTCGCGGTCGCGCCGCATGAAGGTGATCCAGGTGCCATATTCCATGCCGACGATCTTGCAGCGGATGCCGACCGCGGTGATGTAGGCGAACACCGCCTCGCCCATCTCCTTCTGATACGGCTCGCGCGGGGTGGTCAGGTTGTAGCACGGCGTCTCGAACCCGTTCGGGAAGCCGGCCTGGCGCAGCAGCTCGCGCGCGCGGCGCGGATCGAACGGATAGGGCTTCAGCTCCGGGTCGTAGCCCAGGCTGCCGATGCCGACCTGGACATAGCGCTGGCCCTGGTTGAACAGCACCCGCTTGATGATCGCATCCATGTCCACCGCATGCGCCACCGCCTGTCGCACCCGCACGTCATAGAACTTCGAGTTCGGGCCGACCGCGTCCATGGTGATGTACATGTTGTTCGGCGAGACGAAGCTGCCGGTCTTGACCCCGGGCATCTTCTCGAACTCGGCGACCATCGCCGGCGGCACCGCGTCGATCCAGTCGATCGCCCCGGTCTTGAAGGCGGCCACCCGGGTCAGGTCCTCGGGGATGATCTTGGCCACCAGGTTCTTCACCGTCGGCCGGTGGTCCTTGTTCCAGTAATCCTCGAACGCCTCCAGCCGCAGCTCTTCCTTGATGGTGCGCGAGACGAACTTCCACGGCCCGGTGCCGACCGGATTGCGGGCGAACTCCTCGTCGCCGACGCGCTCGATGTAGCGTTGCGGCACCGCCCACAGGATCAGGTTGCCGGAGGTGAACGATCCGTCGCCCTCCTTGAAGCGCAGGCGGAAGGACAGCGGGTCGATCACCTCGAACGCCTCGACCGCGGCCAGCAGATGCGTCCAGCGCGAGATCTTCGGGTCCTTCTGCCGCTTGAAGGCAAACTCGAAATCGGCGGAGGTCAGCGGGTCGCCGTTGTGGAACTTCACGCCGGGGCGCAGCTTGACGGTGATCACCGGCTTGCCGTCCTGCTGCGTCAGCTCCCATTTCTCGGCGAGCCAGTTGACCGTCTTGAGGCTGGGGTCGGTGCGGTCGAGCTGTTCGAACATCTGGCCGAAGAAATACTGGTCCACGCCGGCGGCCGAGCGTGTGGGGTCCATCATCGTCGCCTCGGCGCCGAACCCGATCGTCAGGGTGCCGGTCGCGGGCTGGGCCATCGCGCCGGGCGAAATGGCCGGGATGAGCGACAGGGTGGCTGCGGCGATGCCGCGCATCCATGGCTTCATCGGCTGCGTCCTCCTTGATGCCACTGCCGTCTGCGGGCTGGCTTGCCCAAACCTCAGCACGCGGCAAAAATACTGTCAATTGTCGATTGTCGACAAATCGATTTCTTGCCATCGCCGCAGCCCGGCGCTAGCTGCGTGCCGCCATCACCGCGGACCGCCATGGACAGCAGCCACCCGAGCCCCCCGTTGGCCGATCCCGCCCCGCATGCGCGGCGGGGCGCGCACATGCTGACGATTCCGGAGCAGATCGCCAATCGTGTCGCCGCGGCCATCGTCAACGGCGAGTACCGTGACGGCGAACGTCTGCTGGAACAGGAACTGGCAGAATCCTGCGGCGTCAGCCGCGGCCCGGTGCGCGAGGCGATCCGGGAGCTGGAGCGCTCCGGACTGGTGGTGCTGCGCCCGCGGCGCGGGGCCCATGTGGTCGGGGTCTCCCTCGATGTCATCGCCGAGGCGTTCAACGCCCGCGCCGCCCTGGCCGGCATTGCCGCCCGCCAGCTCGCCCGCCGCCGCGAGGCCGCCGGCCGCGCCGCGAACGAAATGACTGACGCCCTCGCTACGGCCGAAGCGCTCGTCGACGCCGGCGAGGCGGCGACGGAGGGCTTCGCGGTGGCGATCAGCCGCGTGGCCCGCTGCGTCTATCGCCATTGCGGTGCCGGCCATATCAAGCGGGCGCTCAACGAGCAGGTCGAGCGTTCGATCTGGGGCCTGATGTGGCGCGCCAAGCCGCTCGATTTCCGCACCAGCGCGCGCCGCGCGGAGAGCCTGGGCTACTGGCGCCGGATCCAGGCGGCGATCCGCGCGGGCGACGAGCGCGCGGCGGAGCGGCTGATCCGCGCGGAGATCCTCACCACGCGCGACAGCGTGATCGCCATGCTCGCGCATGCCCGCCGCGAGACCGTCGACACCGCGCTGATGATCCAGGACTAGGCCCTGTGGACACTTATCGAAGCCATAGGACGGTAGCTGCGAGTTTGACAACGGCGAGGTAGTTTCTGGCTGTCTTTTCGAAGCGGGTTGCGACG
>JBIPLY010000620.1:0-6175 GCA_044369385.1 Acetobacteraceae bacterium | reverse complement strand
GGGGCTCAACATCTCCGGCGTCGTCTATGGCAGCAACGGCTTCACCAAGACCGGCAACGGCATCCTGCAAATCAGCGCCAACAACTTCGCCGATGTGTATGACGGCTACACCGGCATCAACAAGACCCCGACCCTCTTCGGCCAGATCGCGGTGAACGCGGGCATCCTGTATGTGGGCGGCACGCGTGCGTTGGGAGCATTCGGTGTCGGCAACGAAACCGTAGTAGCCGCCGGAGCCTCGATCGATCTCCGTGACAACGATCTCAACCTCGGGGATGACAGCGCCGCCAGCCGTGAGGTCATCAAAATCGCCGGTGCGGGCTTCATCAACGCCCAGGGCAACGCCACCGGCGCTCTGCGCAACACAGCAGGCACGGCCGTATTCTCCGCCCTCACCCTCGACGCCAACGCCACGATCAACACCGGCGGCCAGGTCAACTCTTCGGCGATCATTCTTTCCACCTACGACACCAACCTGAGCAACGCCAACGCCCTCACCGGTGCCTTCACCCGCGTCGCCCCCGTCATCGACGGCGGCGGATTCAACCTCACCATCCAGGGCGGTCGTCTTGCCACGGACAACTTCGTCATCGCCGATCCCTCCTTCTCCTCGGCCTTGGGCAGCCTCATCATCCGGGAAGGCGGTACCCGCCTCCGGCATGAAATCACCGCCAACATCAGCGGTGCGGCTGGCGTGGGCGTCACGGCGGCCAACATCACTGGCGGCATCGAAATCGGCTACGGCGGCCTCACCGCTGCCGACCTCATCGGTGTCCAAGTCGGCGGCCAGGGCAATACCTCCTCCATCCTCGGTGGCAATGTCGGTGCCCGATTCCTGTTGGAGAACTGGTATGGCACCCACCACACGGTGAACCTCAGCATGAACGGCACGCTGGCCGCTGCGGCCACCGGCACCCCCGGCGGTCCCCGCAGCCTTGCCGGTGGCCAGAACTACCTCCAGACGGACTTCGGCACCATCCCAGACGGCACCACCTACCTCGATGGCACCCTCAGCCTCACCGGCACGGCCAATCGCAACCTCATCGTCAACGATTCCGTGGGCAACTACACCGTTGAGGAGCAGGGCAACCTCGTCGTCGCCCCCGCCACCAAGCTAGTCTTCGGCGGCGTGGCTTCCGGCACCGGCGGCTTCTCCAAGCAGGGCCAGGGCGATGTCCGTTTCACCGCCAACAACACCCTCCAGGGCGATGTGAACGTGCTGCGCTTTGGCTTCAGCGCCGCGCCGTGGGAATCTCACACCTACAAGATCAACGGCGTGGATTACGCCACCAACGGCCTCGGCGAAGGCTGGGCGGAGTGGAGCCTCACTCTCAATGGTGCCAACGGTGCCTTTTCCGACGTGGGCAACATCAATCTCCAGCGCCGCGGCATGTTGACCCTCGACAACACCACCCGCCTCGCGGCCACCTCCGGTGTCGCCGGTGGCAACAACAACGACCGTATCGCCAATGACGCTGTCATCAACATGGAGCACGGCTGGCTGCGCCTGAACACCGGTACGGTGGCCAACACTGAAGTGCTCGGCACCATCAACGTCAACGCCGGCACCAACATCCTCGACCTCTACGGCACCGATGGCGCTGGCGTGACCACCGACCTCACCATCACCACGCTGAACCGCGCGGTGGGCGGCACCCTGCGCATCACCAACCTGGATGCCACCTCCACCTTCAGCACTGCCAATGTGGGCGACAGTTCCCGCGTGGCTGTAGGCACCCTTGGCACCGGTGCCGCCCTCATCGGCGGCGGCGGTGCGGCCAATTCCACGAGCATGAGCCTCGCCCAGGGCATCCTCGGCGGTAATGCGCCGATCGACCTTACCACCGACCTCCGCATCCTCGGCTTCAACAACAGCAACATCTCTGACCTCTGGAACCAGCAGCGTAACATCCAGTTCGCTGCCGGCAGTCACTTCACGACCCTGGACGGCGGTTTCCTTCGTCCGCTGGACAATGACGAGTATTTCACCGCCCCCACCGGTGTGCTCAATCCCACCACCCTGGGCAACACCAACCAGAACGTGAACCTCAGCGATGTGTTCACCATCATGAGCCAGGACTCCACCATCAATGCCCTGCGCTTCGGTGCCCTCACCGACCACGACGGAACCGGTGCCACCGGGCTCATTGATCATCACGGCATCTTCCTCATGGTGGACGGCACCCTGAAGATCAATTCCGGCATGATCAGCAGCGCCTACTGGACCGTGGGTAATACCTCCAGCGCCACCACCCAGATTTGGGGCGGTGCCCTCGACTTCAATGGCAAGGAAGCCATCATCAACAACCAAAACCTCTTCTACCGCCTCACCGACGGCCTGCTTGCGGGTGGCGACTTCAACCTCGCCTCCTCCATCACCAATGCCACCGGCCTGACGAAGACCGGCTTCCAGCGCGTCAACATCCTCGGTGCCAACACCTACACCGGCCTCACCACCGTCACCGAAGGCGTCCTCGACATCCGCAACAGCAAGGGCCTCGGCGTCGGCGGGCTCGGGAACGGTGTCGTTGTCATCGGCAATGGCGAACTCCGCACCAACAGCGGCATCCGCGTCGGTGCCGCCACCGCCCGTGAGGACATTTACGTCGGCAACGTCGCGACTGACATTCAAGTCATGCGCGTGGAGGGCGACCTCACCCAATGGTTCTCCAATGTCACCATCGACAACGTGGATGCTTCCGGTCAGCCCATCTTCACCCCCCGCATCCGCACCGACAACAGCGCCACCAGCATCATCATGGGCGACATCGCCGGCGGTGACACCCTCATCTCCAACGACGTCCTCGCCATCGACTCTCGCGTCGTTCAGTTCGACACGGCTGGCAACAACGTCTTCATTCTGCGTGGCCAGGTGGGTGACCGCTACGTCGGCGGTGTCGCCGCCCCGATCGCAGATCCCATCTCCCTCCTGCCTACCCTCGCCGGCACCCGCACCAACGAAAACGAAGTGCTCCGTGTGACCCTCGCCGGCGGCAGTCTGGAGTCGAACTTCATCCTCGACCGCCAATACAACGCCGCCGGTCGTCTGCGTGTCGCCCAGGGCATCCTGCTCATCAACTACACCCCTGGTGCCCCAGGCAGTGACGGCACCGGATTCTGGACCGACACCGCCCTTAGCAAAATCCCGAACGCGGACTCCACCACGACCGCCTTCAACATCAATGGCCAAACCAGCCACCAAGGCTTCAGCTTGGAAACTGGCGGCCTCTTCATGACCAAGGCCGACCAGGTATTCAACATGGCGTCCTTCTCGACTTCCACCAACGCGGTCAAATACTTCGGTGGCATCAACGAAACCGGCGCCGTGACCTTCGGTAACGGCACCGGCACCCTGACGCTGGGTGGGAATGTCGTCGCCCAGCTCTACGCTGCGGATGGCGGCACCGTGGTGTTCAACCAGAGATTGGTGGGCAACCCCTCCACCTTCGGTTACGTCAAGAATGGCCGCGGCACGGTGGAACTGCTCAACAGCACCGCTGGTGCCGGTGATTCCCAGTTTGTCATCGCGGGCGGCACCCTGGTGTTCCGCCACTCCGGTGCCACACCGGCGGCACTCACCGCAGATCAGAACGTCCGCTTCGACGGCGGCACCTTCATTGCCATCGCTTCACCCGACGGCAACACCACGACCAACCTCGCGACGAACAACGCCGCCAGCCGTGTGGTGAACTACCTCATCGGCGGCACGGAAATCGTGGCCCGTACCTCCAACACCGGCACCGCCCGCAACATGACCATCAACATGGGCAACGCCACGGCCGGCAACTTCACCCGCGCCCTCGGTGCCACGGGCAATCTCGTGGAAGACAGCTCAGCGGGCGGCACGGCCAGCATCACGCTCAATTTCGAGGCCACCACCACGGCGGCGGCGAAGGATGCCATCATCCCCTGGCTGACCTACGGCACCCAGGCGCGCACAGCCACGGACTTCGCCCGCGTCATCAGTGCCAGCGGCAACGCCATTGATTCCTTCACCGGCCTCCGCGCATTGGTGGACTTCAACAACGACGTCGCCACCTGGACCGCCAGCGGTAACATCTCAGAAAACGGCGGCTTCGGCTTCAGCGGCACCTTGGCCGGTCCGCTGACGATCAGCAGTCTGCGCTTTGACTCCCACACAGCGAGCACCGTGGATCTTGGCACCAACGTCCTGACCATCGCCGCCCCGGCCTTGGCCACGTCCGCCGGTGCCATCCTGGTCAGCAGCAACGGTTCCTTTGACAAGACCATCACCGGCGGAGTCGGCTCCGGCCTGACCTCCACGGGCGGCACCACCGAGCTGATCCTGCACCACTACGGCACCGGCAATCTCAACATCAACGTGCCCATCACCGGCACCATTGACCTGACCATCGCCGGCCCCAGCAGCACGAACGCCGCCACCATCGGCACCACCGGCACCGTCGTGCTCAATGGAGCCAACACCTACAACGGCCAGACCTTCATCAACGGCGCGGCGCTCAGCTTCACCACCGCTGCCCAGCTCGGCACCAACCCCGGTGCCAGCGACGTGGCCCGCATCCGCATGAACGGCGGCACCCTGCGCTATTCCGGCACCGGCATCGTCTCCCTGGAAAACCGCGGCATCACCTTCGACGGTGGCGGCGGCACCATCGACGTGGCCGAGGGCGGTGCCGAACTCCTCATCGCGGATGACATCGCCTCCAACGCCCAGTTCCGCGGCGACCTCATCAAGGTTGGCGCGGGTACGCTCACCCTCAAGGCCGGCACAGACAGTGCCAGCGCCGCCTTCCTGGGCCTCGCGGACATCCGTCAGGGCACCCTCCGCCTCGTCGCGCCCAACATCGACTCCGGCACGAGAAACGCCGACCATCTCGGCGTCAACAACAGCTACATGGACGGCACCATCTTCCGCACCGGTGCCAACTTCGCCCTCCAGCTCGGCAACCTGAACGACAGCGGTGACTGGAACATCAACGAGTGGTTCACCTTCGAGGGCAACAACTACGTCTCCGTGGGCACCATCAATGCTGACACCGGCAACATCCAGAGCAGCGGCTTCCCTGATCCAGGCCCCATCCGTCCGGTCAACTTCAACGGCGTCAACACCATCAACGGCACCGTCACCTTCGATGTCGTCCCCGGCGGGTTCTTCCGCCTCAACAACGGCGGAACCCTCTACACCACCGGCAGTGGCACCATCATCAAGGACGGCCAGGGCAGCATGCAGATCGGCAGCAACATCCCCGACTTCACCGGTGCCATCACCATCCTTCAAGGCCGCCTCTACGCCTCGGGCCAGGCGGACAACCTTGGCACCGGTTACACCGTGGCCAACGGCAGCAAGGTCATCACCCTCGGTTCTGCGGACCGCCAGGGCATCGCCGAACTCGCCCCCAACAGCGACAACGTCGCCGGTGCGACGTTCGAACTGAACCACAATATCAACGTGGTTTACAACCCCGCCCAGTCCAAGCGTCTCCTGGTGGAAACCTTCGCCAACGGCAGCCAGATCGAGCTGAACGGCAACTTCACCCTCAATGACAACCTCCAGGTGTATATCAACGATGCGGCCGAAACCGGCGGCAGCACCAACTACGTCAACTTCAACGGCAAGCTCCTCGACGGCGCCACCACCAGCGGCAACCTCGTCTTCACCTCGGACGACACCGGCAATGCCAATGACAACAGCAACGGTCGTGTGAATAACTACCTGGTGCTGAGGAATGATAATAGCGGATGGACCGGTGATGTGCGCGTCAGCATCCACACCGGCTTCGACCAGGATGAAAATGCCATCCTCCGCCTCGAGGCTGGCAACGCACTCGGCGTCGCCAACGATGTGGACATGGGCTTCAACTCCATCCTCCAGGTCGGTGGCAATGGCTCCTCCGGCATCGTCGGCGCCACCGCAGGAAACCGCACCATCGGCTCCCTCAGCACCAACGGCGGCACCGGACCCTTCATCGGCGGAACCGCCGGCGGTACCATGGGTGCCAGCACCAACGGCGTCTCCGTCATCATCGAAAACGCCGCCACCACCGTCGGCACGCTCGTCATCACCCAGAGCACCCCGGCCAGCACCGAAGTGGTGTGGAACGCCCACTTCCGCGACGGCACTCTGAACAGCGAGTTCTTCGCCCCCGGTGCCACCCCCGTGGCCTCCGCTGCCCTGAACATCGTCAAAGCCGGC
>JBIPLY010000246.1:0-6177 GCA_044369385.1 Acetobacteraceae bacterium | reverse complement strand
CGGAACCTCCACCGGCGCACCGGTCGCCGCCCGCACCTGCTCCACCGTGACGCCCGGCGCGATCTCGCGCAACAGGAAGCGATCGCCCATCGGCTTGAACAGCCCCAGATTGGTCGCCACCAACGAAGCCACCCCCCGCGCCGTCACCGGCAGCGCGCATTCCCGCAACAGCCGCGGCGAGCCGTCGCGCGTTGCATGTTCCAGAATAACAAAGACCTGCTTGGCACAGGCCGCCAGGTCCATCGCGCCGCCGATCCCGCCGCCATTGGCCCCGGCCACTTTCCAGTTGGCGAAATCGCCGTTGCAGGCCACCTCGTAGATGCCCAGCACCGTGACATCGATGCGCCCGCTGCGGATGATGGCGAAGCTGTCGGCATGGTGGACGATCGCCGCCCCCGGATTCAGCGACACGTTCTGCCCGCCGGCATTGACCAGGTGCAGATCCTCCTGGCCCGCCGGCAGCACCGGCCCGTAGCCAATCACCCCGTTCTCGGCGTGATAGATGATGTCGGCGTCGATCGGGGTGTTGGAGCACATCGTCGGCATGCCAACGCCCAGGTTGACGATCCAGCCGTCCCGGAATTCCTGCGCCACCCGGTCGGCGATCTGCTGGCGCTCAAGACCCTGGCTCATGCCTGCTTCTCCTTGGGGGCCGCCCGTTCGGCCCGCCGCCCCGGCCACAAGCCCTCCGGTGCTTCGGGAATGCGCACCATCCGATGCACGAAGATGGACGCCGTATGCACCTGGTCCGGATCGATCTCGCCGGGCTGGAGGAAGTCTTCCTCAACCTCGACGATGGTGCATTTCGCCGCCATGGCCATCAGCGGATTGAAGTTCCGCTGGCTGCGCCGGAACAGCAGGTTCCCCGCGGTATCGGCCTTCCACGCCCGGATGAAGGCGTAGTCCACCGGCAGCGCCTCCTCCAGCAGGTATTCACGCCCGCCGAACACCCGCGTCTCCCGCCCCTCGGCCAACTCGGTTCCAACCGCCGTGGGCGTATAGAACGCGGGAATGCCGGCCCCGGCGGCGCGCAGCCGCTCGGCCAGCGTGCCCTGCGGCACCAACTCGGCAACCACGCGGCCCTCGGCGACGAACTTCGTCAGCGGAATCCGGTCCGATGCTCGCGTCGGCGCGGTGAAGGAGGCCACCACCTTCGCCGCCTGGCCATTCTCCACCAGCATGCCGATATCCGGCATCCGGTCCGGCGCCGATCCGCCGGTGCCGTTGGTGATCAGGGTCAGCCCCGTCGCCCCCTGCGCCAGCAGCGCCCGGATCAGGTTGAACGGCACGCCGGGATAGGCGAAGCCGCCAAAGGCGATGCTGCTGCCATTCGGGATGTCGGCCACGGCCGCTGCAAAACTGTCGAAGACCTTGGACCGTCGGGCCATGCCGCCCCCCTCTGCATCGTTGGGCGAAGTCTGGACCTTTCCTCACCGCCCGAAAAGGGTCAGATCGCCATCCCGGCACACCAGCCGGACGACCAGGCCCACTGGAAGTTGTAGCCGCCGAGCCAGCCGGTCACATCCACCGCCTCGCCGATGGCGAACAACCCCGGCACCGCCTTGGCCATCATCGTCTGCTGCGACAGCCCGGACGTGGCAATCCCGCCCAGCGTCACCTCGGCCTTGGCATGCCCCTCGGTGCCGCTCGGCACCAGCCGCCAGCCCCGCAGCTTCGCCGCCAATTCGCCCAGCGCCCGGTCGCGCTGCTGCGCCATCGCCCCCTCCCCGGGCGCCAGCGCGGCGGCCAACCGGGCCGGCAGCACTTCGGCCAGCACGCTGCGCAGCGCCGCATTCGGCCGCGCCGCCTTGCCCGCCAGCAGCACCGGCAGCGGATCGGCCTCCGGCGACAGGTTCAGCGCGATCGCCTCGCCCTCCCGCCAATAGGAGCTGGCCTGCAGGATCGCCGGCCCGGACAGGCCGCGATGGGTGAACAGCACCGCCTCGCGGAAGCGCCCCTTGCCGGCGCTGGCGATCGCCGGCACCGCCAGCCCCGCGAGCGGCCGCATCAGCGCCAGGTCGTCGCCCTCGAAGGTCAGCGGCACCAACCCCGGCCGCGGCGCGATGACCGCCAACCCGAAGCGCCGCGCGATGTCATAGGCCAGCCCGCTCGCCCCCATCTTCGGGATCGCCAGCCCGCCAGTGGCCAGCACCAGCGCCGGCGCGCGGAACACCCCGGCCGAGCTTGCCACCCGGAACGCCCCGTCATGCGACACCTCGGTGATCTGCGCGCCAAGCCGCAGCTCCACCCCAGCCGCCGCGCATTCCGCCAGCAGCATCGCCACCACCTGCCGCGCCGAGCCGTCGCAGAACAATTGGCCCAGCGTCTTCTCGTGAAACGCGATGCCGTGCCGGCGCACCAGGGCGATGAAGTCGTGCTGCGTGTAGCGCGCCAACGCCGAGCGGGCGAAATGCGCATTGGCCGACAGGAACCGCTCCGGCGCGATGCCCAGATTGGTGAAGTTGCAGCGCCCGCCGCCGCTGATCAGGATCTTCTTGCCGGCGGCCTCGGCATGGTCCAGCAGCAGCACCCGCCGCCCGCGGCCGCCCGCGGTCATGGCGCACATCATCCCGGCAGCGCCGGCACCCAACACGATTGCGTCGAAAGCTTCCATCTCGCCCTTGGATTGACCCCAACCGGGGCGGGTGCTGATCTCCGTCGGCACAAGAACACCACGGAGGAACTCCTCATGCCCCTGACCGGCGCGCGCCTCAAGGACAAGGTTGCGATCGTCATCGGCGCCGGGCAAAGCCCCGGCCAGGGGGTGGGCAACGGGCGGGCCACCGTGCTGCGCTTCGTGCAGGAGGGGGCCAAGGTCTGGGCTGTCGACCAGCGCCTGGACAGCGCCGAGGAAACCGCAGCGCTGGCGGTGGCCGAGGGCGGCATTTGCGAGGCATTCCAGGCCGATGCCACCAGCGAAGCAGCATTGGCCGCCGCGATCGCCGCCTGCCACGCGCGCTGGGGGCGGGTCGATATCCTGCACTACAACGTCGGCGTTAGCCTGGGCGGCGGGGACACGGTGCTGGAGACCTTCACCGAGGAGGCCTTCGACCGGCTCTGCGCCATCAACCTGCGCGGCTGCATCATGGCCGCCAAGCACGCCATCCCGATCATGCGCGCCCAGGGCAGCGGGGCGATCATCAACATCTCCTCGGTCGCCGCCTACGAGAACTACCCCTATGTCGCCTACAAGGCGACCAAGGCGGCGATGATCGAGTTCACCAAGCAGCTCGCCATCCAGAACGCACCGCATGGCATCCGCGCCAACGCGATCCTGCCGGGGTTGATGGATACGCCGATGGCCGTCGACACGCGGGCGCGGGCCACCAACAAGCCGCGCAGCGAAATCGCCGCCGAACGCGACGCGAAGGTGCCGCTGCGGGGCAAGATGGGCACCGGGTGGGACGTGGCGAACGCGGCGCTGTTCCTGGCCAGCGATGAGGCCGGGTTCGTGACCGGAGTGGCGCTGGCGGTGGATGGGGGCGCGCTCGTCAGATAAGAAAGAATCTTCTTTTTGTGAACAAAAAAAAGCAAAAAAACTTTATCCGTTTGCTTTCGGCTCCCCTGGGGAAGCGCGGACGCCAGTGGGAAAAAGTTTTTTGGTTCTTTTTTTCAAAAAAGAACTGCTTCCTTACCTCGGCACCACGACCCGCTCCGCCGGCACTTCGTTCCCGGTCAGGCACGCCGCGATGCACTCCGCGGCCATCAGCCCCATATTGACCAGCGACCCGTCGGTCACGCCGGAGACATGGGGCGTGGCGAGAATGCGGGGATGGCGGCGCAGGGGCTCGTCGGCCGGCGGCGGTTCGGTTTCGAACACATCGAGCGCCGCGCCGGCCAGGTGCCCGGTGTCGAGCGCCGCGCCCAGCGCCACCTCGTCGACCAGGCCGCCGCGGGCGGTGTTGACCAGGTAGCTGCCGGCCGGCATCGCGGCCAGGGCGGCGGCGTCGATGATGTGATGGGTCTGCGGCGTGTAGGGGCAGTGCAGCGACAGCACGTCGCTGTGGGCCAGCAGGGTGGCGAGGTCGGGCGCGGCGGTCACGCCCGGCGGCAGGGCGCCCGGCACGCGGCCCAGCGCCATCACGTGCATGCCGAAGGGCTGCGCCAGCATCGCCACATGCCGCCCGATGGCGCCGAAGCCCAGCAGGCCCAGGCCCATGCCGTGGATGTCGCGCACCTTGGTGGTGGCGCCGCGCCAGTTCCCGGCGGCGATGGTGGTGCCCAGGGCGCGGAAATCCTTGGCCATGGCCAGGATCATCGCCAGCGTGTGTTCGGCCACGGCGCGGGTGTTAGAGCCAGGGGCGCGGGCCACGACGATGCCGCGCGCGCGGGCGGCTTCCAGGTCGACATCGTCAACACCGACGCCGTGGCGGGCCACGATGCGCAGCCGGGCGGAGGCGGCCATGGCGGCAGCGGTCACCGGGCCCTGGCGGGTCAGGATGGCATGGGCCTGCAGCTCGCCGGTCAGGGTGGCGACGGCCTCGGCGGACGGGTAGGGCGGCATGTAGTGGATGGTGCAGCCGGCCGCCTCCAGCACCGCCACGGCGGGATCGGCCAGGCGCGGGGCGGTCATGATGACTTCGAAGCGGCTCACTCGGGCCGGTCCTTGTCCGAGGGGTCCTTCGTCGTGCGCTCGAAATGGCGCAGGTATTTGTTGGTCACCTGGTCGGTCTTGACCACGATGGCGACATCGACGGTGTTGAACTGGCTGTCGATCACCGCCCCGTCGCCGACGAAACCGCCCAGGCGCAGATAGCCCTTGATCAGCGGCGGCAGCACGGCGAGCGTGCGCAGGCGGTCGAGTTTGGTCGGATCGGTGCGACGCATATCCACGTAACGGCCGGGCACCGCACGCGGGCGCAGCTCGGGCGGCGCCAGGTGGTGGGCATGGAGGTAGCTGAGTTCGGCGGCCAGGGCATCCGGGTCGGTGCCGTGCAGGCTGGCGCAGCCGAACATCAGGGCCACGTCGTGGCGGAAGACATAGGCAGCGATGCCGCGCCACAGGAGCTGCATCACCGCGCGGTTGCGATGGCCGGCATCGACGCAGGACCGGCCCAGCTCCATCACCCGGCCGGGAAAGGCCAGCACGGCGGTCAGGTCGTATTCGTCGGCGGAATAGAACCCGCCGACGCGATCGGCCGCCTCGCGCCGGATCAGGCGATAGGTGCCGACCACCCCCTCGGGCCCCGGCCCGATGGCGTGGTCGATGACCAGCAGGTGATCGGCGACATCGTCGAAGCGGTCGCGATCGCGGCCGGTGGCGCGGGTGCTGGCGTCGGGGTGGGCGCCCATCTCGTCGTAGAAGATGCGGTAGCGCAGGGCCTGGGCCGCGTCGATCTCGGCCGCCGTCGTGGCGATGCGCACGCCGAGCTGGCCGCTGCGCAATTCGCCGAAGCCGGCCTCGACGGTCATGACCTGGCGCCCCGCATGGCCGGCTTGGGCTTGGCCGGCTTCGTCTTGGGTGCTGGCGCGCTCTCCTCCGCGCGGCGGCGGCCGAACAGCTCCAGCCGGTGGGAGACCAGGTCGAAGCCCAGCCGGCGCGCGATCGCCTCCAGCGTGCGCACGTGCTCGGCATCCTCGAACTCGATCACCCGGCCGGTATCGACATCGATCAGGTGATAGTGGTGGCCGTGTTCGGTGGGCTCGTAGCGTGCGCGCCCGCCGCCGAAATCGCGGCGCTCCAGGATGCCGCGCTCCTCCAGCAGGCGCACGGTGCGATAGACGGTGGCGATCGAGATGCGTGCGTCCAGCGCCACCGCGCGGCGGTAGAGCTCCTCCACATCGGGATGGTCGTCGGCATCGGACAGGACGCGCGCGATCACCCGGCGCTGCCCGGTCATTTTCAGGCCCCGTTCGACGCACAGGCGCTCGATGCGGCTTTCCATCCGATCTCCCATGCCCGGGGGCGTCAGTCTTGCGCGGCGGAATGCCCGGGCAGGGGCGCGAACCGGCCGGCGCGCGGGCTGCCCCGAAGGGCGGATGCGCGCCGGCGCAGGCGTAGCCGATCGGGGCTTGTCGTGTCCATCGCGGACGCGGCGGCAGGTACGGCTCGGCGGATCAGCCCCGCGCGCGCGGCTTGGTGCCCAGGCCGATCTTCTTGGCCAGGGTCGAGCGGTGCTGCGCGTAGTTCGGTGCCACCATCGGGTAATCCGACCCCAGGCCCCAGCGCTCGCGATA
>JBIPLY010000599.1:0-56080 GCA_044369385.1 Acetobacteraceae bacterium | reverse complement strand
GGCGCATCGGATCGCTCGGCGGCGTCAGGTGGACCGCGGCCGCAACCGCGTGCATCCGCCAGGCGTCCTCGCGGCCGAAACGCTGCTGCTGGGCGGGGTCATAGCACAGCACGATCGTCTGCGCCATGCAGCGGATCTCGTTGATCGCCCAGCGCTCGCCCCCGAAATACGCCGCCGGATACAACAGCCCCAGCGTGCGGCTCATGTGCTGCGAGTCGATCACGCCGTGGGTGGTCTTGGCGTAGTCCCGTTGGTGCCACCCAAGCGGGTCGTGGTGCTTGTCCCAGCCGTGGCAGACGGGGACGTGCGACGGACCGTCAAGGCGGTAGATCGCGCCATCGGGGAGCTTCGACGGCGGCAGGCCGCGCTCGTAGAGGGCGCCGGTGCCGCGCAGTTCAAGCTGCTCCATGGCCAGCGAGCGAGTCAGGTAGCGGTTGCCTTGCACCAGGCCCCAGGGGTTAGCTCCCTCGCCGCTGCCCACAGCTCCGTAGGGGCTGTCGTAGGGGAAGGGAGTCTCGTCGTTGTCCGCGTCGCGCAGCAGGGCCCCCGGTAGCCCCAGCGGGCCGTAGAGGGCGCTGCGGCCCCAGGGCGCGAAGGCGTCGTGGATAAAGCGCACGCGCTGCGGATCCGCGTTGACCGCCGCGATTGGCCCGGTCACCTCATGGTTGTTCCAGACGGACACCACGTCGGCATACTCGTCGGCTTTCGCCCGCCAACGCTCCCAGTTCCGCCGCTGCGCCACAGGCTGCCACCAGCTCGACTCGATCATGAGAGGCCCGGCGACCACGGCCTCCAGCGACTCGCCAATCTCGGCCACACCCCAGGCGATCGCCTCCTCGTGCAGCTCCAGGATCTCCGCGAACGTCAGCGCCCGCGCCTCGCCCCAGCGGACCTGTGACCAGTCGGGCACGGCGCGCGTGTCCACGGTCAGCTTGCACAGCTCCAGCGTGTCGCCACGCCATGTCAGCGGCTGCGCTTGCGCAATGTGCGAGCCCACGGGGATCGCGTGGCCGTCGAGGATCTGCGGGGAGCTGGGGGGTACGGGGAGGATCTTGGCGTAAAGCATGGGGTCGCGCGAGCTATTCGGGGGGGGGTAAGACCCGCCCCCAGTCTCCCAGGGGCGGGCTCGGATCAGGCCCCGAGGGCCTTCGACAGCGCCTCGCGGCCGGCTGGGGTGAGGGGCTCCTTGGAGCGGCGCAGCAGATAGCCCAGGCGAACAAGCGCCTCAGCCGTTCCTGCGTGGATGCCCCACCAGCGAGCAGGCTCGAAGATGCCAGCCGGCGATCCAGCGCTCCAGCCGGCACGCCCTTCCGCTATCGCCCGCAGCCCGCGGATCTGAGCTTCGGAGAGCTTCACGGCTTGGGCTCCTTGTTCAGCAGCTTCCAACTAAGCGAATCTCGCCAGAGCATGCCCTCTGCCTCCAAATCTCTAATGAAGTCGGGGTCGTCAGGCTTGATCGCGCTTGCGCTGTATGGACCAAGCCCGCAGCACTGGTCAAAGCCTTCGTTAAAGGCATGGCGTGGTAGGTTCTTGAGCCAGGCGTTCTCCGCCTCCAGCTCTGCGATGCGGGCCTCGGCCTTCGGCTGCCACTTCTCCAGCTCGGCGATGAGGCGGGCGGCCAGGCAGCAAGCGTCGTGAGCGTAATCGTCGTAGTGGACTTCGCCGCCATCGACCAGCAGCCCTTGCAAGGCTATGCCTGCGTAGTGCTCCAGCAGCGTCATCTCCGACGCGGGTTTGTTGGCGAGGGTCATTGGCTTTCCTTTCCTTGCCTCACTTCGTCGATCACCTCAACCCACGTCGGCCGCGGCTCGTTGAGCTGGCGTTCGATGGCTTGCAGTCGATCGCGGATCTGTTGGGTCTCGGTTTCGGTGAGCTTGGTGGCGTGCCAGCGCGAAATCCAAAGCACGATGCAGCAGACGATCAGGCCGACAATCGACGCGCAGGAGATCACAGCCAATGTCCCCCACGCCATCCGCAATTCGCTGCGATCGTCTCTCACGTGTCCACCGTAATCGGCATGAGGACGCCCACCCAGGGCGAATCGTCCGCAAGGTGGCGGATCAGGTGAGGAGAGGTCTTGCTGTCGCCGGCGATGCGCACGCGGTCAGACGACACGGCCGAGAGCATCGACAGCGCAAAGTCAGGGTTAAGCGTGACGCCAACCCAGCCGGAGTCGAGATCCGCATCGACCAGCTCGCGCGCTTCAGCGCCGGAGCCGCGCGACCAGATCTCGAGCTTGCCGCCCTCGGCCGGGACCAGCTTCACGGCCATGTTGTCGATCGTCGCCGCGCCCTTGGCGAATTTGATCGCGGCGATCAGATCGGATCGCCTGGCCTCGAAGCCAGGCAGCTTACCCTTGGGGACCACCGATTCGACGCGCGGAAACTGGCCTTCGATCGGGCGCGCGATCATCGTCCGGCCGCCGCCGCGGAGGGCGAAGGTGCGGCCATCGTCGGAGACGAAACAGGAGAGCGTCGCGGGGCCCTGGAAGATCGCCTTGATGGCGCTGCCGGCTTCGACGGGCAGCAGCGATTGCGCGGCCCAGTCGGTCTCCTCGATCGCGGTCGAGTCGATGACCAACATGCGCCCATCGGTCGCCGCAATCTGGAGCTTCGGGCCGTCGGTCTTGATCCGCAGCGCGTTCATCGCGTAGCGGCCGCCCTCGCGGGATGCCGCGTGGATCGTGCGGGCGATCAGCGACGTCAGGTCGGCGTACTCGACACGGAACGTCCACTCGTCCGAGTCCGCCGCCGGCAGCTCGGGCAGCGTCGGCATTTCCTCGGGCGTGATCGTGAGCGTGGGCACCTTGGCGGACTGGGCGCCGACTTGGAGCTTGATATACTGCTCGGCCAGCTCGGCCTCGATCAGCTCGCCACGGGCGCCGGCCACGAATTCGCGGAGCTGTTGCGTTTGGACGACGAACGGCAGCACCGGGCCTTCGGCGCGGCCCACGGCCTCGATCGCCAGCATGGAGCCGTGAGCCTGGAGCGCGAAACCTTCGCCCTTCGGCGAGATCATGGACAGCGTGTCGATAGCGCGTGGGCTTTTGCCCTTCTGTGCGAGCAAGGCGCAGCCCAGGGCTTCGAGCAGGTCGGTTCGGTGGAGCTTCATCGGGTGGGGTCAGGTGTTCGGTTGGGCAGCCGCTTCGGCCAAGCAGGCCAGCAGCCACTCGGATTCGAGGATGTCGAGGTCGCGCTGCATTTCCGCCTCTTGCCGGCGCCAGATCGGCTCCTCTTGAGTGCGGAGCTTGGCGCGCAGGCGAGACAGGGAATCGCGCAGGGCTTCGAGGCGGGCCCAAAGGCCGGCCATCGCGTCAACGTCGATGCCGTCAGACAGTCGATGCATGATCCACCTCCGCGGCTTCGATGACTCGGGCTTGGCGGTTGAGCGTCCGGTCGATGATGCGCAGGGCTTCGCGGGCGTCGGCGTCAAGTCTTGCCGCCCGCTCGATCAGGGGCCGCGCCTCGTGGAGGGTACGGCGAGCCTCGCGGAACATCGGGATCAGGCCATAGACCACGATGACGAAGGATGAGCGCTCCAGGCGCCCAGGATCGCAGGCGTGCATCAGGTGGACCATCGGTCGAGCTCCTCTTGGGTCAGGGGTTGCAGCTCGTCGCTTCGTTCCAGCTCGGCCGCCAGCTCGCGCTCGTAATGCTTGGGCTCGCGGCGAGCCAGCGATTCAAGGAACTGCCCGGCGATCGCCACGATCTTCGCGCGCATCGCCAAGGCATCAATTGCAAGCCGATCGAAGGGAATCACTGGAAGCGATCCTCGAAGTTGGCGGCCGGCTGCTCAGCTTGGGGCTGCACATCGGGCTCAGGCTCGGTCTCGACCACGATCTCCGGCTCGACTTGGGCCGCCGGCGCACGCTTGGGATCCATGGCGCGGGTCAGCGCCTCGACCTCGGCATGACGCGGCTCCGGCTTCTCGGCCGGGGCAGGCGTGCCGAAGTCCTCCTCATCCGTCAGGCCGCCGAAGCCGAAGGCGATGCGGGCCGCTTGGATGATCGCGCGGTGTCGCAGCATACGCCGTGGGCTCTTGTTCCACGGGTCGGTGTTGCGGTGGCACTCCTCGAGGTACTCGGTCACCTGGACGGGGTGGCCCATGCCCTTTCGGTGCATCGTGCAGGTGACGCTGATCGGCCTGCCGTTGTCAGCGTCCGTGTAAGCGAACTCCACGCCATCGAAGTCGGGGTGGCCTTGGATCAGGCGCAGCCAGCCGTCAATCGAGACCATCGGCACGATGCCGCCGGCCTTGCTGGGGAAGGCGTAGATCTGCTTCGTGAGCGGGTTCAGGCCGTACTGGCCGGCCACGGCGACGAAGGCCAGCACCTCGGCCGGCGTGCCCTTCGGCATGATTTGCTGGACCAAGACTTGCTTGGCCTCGCTCGGCGTCACTCCGAGCACGTCGGCGAAGCGTTGCCAGACTTGGGGGATGGCGGTCGTGGGCGCGGCCTTCTGGGCCTGGAGCTGTTGTTGGTTCGGTTGCATGGCTGGGGTTGGTTGGGGGTCTGCTGTCACGCGCTCGCGCGGCGAGACTCGAGAATCTCCAGCGCGCGGCTCCGGTAGTCGTCATTGAGGCGCCAGGCTCCGCGCTTGTCTTTCTTGGCGACCGTGCGACCGTCCGAGACGATCATGTCGGCCTCGCCGGCGTGAACCAGCGCCTTAGCCTTGGCGTCCATCGCAGCCTCTTCGACCTGCTTGGCGCGGGCCGATCCGCCGGCCCATTCGAGCAGGGTCTGCTCGTGCTCGCTCAAGTCGGCAACGTCCTTGCCGCCGCTGTGCACGCGCTGGATCGTCGCCACGTCGCGCGCGGTCGGGCCAAGGCTCAGCTCGACTTCGCGGAGCTTGCCGGTGCCGAGGTTGCCAGAGGTCAGGATCGAGCGCGCCAGCTCGACCTTGGACCAGAACTCGGAGCCGCGGGCAATGATCGCCTTGCCCAGCTCGGTCGGGAGGATGCACTCCCAGACTTTGAGCCTCAGTTCCGCGCCGTCGAAGCAGCAGACCGAGCCCCAGCCGAGGCCAAGCGCGAGCATCTGGTGAGCGATCTGGAGCCGATAGTGCATCGGCGGCAGTTCCTCTTCCCAGCCGTCGGCAAAGCCCGATGCGACCTTGATCTCCAGGACGCCGCGGGAGCCGTCCGGCCGCGTGATGATCGCGTCAGGCGTGGCGATCAGCCACGGATGCGCGGCGCTGCGGTGGATCTGGTGGCCGTTCAGCTCGACCTCGTAGCCGGTTCGAGCAGCGAACTCGGCGGCCACGATCGGCTCCAGGCGCTTGCCCCAGGCCATCGCCTCGGTCTCGGTGACGACGTTTTCCGCGAGCCCCGACTTGTCGGCCCAGAGCTGATAGGCGCTCAGGTAGGGGCTCACGCCGAAGACTGCGGCAATCTCGCTCGACCCGATGCCCGTGCGGCGATCGGCCAGCCAATCGGCTTGGGTGCTCACTTGCCGGCCTCCTCTTCGAGCAGGGCTTCGATGTCGAGCAGGCGGTCGCGCAGGCGGCGCACCTCATCGAGGGACAGCTCGATCGACGCCACGCTCGGGCTGTAGCCGAGTTCGCGGACCTCCAGGCTGGCGAGCTGAGAGCCGCCGCGGCGAACCAGCTTCGTGCAGATGTTGCCGGCCTCGCACTCGCAGATGTCGCGGTTGTCGGTCACGCCGCACCTCCCACCAGCGCCCGCTGGATCTTCGCGGCGATCAGAGCCTCGTGGGCGTACGTCTCGACCTCCTCGCCGCTGGACAGCTCCAGGACGGTGATCTGGCCGAAGCGGCGCATCGACACCACGCCTACCGGGTCGATGTCGTGGACCTGGCCGGCGATCGAGCGCAGGCTGATCGTCGGGATCGGGTGGTAGGCGCGCACTTGGCGCGAGCCACACTCGCGGCACTCGGCCACGGGGCCGATCTGCTGGACTGCCGCGCACTCGGCGCAGCGCATCAGTTCGTGTTTCATCGGAGGTTTGGGGCTAGGGGCAATCCTTGCGCTTGCAGGCTAAGCGTGCAAGCGCAAGGGCGCGAAAAAATCGGGGTTGGGTCAGGCCTGGGAAACAGCCAGCTCGCCGGTTGCAGCCTCGGCCGTCAGGATCGCCACGCGGTAGCGGCGCGCGATATCGACCAGCTCCTCGCGGTTCTTCGGATCGAGGCCTTCCCAGGCCTCTTGAGCGACGGCGAGGATCGGCGTCTCAGTGCCAGGCTGCTGATGGGCGAGCACCAGTTCGAGCGCCAAGCGCCAGCGCTCGCCGTGCGACAGCGAGCCGAATCGGACCATGCCGAGCGTGTGATGCCGGCCGTACAGCAGGCCATCGCGGATCTCGACCAGGCCCGAGCGAAGGCCAGAAAACAGCATCGGCTCGACTTGAGCAGCCGAGTCGCGGTAGACCTTGGCGGACTGCGCGTGCTTCTCGGCGCTCGCCGACAGCTCGCCAGCCTCGGAGTTGCGGCGCTCGGCATCGGCGAGCCGCGCCTGCTGGGCCATCGCCTCCTTCGCGGCGGCAAGTCGTGCCCGCTGCGCTTGCAGCTCGTCCAGGCTCGGCATGGCCGCGCTGGCCGATTCGAGCGCCGCGAGCTGCGGGACCATTGCGTGGCGGGCCTGCGCCAGGGACAGCGCATCGGCGGCGGCCTTCGCGGCGCTCTTGCGCTCGGCCATCACCCGCTGCGCCTCGCGGAGAGCGTCCTCGGCCAGGACCACGGCCACTGCGGCATGTCTTGCGGCGGCGGTCGCAGCCTCGATCGACAGGCCAGGCATGGCCTCGACGCGGGCGCGCAGAGCCGGGAGCTGGGTCGCCGCATCGGTCGCGGCCTTGACGCGGGATTCGAGGTCGCGGAGCTTGCCCGCGGCGTCCACGGCGTCCGCAGTCGGGTCGCCGCTGTACGGCGTGACTCCAGCCATCGAGTCCTTCGCTGCGAGGCGGGCAGCCTCCGCGCGGGTCTTGTCGCGCTCGGCCAGCGTCTCCTCGGTGCGGGCCTGAGACTCCAGGTAGCGCTTGACCTGCGCGGCGCACTCGGTGGCGTCGCCGCGGTCGGCGCCGGCCAACGCATCATCGATGCGGGTCGGATCGGCTAGCAGGCGGCCCCAGGCCACAACAGGCGGCTCGATCCCGAGGATCTGGCACAGGGCGCGGGCGCGAGCTGCATCGGCCCGCTCGGGGTCCTTGATGGCGGGATCGACCAGGCGCGCCGGGGCGCTGGCCTCGATCTGTTGGACTGCCAGGTCGCCCTGGGCGGTCGTCCGCTGGCCGATGCGCATGCGGATGCCGGGGGCCTCGATCGTGCCCTCCTTGGCGCCGTAGCGAGCGGTCAGCGAGTCCTTGGCGCTCGCGGTGCCGCCCAGGGCCGACACGGCGGCCAGGGCCGTGGACTTGCCCGCGCCGTTGTGGCCGCGGAGGACCACGACTCCCCCATCTCGGGGGATCGGGATCTCCAGGCGCTGGATCGGGCCGACGTTGACGATGCGGATCTCGGGAGCGGTCTCGGTGGTTTGCATGGCTTGGGGTGGGGTGTGGTGTGTCGGGTCAGCCGGCGACGCTCAGCAGGCGCAGCTCGCCGGTGGTCTTTGCGGGCGCCGCCCAGCCGTACCGAGTCGGCCGGTCGTCGTCGGTCGCCAGGGTGCGGACCGACCACAGCTCAGCGCGGCAGCCGGCGGCGGCGAGGCGGGCAGCCCAGCGCGCGGTGACGGGGCGCGGCTCGAGGAGCCACTCGCGGCCGTCGATCAGGGCGGTTTGCTTGGTCAGCATGCGAGTACCTTCGGCGATGTTCGGGGGCGCAGTCAAGGGTAATCTTGGAGAACTTTCGGGAATCTCGGAGCTGAGACTTGCCCGCGGGGTCGGCCGGGCCCACTCTGTCCCCAATGCCCCGCCCCCGCCTGCCTAGTGGTCGCTCGGCCAGCCCCGAGCGGCCGAGTCGCTGCCCCGTCTGCTCCGAGATAGTCGGGGCCCGCGGCCGGCGCCAGCACCTCGTGCGGTGCATGGAGGCCCACGGCGTGCCGGCGGCGCGGTTCGGCGCGCTGATCGAGGAGTTCCGGGAGCTGGGCGAGTCCGAGCGCAAGGCGGGCGAGCTGGCCGAGCGGGCGCTGGCGCTGCGCCGCTGCCTCGCGGACGTGGATCAGCTCGAGATGCCCGACGATCGCCGCGGGGCCGTGGTCGCGTCCTGGGCCGAGGAGCTGGCGCGCCTTGAGGCCAGGCTTGCCGCCGGCGACTGAGCGACGCGCGGAATGCGGGTCGGTCCGGTGTTGCGCTCGCGCGGCACCAGCGTCCAGGGTGGCCACATGCTTGTCATCGGACTCGACCCCGGCACGAAAGTCCTCGGCTACGCGATCATTGAGCGGACGCCAGCTCCGCGCTTCGTGGACGGCGGCATCATCAAGGCCAAGGCGGCGCGGCCCATCGAGGAGCGCCTGGCGTTCCTGCAAGGCGAGCTTGACGTGCTGCTCGGCGAGCACACAGTCGAGCGTGCTGGCGTAGAAATGGCCTACGTGGGCAAGGGCCCGCAGGCCGCGTTGGCGGTTGGCTGCGCTCGCGGCATCGTCTTGGCATCGGTCGGCCGGCGCAGGATCGCGCTCGAAAACTTCGCGGTGCCCAACCTCCGCGCTCGATTCTGCGGCAGCCGGTCGGCGACCAAGGAACAGGTCCGCGATGTGGTCGGCCGGATGCTCCGGCAAGACTTCGCCGGCGCGCCGCTCGACATGACAGATGCCGTGCTGCTGGCGCTCGCGGTCAGCATCCAGCCGCTCAAGGCCGCGGGCTAGGCGCATCAGTCTTCCTCCGAGTAGACGCCGTTGCGGATCATCGTGGCGTTCAAGTTCTCGGTGTGCAGCTTCGGGTCGTCGAAGCTCATCGTTTCGCCGATCCAGCGCAGTCGGATATCGCCCGTGCGTCCGTTGCGGTGCTTGGCGCAAATGGCATAGGCCTCGTCCTGATCGGCTTTCAGGCCGTAGTAGCCTGGCCGGTACATGAGGAGCACGATGTCCGCGTCCTGCTCGATCGTGCCCGACTCGCGGAGGTCTGAGAGGTTGGGCCGCTTGTCCGGCCGCATCTCCACGGCGCGCGAGAGCTGCGACAGCGCGATCACCGGCACGCGCAGACTCTGCGCCAGGTTCTTGAGGTCGCGTGTGATGCCCGAAACCTCCTGCACGCGGTTGTCGATCCGCTTGTTGCTCCGCACGAGCTGGAGATAGTCCACGATCACCAGGTCCAGCCGGCCGGTCTGCATCTTGAGCGCCCGCGCCTGGGCTTCGAGCGCCGGGATGCCGGCCTTCGGGTCGTCCATGATCCGGACGCCGTCCATCGAAGGCGCAGCCTCATCGAGGATGCGATTCAAGACTTCCGCATCTTGAGCTGTTGCCCCTTCGATTAACATTCGCCCGTGTTGTTCGCCAAGCTCACGAGAAAAAACACGCGATGCAACCTCTTCAGAGATCATCTCCAGAGATTGCATCAACACGACAGGTTGAATTCCGAGTCTCGCTGCGGGGCGCTGAATGAAATCAAGCGCGATCGCCGACTTGCCCATTCCAGGCCGACCGCCAACGACTACGAGCTGACCTGGACGAAATCCACCGCGGAGCATGTCGTCCACCGAAGTAAATCCCGAGCTGTACGCGGGCCGCCTGCCCTCCTCGCGGGCCTCGACTAGCTGCGCAATGTGCCGGCGGCCGGCCTCGGTGAGCGTCTGGATCCCGCGGGCCTTCTGCCCGCCTGCGTTCGCCAGGCGCAGCATGGCCTCGCCAGCGGCCTCCCGTAGGGACTGGACCTCCTTCGGGCGCGGCTTAGCCAGTTCCGCGCGGCGTAGGAGGTTGTCCAGGGCTGAGCGGACATCTCGGAGGTCGGCCGCCGCTCGGACGGTCGCCAGGTAGGCGCGCCCCTCCTCCTCGAGCACCCCCTCCCGGTGCATTTCGTTGATGGCCTGGGGCGTCAGGGTCTCTGACAGGCGCGCCCGCTGGCGCAGCTCATCGACCACGGCGAATACCGTGACCTGCCGGCCTGCGAGAGCCAGCGAGTGCATGGCGTAGGCCATCTCGCGGGAGTCGCGGGTCGGCCACCTGGCAGGCTCCAGGTCCTCGAGCACTCCCAGGACGTTCCGCGGCTCGCGGATCAGCCAGGCGAGCGCCAGGCGGGCCGCATCGGCATCCAAAGCCGGCCGTTCCTCGGTTTGGTTGGTCATAGCCTCAGGCCTCCTGGGATGCGCTAGGACGCGACGGGGGCCGGGATTGACTCCGAGGCCATCGGAGATACTCCGCGCGCCCCAGGCGCAGCGGCAGAGGCCTTGGCGGCCTTGGTCGCTTCGGCCCGCTCCCGGCGAAGGCGCGCGATCGGCGATTCGGCGGGCTTGGCCGGCTCCGCGGGGAGCGCCGGCTGAGCGGCTCGCTGGGCGGCCTGGCGCTCCGCCGCGATGGCGTCCGCGTCGGTCTGGATCCAGGCCGCGAGGTCGCCCTCGGTCAGCGGGTGGCCGGCGCGGCTCGACCGACCGAGCAGGCACTTGCGGATGGCCTGGACCGGGGACCACTCGCCGGTGTCGCGGGACCGGCTGACCCAGCGCTCGATCGCTGCGACCCAGAGCTCCGGCGGGTGCTGAGCCCAGGCCGGCCGGGTCAGCCACAGCAGCAGCCGCTCGGCCTCGTGGGTGTTCCGCAGGCCGAGCACGGCGAGCCGCGAGGCCAGGTCCAGGACCGACTGCGGCAGCGGCGGCGGGGTCGGATCCGGCGTCGGCGACGACGGCGGCGTGGGGGAGACTATAGAGGGGGTGATCGGATAGGGGAGAATTGTGGCGTGGGGGGAAATTCGCGGTTTTTGGCCGTCGAACAGCTGTTCATTTTTTTCGAACACCTGTTCGACGGCGCCGAACATCTGTTCGGTGGGCTCGAACAGCTGTTCGATTTTCTCGAACACCTGTTCGGTGGCGCCGAACAGCTGTTGCTTTTTTTCGAACACCTGTTCGGCAGGATCGAACACCTGTTCGACGGATCGGGGCTTCCTCGGGTCCCTCTTGGGCTGGAGTTTGCCCGTCGCGCGGCGCGCTTCAGCCGACTTCCGGCCAGCCGCGGCCTTGTCGCGGAGAGCCTGCTGGAGCTTCGCCAGCTCGACCTGGAGCGCCCGGTGCGTCAGCTTCCCGCCGGCCTCCTCGAAGCACACGCGGACCGCGCTAGACACGAGGCTCGCCACCTCATCCGGCATCACCAGCAGCGCCTCGGCCAGGCTCTCCCGGTCGGCGCCGATGCTGCCACCGGCCTTGATGCAGGCCAGGATCAGGGCAAAATAGACGCCCTGCTCGTGGAAACTGAGCCGCATGAACTGGGGAGACTCGCTCAGTTCGGCGAGGCTAACTCGGATGTCCGGCGTTTCGTTACTCGTCTTCTTCATGCGATCTCACTCGCCATCCTGGCGCGCCTTTCGGCGGCCCGGCGGCGCTCCTCTGCCAGTCGGTCTAGCTCTTTCAGCTCGCTCTCGGTCTCGGACCAGTAGCGCTCCAGCCACAGCGCCCAGGGGACGAGCAGGCGCACCTGCCTAGCGGCCTCCAAGGCCTCAGGCTTCGACGCCAGCTCGCGCAAGGGGTTGTCCACATCTTCCCTGGCGCAGTCGAGGGCGACGGCCAGGGAGAGCCAGTTAGCGGCGGACCGCCGCATCTTGCCGCCCACCATGAGACGAGCGGCGCAGCAAGCGCAGGCCTTGGCCGGCGGCCTCGACTGGTCTAGCCATTCGAGCGATGCGAAGAGCGACGAAGGCCCCTCGATGCCGCAGCCTGCGCAGGACGGCATGTCACTCTGAGCGATCCAGGAGCCACTCAGCCGCGCGCCACAGCCCGAAGCCAATCAGCAGCGCAGCCGCGGCGCTGATGGCCAGGATACCGATCGTGTGCAGGAGCATCACGCGGGCACCCCGTCGAACAGCGTGCGGGCGTTGGCCTCGGCTTCGCGGGCGTACTTGACGGCCTGCGCGTAGTAGTTGGGGTTCAGCTCGATGCCGATGGCCTTGCGACCGTGGCGCAGCGCGGCGACAACCTCCGAGCCGATGCCCATGAACGGAGTGAGCACGATGTCTCCAGGGTTGCTCCAGAGCTGGATCGCGCGGGCGGACAGATCGAGCGGCATCGGGCACAGGTGGCGCTCAGCCTCATCGCTGCGAGCCGTGCGGACGTTGAGCACGTCCATCTGGTCGGTGTCCATCCACACCGGCGACGCCCACTCCTGCCAGGTCTCGAGCGGGAACTGCGCAGGGTCGTGCACCACAGGCGGCGCCTGCTCGCCATCGGCCCACTTGCGGAAGAGGATCAGGTACTCGGGCATCCCGACGCGCACGCGAGCGGCATCGAGTCGGAAGTTGCGAAACAGCAGCCCGTCCGGCTTGGTCTTCTGCATCTCCCTGACCGGGCAGCGCCAGATCGTGATCCGCGTGTGATAGGTCCAGCCCGCGGCCTGGTGGGTGCGGATGCACTCGCCGGTGAAGTCACGGATGCCCCGGTCGCCCTTGTCGCTGCTGTTGCTGTAGTAGACCAGATCCTTGACGTGGATCGCGCACAGCCGGCCGGGCTTGGTAACGCGGTAGAGCTGTTCGCAGACGTGGCGATAGCTCGCCTGGAACTGCTCATCGTCGTCCACGTTGCCCATGTCCCGCTCGCTCTGGCTGTAGATGTACAGCGAGCTGAAGGGTGGCGAGAAGACCGACAGGCCGACGCTGTTCTCGGGGATGTCGCGCAGTGCCTCGACGCAATCGCCGTGGATCGCGGTCCAGTTCTCGCCGGACTGCTGGTCGATGATCGTGGGGGTCAGTTGAGCCATTGGGGGATTCGGACGTTTTGGGTTGGTTGGTAGGTGCGGAGCGTCTCGCTGGTGCGCTCCAAGGAACGGGCCATTGCGCCGCGCATCTCGGCCTTCATGGCCTCGTGGTCGCCGGCCTTGCGATCGACCGTCGCGGCCACGAAGGCCTCGTCTTCGGCCATCACTCGCCAGACGTTCACGGGCCGCTGCTGCCCGAATCGCCAGGAGCGGCGAACGGCCTGATAGAACTGCTCGTAGGAGTAGCTCGGGCCCATGAACACCTGTCGCGCGCAGTGCTGGAAGTTGAGTCCGAAGCCGCAGATGCGGACCTTCGATACGAGGATCCGCGCCTTCTGGTCGGCGAACGCCATGAGGCGGTCCTCCTTTTCGTCGGGATCCATCGAGCCGCGGACCTCGATCGCCGAGTCGCCGAGGATCGCCATGATGGCGTCGGCCTCGTAGTCGGTATCGACCCAGACAATCCAGGACTCGCGCGGCTCGCTCGCCAGGATCTCAGCGGTTCGCTCTGCGCGCGCCTCGGCAGAGCGGCGCTTGCTCTTGTGGATGCTCGTTGCGTTGATGCTGGCGCCCCAGAGCGAAGCTTGCCCGCCGCTTTCGAGCAGCACTTCGGAGTCCTCAGCAGGCACGACTGCGCGCAGAATCTGGAGCGGCGGCAGGTCGTATCCCGCATCGTCGAAGCCAAGGTCCGACGGCTTCGACACGCATCGCGCCCAGGACGAAACCCAGTCCCAGAAGTCCTGGATCGCGGGCCGTTTGAGCCGATAGCGCCCCATCTCCGTCTGGTCGGCGATGAACCAGCGAGAGAGCATCTCGTTGGATTCCATCACTCCGAGGAAGGAGCAATGCTGGCCCAGCTCCATGTAGTCGTTCGGCGCAGGCGTGGCGGTAGCTGCGAGCCTCGCAGGGGTCTTGGCGAATGCCTGGATCAGCGAGCGGCTAGTCGATCCAGTGAAGGCCTTGAGCACCGAGCTTTCATCGAGCACGACCGTCCCGTAGCGGCCCAAGTCGAACTTGTCGAGCCGCTCGTAGTTGGTGATGTCGATGTCGTGCCGTCCCGAGTTGCCGTCTCGGCACACCTCGGCATCGACGCCGATGCTCTGAGCCTCGCGGGCGTGCTGCCGTCCGCAGGCGATCGGCGTAAGCACAAGCGCGGGGCGGCCGGTGACCTGCCGCATGACCCTGGCAAACTCCAGGAAGATGCGAGTCTTGCCCAAGCCGGTGTCGTAGAACGCGGCGCTGCGTCCCGTGCGAAGGGCGAAGCGGACGCCGTGCTCCTGGTGCGGCTTCAGCGAAGGGTGCAGCTCCACGCTGTCCCAGTGCTTGATGCCGTCGCCGCGGTAGAGCCGGGACTTGGATGCGATGAGGCGGCGGTAGTCGTCGAGGTTGGTCACCACGCACCTTCCTTCATCCTGCCCACTGCATCGGCAGCTTCACAGAGGTAGAGGCCAAGCTCGTAGGCCGCTTGAGGCGGCAAAGTGAAGAACATGATGCCGTCGCCCTGGAAGAGCACCGGCACAAGGCCATCCCCATAGCCTTGGTAGGTGGCGTGCACGTCGATAGAAAGCCTATCGCTACTCTTCACCTTGCCGATCTTGGCTTGCTGCGCTTTCTTGCTCACGACGCCACCTCCTGCTGCTCTGCCCTCGCGGCGATAGCCACCTTCGCAGCCGCCTCCAGGGCTTTGGCGAGCCACAGCGCTTCATCCGGTCCCAGGTGGAGGTAGGCCTGCACCCCATCGGAGGAGACGTAGATGCAGACGCATCTGGCGCTAGTCGGGTGCGCAGAGACGCTCAGTGCGCGGCCTCCGCCGATCTCGATCCTCTCGTAGCTCAGTAGGTCGCTCACCACACCACCTCCTCACTCGTCAGCAGGGCCAGGATCGCCGAGCGGGTCGTCTCGCACCCGAGGCGCTCGAGCGCCAGCTCGCGCGCCGCACGGTCACCCGCCGTGCTCAGAGGCGACGGCCGCTCCAGTGACTCCATGAGCACGAGAGCGAACCCGCGCCACAGCACGGCCTCGCGCTCGGCACCGAGTCGCGGCTCGCGGCGGAGGCGCTCGTCCAGGCACATCGGGCAGACCCGGACGGCGAAGCCCTGGACTAGGGCGTGCGTCCGCAGGAGCTGCGAGCCGGTGAACTCTCGCCGGCACGAGAAGCAGGTCTTGGGCTCAGCCACGGGCCACCCCCTTGATGCGCACGGCGCCGCGGCGAAGAAGCGTGGCGAGCGGCTCCTGGGCGAGCAGGAGCGCGCGGAGCGCCTCGACAGTCGGGAGCAGGATCTCCTGGCCTTCCCGGAGCCACTGGACCTGGATTTCGACGGCCAGCTGTTCGGGTTTCGTCTGGGCGGTTTGTCTGGAAGATGCCGGAAAACCGTCCCCAGATTGTGGTTCTCGGGGTCGGGGGTTCGAGTCCCCTCGCTCACCCATTCCAGTGGCCCTGCGGGGCGGTTTTTTGCCGCCTCCTCCGGTGGACACCTGAGCCTCGACTGCGAGTCCTGGGACACCAGTTGTGAGCAGGTTCTGCACATCGGGCCGCGGCAGGCCCTGGATCGCGGCGCGCAGATAGTCAGCATCGGTCGAGTGCAGGTAGCCCTCGGTCGTGCGGCTGGTCGTGTGCCCGAGCAGGAGCTGGGCGGCGCGCAGGTTGGTGGCCGCGAGGCTGTCGGCCGCGGCGTGGCGCAGCGAGTGCAGGCAGATGGCCTCGCCCGCGGCGTTGCGCTTGGGGACGCCGGCGGCGCGCAAGAGCTGGTCCATCCAGCGTGAGACGTTGCGCGGCTGGAGCTTCGCCCCGCGGCGCGAGCGGAATAGCGGCGCGGTGTCGAGCTGGCGGCCCAGGAGGCGATCCGTCGCGGCAATCGCCCCATCGATGGCGGCGCAGTCCTCGTCCTCCAGCGGCAGCACCCGGCCGCGCTTGGTCTTGGCGCTCTCCGCGCGGATTCGGAGCACCCTGGCGCGGCGGTCGTAATCGCCACGGCGCGCGGCGATGGCCTCGCCCCGGCGGATGCCGGTCCGGATCATCGTCCACAGCAGCGGGAGCTGGGGGATGCCGTCGGCGGCTGCATGGTCCTGGGCGCTGGCGGCCCCGATCAGCGCGGCGATCTGCTCGGAGTCCGGGCGGCCCCGGGGCCGAGTCTGGCGCGCCCGCCCGATGGCCGGCAGGCGCAGTTTGCCCAGGGGGCTGCGCTCGATGATCTCCTGCTCGACTGCCCAGGCCAGCGCGGTCTTGAGCGCCGCCACGTGGCCCCGGACGGTCGCGCTGGCCATGCCCTGGTCCAGGCGGGCCCGCATCCAGGCCGAGACCTGGCCGGCCTCGAGGTCGGCGACGAGCTCCAGCCGGCGGCCGGCGGCTCGCGCCGTGGCCTGGAGCGCTCCCAGGAGGTCGCGGATCTTGCGCTGGGTGAATCGGTGATGCTCGGCCCCCACGTGGGGCGCCTGGGCCTCCAGGTAGGCCTGGACGACGGATTCCAGCCGGGCGCTGGGCCTGGCCGGGGCCTGGACGAGGGCGGCGATCGCCTCGGCCAGGCGGGTGGTCTCGATGGTTGCTTGCATGGCGGGATGGGGTCTCGGGGTCAGTTGCCGGGCTGGCCGGCGGGGGCGGGGACCTGGCTCACGACGGCGGCCAGGCTGGACTCGGGGATGCGATAGCGGCTGCCCACGCGGACGGCGGGCAGGGCTCCAGAGGTGATCCACTTGTGAATGCAGCTCACGCTCACCCCGAGGGCCTCGGCGGCGCTCCGGGGCGTGTGCATGGGCGGCAGGTCGGCGGGCGAGGGCTTCATGGAGGCTCAGCTTTCCTGAACTGACTGAACTCAGCAAGCCTCAGAGCGTATTTTTTCGCCACCGTTCCGGTTGCGGGAATTGGCGACAGCGCGGAAAATCACGCCAGCATGCCGCCTAGCATCGCCGACCCCGTGTCGGCTCCCCAGGACCAGCAGAAGACGGAGCACTCCCAGGAGCTGGGCAGGCGCCTTCGTGAGGCCAGGGAGGCGGCAGGAATTGGCGCAGCCCAGGCCGGCAGAGAGTTGGCCCGAAGCTCCGCCACGATCTGGGCTTACGAGCGGGCCGACAACCACCCCACGCCCTACGCGCTGCGGGTGCTGTCCAGGCTCTACGGCGTGTCCGTCCAATGGCTCCAGACCGGCGAAGGCCCCGGCCCCGGCAGCGCGCCAGCGGCCCTGCCCGAGCCGATCGCCTCCCGGGTGTCGGATCAAGCCGTCCGCTACCCGGAACCCCCGCCGGACGTGCCGCCCCCCTACCCGCTGCGCCCGCCCCTTGCGCCGGGGGCCCCGCGTCGCTACCGGCTCGTTTGCCCAGTCTGCGGCAAGTCGTGGATGCCGGAGGACCTAGGCCGCCACCTAGTGACAGGCGACGGCTGCGCACAGCCGCACAGCATGGAGGACGCCGAGGCGCTGATCGCCACGGCCAAGCGCGATATCCAGCCCTGGCTAGACGAGCTGGCGCGGCTCGATGCTCAGATTCTCGAGCTGCAACGGCGCCGCGACGCGATCGAGACGAAAAAAGACAAGACGATTTTTGAGACCTGCATCAAGCTGGTTCGGATCCAGGTCGAGAAGATCATCCAGACAGGCCCCGAAAAGTACGAGTGGAGCGATGGCGACCACTCGCGGCACGGAGGTTAGTAGTCGTACGCCAGCACCGACGCAAGCTCAATGACGGCTGCGGTCGAAGAGCTTGCGGTGTTCACCCAAGCGTGGAACGCAAGCTGCGTGTTAACCCCTGGGCTGTTCTCGCTGGTCACGGTGCCGCTTTGCGTCGCGCCCGTGTCTAGCCTGGTCACGCGCCATTCGTAGGTTGCGCTGTTCGGGGCATGCGCGATGAGCAGATCGAGAGGCACATTCGTCAGCGAGCCAACTTCAAAGTCGGCGCCAAGCGGCACAAAGTCGGTGCTGCCGGCGCGCCGCGACATTAGCTGGTATTGAGTGTCTGTCGATCTTGAAATGAACGCGATTGAGCTTGCGATCGTCTGAGGCTCTACGTTGCCGATGGCAGTGGCGGACCCTTGCAGGCCGACGAAGCAGCGATGGCCCGCAATCATGGAGTTGAAGCCGAACAGGGCGCGCAAGCGGAAGCCGGGAAGCGCGTCGAAACTGCCGGGGATGACCTTGAGCGAGCTGCGAGTGGACGCGTTTTGGCCTGTGGCCGCGGTGGTGGAAAGTCGATTCCTTGCCGTGCTGTCCCAGACCGATCCCGAGCCGAGCGCCGGAGTGCTGGCTGAGCCTGCGTTGGTCCAGGCGGTGCCGATGCCGGTGCCCGCGCCGCTGGCAGTCGGCCAGTAGCCGAGTTGCAGCCTCGGCAGGTGCGTCAGGAAGCGCCAGGCCGTCGCGTAGTCGGTGGAGCTCAACTTGACCGGCAGTTGGCCGGCGATGCCGCCGACGGGCAAGCCGGGTCCTGCGGGGCCGGTGGCCCCAGTTGCTCCCGCCGGGCCCGTGGCGCCGGCCGCTCCAGTCGGACCCGTCGGGCCTGCTGGACCTTGCGGGCCTTCGGGTCCGGCTGGACCTGTGGCGCCCGTCGGGCCAGTGGGTCCGGCTGGCCCCTGGATGCCCTGGGCTCCCGTGGCACCATTTGCACCGGCCGGGCCCTGAGGACCAGTCGGGCCGGGGTCACCTTGCGGGCCGGCCGGGCCCTGGGGGCCAGTGGCGCCCGTCGCGCCTGCTGCGCCCGCGGGCCCTTGCGGACCCTGGGGACCCTCGGGGCCGGCCGGGCCGGTCGCCCCGGTTGCGCCGGCAGGGCCGGCCGGGCCCTGGATCCCCTGGAGTCCTTGGGTGCCCTGCGGACCCTGGGGGCCCGTGTCTCCCGTGTCTCCCTTCGGGCCAGCGGGCCCGGTCGCGCCCGTGGCTCCGACGGAACCTTGCGGTCCGGTTGCGCCGGCGGGTCCAGCGACGCCTTGCGGGCCCTGGGCGCCGGTCGCTCCGGCAGGCCCGGCAGGGCCTTGAGGGCCAGCAGGCCCCTCGGGGCCAGGCGGGCCCTGCGGGCCGACAGCGCCCCCGCTGCCGCCGCCTGTGACCTCGACCGACACCGGGCCCGCGGTCTCGACCGTAACCGGGCCCACGGGCAGCCCCGTGACCTCGACCAGGACCGGCGATGCGATGACCTGGACCGTCACGGGTAGATCGACTCGGCGCGCACCGAGAGCGGACCGGACAGCAGGGGGAGGACAACGCCACCCGATGCGCGGTTCAGCGTGTACACGAACTCGCCGGCGCCTAGCGTCGCGGTGTTGGCTGGGGTCAGCGTGACGGTGGCCGACGTGCCAGGCGCCGAGATGCCGCCGCTAGGCGAGGTCAGCGTGAGCAGCGCCGCGGTTTGGCCCTGCCGGCGAACGGTCAGCGTGAGCGTCTGGCCGGTCATGTCGATCGCGGACCCGTCGCTGTTCTTCGGCGCGACCGCGAACGTCAACGTGGCACCGAGCAGCGCTTGAAGCTCGAGCGACTCGGGCAGGTTCGAGACCTTGGGCATGGCTCAGCCAGTGATGGGGTGCTGCGCCACGGCGAGCAGGCACGCGCTCTTGTGCCGGCGCAGCGTGGCAGTTGCCGATTCCCCGGTCAGCTTGGCCGTAAGCACGGGAGCAGGCAATCCCGGCCAGGTGGTCGAGATCGCATCGACCGAGCTGCCGAGCATCCCGCCGACGCCTAGCAGGTGCGCTTCGACGACCTGCGAGTCGGTGTAGTCGTCGTAGACGCTGGCGAGGCTGCCAGGGCTCGGCGGATTCGCGGGAGACCAGGAGCCGGAGATGTTCTTCGAAGCCATGTCAGCGATCCGCAACGAGGCGGGAGAGGGTGTCAGCGGTGCCGCGCAGCTCGTCGATGTTCGCCTCGACGATCCGCAGCCGCTCGGAGACCCGATGCGATGCCGCGAGGTAGGCCACGAGGCCGGCGACGATGACCACCACGGCGGCGAGCATCGAGATAGCTAGACGCTTTTCGCGCGCGATCCACCGGGCAGCACGATCTAGGCCCTCGGAGGGGGCCAAGGTTTGCGCTTGGTTTGCTGCGCCGCCCAACTGCGCCGCATCGGCGAGGATCCCGGCCAGCTCCTGGAGCCGCTGGGAGTCGTCGGGATCGAGACCGGCTCGCAGGCGTGGGCTGGCGAGCAGGTCGGCCAGGCGAGGCAGGTCCGAGCGGTAGGACTGGAGCAGGAGGGACTGGATCAGGCGCGCGGCAGCCTCGGGACGGGCCATGTGGGCAGAGGTTGAGACCATGACAGGGGCAGATATGAGGGTGCGGACTGCCCAATTCTGATTCCGAGACGGCCACCGGAGCCCCCTAGGAGCCCTGTTTTTGCGCATCCCTTACACTCCGGGGGCTAGGCGGGGCGGCTGGGAAGGCCCTAAGTGACGTTCTGGCCCACGTTTGCGGCTGCCAGATATTTTCCGGCCGGTTTTGTATTGACTGGCCGGCGCGGCCGTGCGAAGGTACTCCCATCGCGGTTGACGCCGCGGCCTGACAGACCACCTGACCCCAGCAAGCCCAAAGCCATGAACGCCAGCGCCCAAGCCACCTGCCTGCCCCAGCAAACCCTCGCCCAAGCTGTCCAGTTGGCCCGCATTGAGGGCAGCCTGCACCACAAAGCTGTGGGCGTCCTGGTGGGCACGCTGGTCGAAGGTGGGGTTGCTGCCCGGGACAACTTTCGCCTCATGGCATCCCTGCTGCCTGGCGAACGGGAGCGCGACTACATCCCCTATCAGTTCCTGGTGGCCACCCTCGACGTGGATTCCGAGGGCCGGTACGTGCGGCGCACCGACTGAGCCGAAACCGGCCCCGGCCGGTCTGCGCTCGGGTGGCTCCCGGCGCACTGATGAGGCAAGCCAAGACCACCACAGACCCCACCAAGCCATGAACGCCCAAGCCCTTCCCGAGCAAGCCCCTATCGGCGGCGCCTTCTCCGAGGTCAACAAGCTGTTTTATGAGGGCGGACAATTCATGCCATCCGACCTTGCTATGCCTCGCGGCTGGGCCGGCAAAGTGCAAGCCGCTAAGGCCTGGCGCTGGGAGGGCAGCCCCAACCTCCAGCGCCTCCAGGTCGAGCCGCTTGGCGAGGGTTACTCGGTGCGCGGCTGGCTGGTTGGGCAGAAGTCCGGCCGGGTTCTTTTCAAGTGCGCGAGTGCCGACCAGGCTGCGCACTTTGCTCGAAGCCTGATCGCAGCCCGCGCCGCCGAATATGAGGCGCAAGGGTTCCAGCCGCACCCGACCCAACTCCTGGGGGCCTAAACCCCCGCCGAAACCGGCCCCGGCCGGTCTGCGCTCGGGTGGCCCCCGGCGCACTGATGAGGCAAGCCAAGACCACCACAGACCCCACCAAGCCATGACCACCCAAGCCACGACCGACCTGCCCTCCGCCTGGGGGCCCTGCGGCGCTGACCAGCCTGGCTACACCCCCTCGCCCGAGTGCGTCCAGCTCTGGCGCGTGGAGCTTGCCGAGGGCTGCTACGGCTATGCGGAGCAGCTCTCTGACCGGTGGCTGCTCCACGTCTGCGACCGGGAGCTGACCGCGCCGATGTCCAGCGTGCCCCCCGCCGAATGGGCTGCCGTCTGCGCAGACGATCTGGGGGTGTCTCAGTGACCACACCCCCCAAGCGCCGCCCCGGCCGGCCGCGCCTGGACCCGCCGCCCGCGCCCAAGGTCCGCTGGGAGGTCCGCCTGCCGGCCGGGCTGGCGGCCCAGATCGAGGCCTGGGCTTCGGCTCGGGGGCTCCAGTCCGCGTCCCGGGAAGAGGTGCTGGCGGCGCTATTGACTGCCGCCCGGCATGGCGAGTAGGGTCTTGGCACTGGGGCACCAGCTAGACTGGTCCCCAGAACGACGCCCGCGCCGAGCCCCCGCGATCCGCCAAGAAAGGGGGGGCCGGCCGCATCCAACAGAGGCCCTGGGATCCGTAACGGAACCCAGGGCCTCGGTCTTTTGCGGCCATTTCGCCGGCGCCGGAAAATGCCCCCGCGCTCCCAATCCCGGGCCACCCCTTGCGGCCCCGCGGCAGCCCTGCGAGGCTGCCCGCATGCCCCGCGACGCCTCCATCTGCGCCTGGACCGACACCCCGGGCGCGCCGCCCTGCGGCCAGCCCGCCAAGCACTGGCGCCACGTCAGGCTCCTGACCGACTCCGGCTGGGCCTGGACCGACCTCCCTCTGTGCGCGACCCACTACGCGCGGGCCTCGAGGTCAGCCGACGGCACGGCCTACCCGCAGCAGTCCAGGATGAGCCGCGAGGCCGTGGAGCGGGCCCGCGAGATGGTCCAGGGCGGTGCGACCCACCAGGAGGCCGCGGACGCGCTCGGAGTGAGCCGCGCCACGATCTCCAGGCTCTCAGCTCTCGGCTGGACCCTGGAGCGCTACGGGCCGCCTCAGGAGGTCATGGACAGACTGCGCCGGCTGGGCAAGCGCGGGGGCCAGCGTGGATCCTGAGAAGATGCGGCGCGAGTTCGAGGCGCTGCCGTCTCACGGCGAGGTAGAGCTGCGCGTCGCCTGGCGTTGGGTGTGCCCCCAGTGCGGCGGGGTCTGCATCCACCCGGGGCAGCGCTTCCCGCCCGACATGCTGCTCGAGGAGCTGCGGGAGAAGCACCCCGGCCTGGACGAGCGCCAGGAGGCTCAGCTCCTGGAGATGGCCGACCAGTCCTGGGCGCCGCTGTGGGTTGGGTGCAACCGATGCGGGGGCATGTACACCACCCGCGTCCCCCGGTTCATCGCGGGGCGCTGAGCGGGGCCGGCTCGCGCGGCAGCAGACACACCCACGGCGCATCGCGCTCGGTCCAGCGCCCCGCGCCCATCGCACCGATCTGGCGCACGATCGGCCGCCCGCCTGCGATCGACCACTCCCAACGCTCCACGATCTCCGACGCAGGCAGCTCGGTCCGATCGTCGTAGCAGGTACCGACCCAGCGAGACCGCGCCACGGGCCGGCCGTCAATGATCGCCGGGCGCATCGGCACCCCGCTGGCGCCGGACAAGACGCCCTCCCAAACGATCGGCACGTCCGCGAGCGACTGGCCGGCGGCCGCGGCCTTGATCGCCCAGCGCTGGCCCACCTGACTCGGGTCATAGGGGATGCGCACCGATGCCGAGGACATAAGCATCACGGGCTCGCTCGGCATGTGGCCGCCGCAAGAGGTCGAGGTGTCCCTGAGGCCGCGCACCATGCCGGACAGCATCCACTCGGAGGACTCGATCTGCTCGGCCTTAGTGAACGCCAGCAGCTCAGACCCGACCATGAGCATCGACGCGCCGAGAACCGCGTCCACGATCGGGGTCGAGTAGAGCCGGCCTGCGAACAGGCGCACGCGAAGCCGCGAGGCCGAATCGACTGTGCACTCGCCTTGGTACGGCTTCGACACGTCCGCGAAGTCCACCACCTCGCCGATGACAGCCTGCCCCGACGTGGTTTCGACGTGCTCCCAGCCCGCGCCATCTGCACGGCGCAGGAACACGGCCGACGGCTTGCGCGCCTGAGCATGCCTTGGCGTCGCGCACCCGATGCGCATCGACATTTCGGGGCCGTGGGGCAGATCGCAGACCACGACGTGCGGAGTCTGCGGATAGGTGGCGATCATGCGGCTGGGGTGAACAGGTGGACCTCGGGCGATTCGACAACGCCCACGAACTCGAGGATGCCGTTGATCCCGGCCGTGCGCTCTTGGATCAACACGCGGAGCGGCGCCCCGCCATCGACAGGCAGCGAGACCAGGTGCCCAGGCCGAATCATTCGCCGCGAAGGCGGGAGCGTAAAGCGCACAGACTGGCGCGTGCTCTGCGCATTCCACACGGCGCTCCAACCGGCTTTCGCCGCATCCTGCCGTGTCATGGCCCAGGTGCGCAGGCTGAGCTTCAGCTCTTCGCCCTCGCTGCCAGGCGGCGAAAACTGCCGCGGTGCCCCGGTCTGGTACTCAAGATTGGGGTCCATGTGCTGCACCGTGACCGCGCGCGGCAGGCTAAGCGGGCCGGCATCGTCGATCGGGAAAGGCGCAGCGGGGATCGCTTGGCCGACCTCGACAGCGCCCAGCTCGTCAGCCGCCAGCTCGTAATCCACCAGCACAGGCCGGCGCTTGAAGATGAGGCGGCCATCGACCTCGGCAGCGACGTTGTTGGTCGCCTGGAGCGCAGTGCCGAGAAGCGCGCTCGCCTCCTGCGGGCCACGCGCCACGGCGCCGATGAAATTGCCGGCCATGCCGAACGTGTCGAATAGACCCGCTTGGATGCCAGCCCGCTTCATCACCCGGCCGATGTGCTCGCCGAGATTCGTCGGGCTGATCGTCAGGACGATGGCCTGATACTGAGCAACGCCGTTGCCATAGCGGGTCATGTTTAGCCCGCCGAAGCGCATGCACACCAGGCCCTCGTAGCTCGGCACGTTGCCGCTGCCAACAGCGGCCTCGATGTACGGGTCTGCGCCCTGGAGCTGCTCGCCGGTGTAGAGTTCGAGCGACTCGGCAACATCGGGCACGAGTTGGGGCAAGTCCTGCGAAATCGTGATCGTGGGGCCAGCGGTGGCGGCGGCGAAGGGGTTCGGGCTGCCGGCAAGAAATAGCTGCTTGGCGAATACGGCGATACGGTTCCCCTGCTTGTCGGTGAAGACTTGCTGTAGCGTGACATCGAACTGGTCCGTGCCAGTAGTGAAGTTGTTTCCAGGATGAGCGAATCCGGAAACCGTCACAGGGTAGCCGATCTGGAGCAAGGCAAGGTTCGGTCCAGACGGCGGAGAAGTCACCCTCAGATAAGCGTACGGTTTGCTGTTGTTCGTCCCAGGGTTAACGGAGGTGGTCGCGCTAATCTGGTTTGAAGCGAGGTTGATATCCGGCGAAAGCTGGAACACCCGCTCGCCGTTGATCCACAGATCCGTGATGATCCCACCCTGCGGCGGCACGTCGCTCGAGAACAGCACCACCACGTCCCGCTTGTAGCGGAACTGCGTCGAATCGGGGCCGGCCTTGCCGCCACCGATCGTCACCTGTTCCTCGACCGGCTCGCCAAGGTAAATCGGCACGCCCTCGATCCGCGCCGTGCCATCGACCCAGCCCATCGGCGCGCCCTCGAAGCTCTGGCCAATCGGCCAATCGTCCACGCGCTGGCCGTCCTGCGCTTCACGCGGGAACAGCGCGGGGAAGATGACCGTCTGGTCAAGGATCGAGCCGGCGACCGACAGGCCAAGGTTGGTCAGAATCGCGCCAGTAAGCGCGCCGCCAGTGAGGCCAGCGGTCGAAGTGCCGAGAGCAGCGACTAGAGCGATGGACGCCATTTGGGCCTCCAGATGGAATGAACGTTGGGCCACCAGGTGGCAATCGAATCGAGCCGCACACGCGAGCATCGGCCGAAGACGTGGACGATGCTCGAATGATCGACCACCACGGCAAGGTGCTTTGGCTCCGAGCCGTTCGTGCGCAGCGCAAGCACGTCGCCCGCGCGCGGCGATTCGACCGGCACGCACGTTGCGAGCAAGCTACGCATCAAGACGAAGGCAGATGGGTCCATGCGATAGGCTTCCTCGTTCTTGATCGTCAGGCCGACAGCTTGCAGCGCGGCGATAACCACGCCCGCGCAATCGAGGCCAAACTGCGGATCCCGGCCTTGATGCTGGAACGGCGCGCCGACAAGGCGCACGGCAGCCGCCGCGATCGCCTCGCCGGTGGCCGCGTCGATCAGTTCGTTGCCGGCTTGATCTGCTCGTCCGTCGTGGGCAGGAACGGCAGGCCTCCGAAGTTGATGTAGTTGCCTAAGCTGTTGCACTTTGCTTGTGTACGGTTGCAGCCAACGATTAGGTCCACTCGGTGGCCGACTTGGAGCGCGAACGGCGGCTGCTGAGCCAGGACAATGAGTTGGTTGGCGTTGTCGTAGGACTGGATGAGCAACTCAATGCCATCGTTCGGCCCGCTGCGGAATATCGCGGAGCCGTAAGCAAACCAGCCGAGCGGCCGAGTGTTGCCAAGATCCTGGACTCGGAAGCTCCGCGGGTCCAGCACGTGCGAGATCGGCGCGTAGTAGTTCGACAGCGGCACGATGTCGAGCTTGCAGGTCAGCGGATCGCCCAAGACCTTCCAGCAGCTCTTCTCTAGGTAGCGCCCGACCTTGCGCTTGAGCCGCGAGCCGATGCCGCCGCATTGCGCTTGCCAAATGGCGCCGTCCTGCTTGGTTGCTTCGACCCACGTGCGGTTGACTTCGAGCGCGCCAAGGAACGGAAAGCGGAAGTCCACCAGAATCTCCAACACCTCGGCGCCGCGGTATCGCCCGGCCCTTAGGTCGGCCTCGGTGATGAGGTCGGAGGTGATGGCGCCTTGCGTGTCTAGGCTGGTCTCGGCCAGGCCGGCGCGCGAAATCGCGGCCGAGGCGTTGGCCGATTGCGTCGGCAGATACTGCTCGCCGTCGAACTCGATCGGCGCAGAGTGCTCGGTGAGGCGAATCACCACGCCATCCCGGCGCGCGATCCGGTAGAGCCGCGCGTGCCGGTGCGCGAAGGTGGCCAGCAGCTCGTCCCGCAGACTCTTGGGCGCCAGGGTCACCATGCCGCCTCCAGTGCGCGCCGCGGCTCGACCGCGGGCAGCCCAGGCGCCTCGTGGACCTGCACCAGCCAGCTCTCGCGCCAGGAATCAGCCCCGGGCGCCGCGAGCTCCTGGACGCGCCCGCGCATCGGTGCCGGCAGCGCGGCGATAGCCTGCTCGATCTCCTGGGCCGGCAGCATCCCACGGGCAGCGGCCGCGCGCACGCTGCGAGCCAGCCTGGCGATGCCATCCTCAGCCTCGAGCTGGGCAACGGCTCGATCGTCTAGGCGCTCGGGCAGCATCAGGCGAACAGCCCGCGCCCGCGCTTCCAGATGCGCTAGGATCGACGCCAGCTCCTGGGCATGCCTCTCAGCCTCCTGAGCGGCCAGGCGCAGCCCGCGCGCGCGCAGGGGCCTCAGCGTGAGCGCCGCCCACAGGGCGCCCCGGCGATGGCCCTCGGCCGCAATCGCCTGGTCCCGGATCGCCCCGCGGCGAGCGTCGATCTCCCGGAGGATCTGGCGGTACAGGCCCCACGGCGTGGCCGCCTGCGGCAGCAGGACGACCTGATCGACCTCCCAGGCAGAGTTCATCCGCCGGAGGTCCTGGAGCATCTCTGCGAGCGTGTGGCTGGTCATGCCTGGCTCCTCCCCGAGGTGCCATGTTGGGAGATACCCGTCCGCGGAGCCGGCGCGCTAGGCTCAGCCCTCCAGGTTTCCAGCGGCCCGTAACTCCAGGCAGCGGAGATGGGATTGCTCAGGCCGCCTGCGGCGAAGTAGACCCGGCCGCCGACGCCAGGTCCGGCCCCCGCGGCGCGCGCCACAACAGCGGGCGCAGACGGGAGCGAGCGCCAGCCCTCGACCGGAGAGGCCGACAGCTCCCAGGCCTGCCGCGATCCATCGGCGAGGTCGGTCCCCTGCCACTGATGCCGGCCGCCCAGGAACACCCGGCAGCCGACGCCCTGGTCCGAGACGTAGGCCGCGCTGGAGACCCCGATCGCCGTGCCGCTCGGCCGATGCGGCGCGAGGCCCCAGGCATCGAGTCCAGACTGGTAACGCTGCACCAGCGATGCATCCTGCCCCATGGCGCCGCCGGACAGGTAACCGAACGGCAGCGGCGCGCCGCCGAGTCGTCCCCCGGTGTGCGAGACCCGCGCCTGCAACGAGGTCGAGCGCTCAGTCCATGCGCCGAAGCCGGCCGTCGCCAGGAACTCCCTGAGTTTGCCGCTCTGCCCCACCCCGCCGTGGACATAGCCCAGCGCGTTGGCGTCCCACGATGCCCCGCCGGTGATTGCAGCGGGCAGCGCCGTCATGGTGCCCCAGGTGTCGAGCAGGTAGCGCTCGGCGCTGCTTAGCGGCCCGTCTCCCCCGCACACGAAGTGCCAATCCTGGCCGCTTGCCGGCAGAGCGAATGCATGCGCCTCTGCGCGATTCGTCGGCGCAGCGGGGAGATTGCGCCACGACGCGAGGCCCGCATCAAAACGGAAAGCCTGGTTGTTCGGCGCAGCAGCACCGTCAATGCCGTGCGAGAACACCAGCCCCGGCGTGCTATCGAGCGCCTTGGCGTCGGTGTAGTCGCCCACCTGATAGACCCAGCGCGGCGCCCCGCCTTGGTAGCCGGCGAAGCTGACGCTGAGCCACTGGCCGGCCGATGCCGTGCCTTCCTCGACTAGCTCGCCCTCCTGGAACAGCATGAGCTGCTCGGCCCCGTCGCGCACGACGAAAGGCGAGACCGTGCCGCGGGTCTGAGATTGCAGCACGGTATCGAAGCCGGTCACGTTGTCGCGGAGTTCGAAGTCGCCCGCGGCGTTGATTGGTTGAAGCAGCACCACGACTCCGCCGCCGAAGTCCACGGGCAGGGCCGGGGGCTCGAAAACGACGTTGCCGAAGCTCAGCGAGCCGTTGCGGACGAAGATACGCCAGTGCTCCAGACCAGGCGCCAAGTCTTGCGGATCCGGCAGCACAAGCGGAATCTCGCCGCCGCCGCAGTCCACGTCAACGAATCGCCGCCCGGGGATGACCACCAGATCATCCCGCCCAGAGACGATCATCCACCCGCCGTAGTATTCGCCGGCTTTCATCGGGCAAACACCCAGCGTTTTTGCCCCGACGCCAACTGGCCCAAATACACCTGATAGGTCGTCAGCCCGGGGATAGTCTGCACAAGAGTGCCGCTTGCGTCGCGGATTGCCAGCAAATCAGAGGTCTGATTCGACAGCGCAAACAGAGGCCCGCCCAGCTTGAGCCCGGATGCGTTAGGCAGTCGCCAGCCGGCGCCGTTGCTTACGCTGCCCGAAATGATCCACAGCCGCGCGACAAGCGGCGAGACCTGGATGTCCGCCCCAGGGTTAAACGACTCTTGAGCCTGCCCGTACAAGTAGCCGGCAGGCGTCTGATAGTCGGCCCGGTCTTCGATCATCGGCACCTGCACGCGATGGTCGTTGAACTGGGCAAAGCTGATCGACAGCAGCCGGTCAGCTTCGGGGGCAAAGAAGACCGGCACGTCGAATTGGAAGCCCGCGCGTACGGCCGCGCCATTCGCCGGAGGCGTGGACAGCGTGACCTTGCCAGTGGTCGTGTCGAGGGTAAAGCCCGAGGTCGTCACGCCGGCGACAGACACAAGCACAGAACCGGATGCCGGCTTGCGAATCGTCCGCTCCCACTCGTAATCCGTGGCCGGGTTGTAGCGCTTGACCAACTGAAACTCGGTGTTGGAGCCGTCCCCGTAGCCGAGCAGCACGTCGCCAGCGGAAGGCGCGCCCCGGTCATTGGCGCCCGTCGAATAGTCGCCGGGGTCCTTAAGCCTGAAACCGTTGAGCGCGCCGCGCCGCGCAATGTAGAACGCTTTGAGCGTGGACATGGACGCCTCGTCGCGCACAGCGTCCAGCGCGTCGTAGACGTGCAACGGATCCTCCCACGTTGCGACTCGCTGCGTGGCCCCGCTGCGAAGCTGAACCACGGAGGAGCTGTAGCCGGGGCCTGCGCTGGTGCCATAGGCGAGCGGAAGCGGGAAGCTGACTTCGTGAAAGCCCATCAGATCGCGGCGCGGCGAAGCGCGTTGTTGACCATTTGGCGCTCGGACAGCCCCAGGCCGCCGACGCCATTCGAGGAGCGGGGACCGCCAGCGCCACCGGAAAAGTTGTTGATGACCGTGACGTTCGGCTGCATCGCTTGAGCGATGGCCCGCACGTTGTCGGCGATCGAGATCGCGACCTGCCCGCGGGCGTTGCGCACAGCCGGCGCCGCAAGCTCGAGCCCGGCTTCGCCGAAAAGGTTGAGCCCCTGGGCTCCTTGCAAGAACGTCGGTCCGCTGAACACGCCGCCCATCCCGAAGGCTTTAGCCATCGTCCAGTTGGGCAGCGGCGAAGCGGAGCCGTTCGAGAAGGCGTTGCCGTTGGCGTTTCCGGCTGCGCTGGCGAAGGCGCCAGCGATCGGCGATCCTGCGCCAGTGAAGAACGCCTGGAACCCCTGCGCCGCAAAGCCGGAGATAAGTTGGTTGCCCAGGTTGGAGAACAGCCCGCGCAGGATGTCGTTCGCGCTCTCGGCCTGCTGGATGATGTCGGCGAATGCTTGGCCGAAAGAGCGGGAGAGGTTCTGGGCTGCGCGCGCCGCGGCATCGCCATCGGCAAGCTCTCCAAGCGCCTTGCGAAGCCGCTCAAGCTCGGCCTGGTCTTGTTCATCCAGCGGCGCCCCGTCGAACTGCTGGCGAGCGCGAAGCAGCTCCAGCTCGATGAAGCGCTCTCGGTTGCCCAGTTTGAGCAGGTCGATCTCCTGCTGGACAGTGACGAGGTTTTCAGCCAGCGCGCGCTTGCCGCGAAGCCGCGCGTTGTCCTGCTCGTCTTGAAGCTGCGCTTGCCGCGCGAGCGCCTCGTTGTAGGCCGAGAGATCGTCCCTCGCATCGAAGAGCTGGCGAGCGAATAGCCCGTTGGCCGCGCCGATGGCGATAGCGGCCTGGGTGCCGAGGCCCATCGCCTTTGCCATCGCTTCGATCTGCGCCGTTGCGATTGCCCGATCTCGCTCGGACAGGTTAAGCAGGTCAAGCTCGAGCTGCTGCGCGGACAGGTACGCGCTCAGCTCTTGGCGCAGCTTGTCGCGCTTCTTAGTCTCTTCGTCCAGCTCCTCGCCGATGGATGCGCCGCGGGGCAGGCCAGCGCCTTGAGCCTGGCCGTTCTCGGGCGCGGCGTTAAAGCTCTCGCGGAGTTGGCCCTTAACGACTTCGACGGCGGCGGAAAAGGCTTCGGAGTCGAGCGCGACAAGGCGAACGCCCGAGACGATTTCGGAGGCAAGCTCCTGGCTCGCCAGGCGGAAGCGCTCTTTGCGCTCCTCAAGCCGCTCAAGGTTGCCCGCGTTCGGCTGGCGGTCAAAGTTTTCCTCGGCCGAGCGCAGCAGGCTAGCCGCGCTTTTTAGCTCATCAACCTTGCGATCGAAGTTGGACTCGGCGATGGTTTCGACCTGCGCGCCAATGTCAGCAAGCGCGGCTTGGAATGCGTCAAAGTTCTCGGATCGAATCGGGCCAGAGAGGGCGCCGATAAGGCGAGACTCTGCGAGGCGTTCCTGCTCAAGCAGGAAACGCTCAAGGTCGCCGCCGCCGGTCAGCTTTGCCAGGTTGTCGAGATTGACTGCCGTGCCCGCCTGCTCAGCGCGGGTTTTCACAATGTCCAGCAGTTGGATTACGGTTTGGAGCTGCTGCTGCGCCCCATCCTGGCCGTCACTGGCAAGCGACGAATTGAAGTTGGCGATCTGCCGCGGCAGCGCAGCAGTCACGTCCTTTAGCGACTCAAGCAGGGCGACGTTGCCGATGACGGCTTGATCGACTTGACTAATGGAGCCACGCCAAGTCGCATAAGCGCCAGCCAGCGTCAGCACCGCAGACGCCGCGGCGGTGTAGGGGTTTGCCTTGATCGTGGCCGTGAGCGCGGTCAGAGCGATGTTGGCGCCCTTGGCTCCAGATACGAGGCCCACGAATCCGCCAACGCCGGTAAGCACAGCAAGGCCGGTCGCCAGCACACGGGCGCCAGTGCCAGTCTCTTCGAGCGTGTCGCCAAGATTAAACACGCCGCGCACGGCCTCGGTCGCGGTGTCCGTGAGCCCGCGCAGCGCCGGGTTGATCCCGCCAACGATTTCGATCTGCGCCGCTTCGATTGCGGACTGCAAGTTTCGATAACTGCCCGTCAGGTTGTCGCCGACAGCCTTGGCGGCAGCATCGGCCACGCCCTCGCTGGCGCGGTTGGCCGCCGTCAGCTCGACTACCTTTTCGACGTTGGCCGACAACGCCAGCGCGGCGGCTTGACCGTAGGCGCCGAATAGCTGCTCAGCGTCGAAGGCCCCGATCTGCGCATCCCGCAGCTTGCGCAGAACCTCAACGAGCGTGTTGCTTTCGAGCGACACGTCGCGCTGCGACAGGCCAAGACGGCGGAGCGTCTCCGCGGCAGGCCCCGAGATGCTCGCCAGCCCGCGCAGGATGTTCGAGAGCGCCGTGCCAGCGCGGCTGGCCTGAATGCCGGCGTTGCCAAGCACGCCCACAAGCGCGCCCGTCTCTTCGATCGACAGGCCCGTAACCTTGGCGATGGGACCGACGTACGAGAGCGCCTCGCCAAGCTGGCGCACGCCCGTGTTGCTTTTGTTGCTGGTCTGCACCAGCACGTCGGCGATGCGGTTCAGCTCGGCCGCCTGGAGCCCGAAGATGTTGAGCGCCGAGCCGGCAATGTCCGCGGCTTCCCCAAGCTCCACAGCGTCGGCGATGGCCAAGTTGAGCACGCCGGGTAGCGCCTGGATCGCCTGCTGCGAAGTGAAGCCGGCACGTGCCAGCAGCAGCAGGCCCTCGCCCGCCTGGCGCGCGGAGAACTCAGTCGAAGCCCCGGCTTCGCGCGCCGCAGCTTCAAGCTGGCGCAGCTCACCCTCGGTTGCGCCGGCAACGGATCCGACCTGGGCAAGAGTCCGCTCGAAGCCCGAGAACGCCTCGACAGACGCGCGGACTCCGACAAACGCACCGGCTACGGCAGCGGCTTGGAGCGCGATCCGCTTCAGGTCTTCGATGCCGCCCTGGGCAGACTCGCTGATCTTCTGGCCCATCACCTGGGCCGAGTTGCCGGCAGAGACTAGCTTGCGGTCCATCTCGACCAAGCGCCCGGTCGTGTCCTTGTAGGCGCTTGACGCCTTGGCAGCGGCATCGGTCGTGGTCGTGATCTTGCTTGCGGCGTCTCTCTGCCGCTCAGCAGTGCGCCTGCTGGCCTGCGCCACCTCTTCTAGGTTGGTGGCCGTGGTCTTCGACACCTGCGCCGTGTCGATCAGCTCCTCGACTAGCTTTTCGGTCGCGGCCTGCGCAGTGTCAGCAGCTTTCGCCGCGCTCTCGAGGCTGCCCTTAAGTCTCTCGATGCCCTCCGACGCCGGCCGGCTGTCAATCTTGAGCTCGACGGAGGTCATTGAGGTAGTCGCGGTCCAGGGCCAGGAGGATCGTTAGGGCTTCGCGGCGCGAGTCGTAGCTGGTGACGTCGGCGAGTCTCAGGTAGGACTCGATCTCGGTAAACTTGAGGGCCTCAGGCCCGCTGAAGCCCATGCCGCGTTGCGCGCTCAGCTCGAGGAATGCGCTCTCGAACCAGGCCTCGTCTCGTTGCAGCTCGGGCAGGGCCAGATACTCGATCCAGCCCTGCCGCTTGCGGCCGCGCTTGGCTTCGACTCGCAAGGCATCCAGCTCGGCGCCCCACTTGCGAAACCAGCGCAGCCGCTTGGCTACTTTCCCAGCGTCTCCGCGGCGGCTTTCTCGCGGAAGGCTTCGCCGGTGCGCGCGCAGTCGGTCAGCCAGTCGTACAGATCGGAGTAGGCCCGATCGCACAGCATGGCCTTGAGCCGCTCAGCGCTGAATGGCACCGAGACCTCGACGCCATCGGGGCCGGGCTCGGTGACCTCCGCCCAGTCCACCACGACGTGCGTAGCGAACAGGACGGCAACGGTCTTGTCGATCGCCGCCGACAGCTCCGCGGCTTCAAGCCCGCGGCCGCGCAGCTCACGGAGAGCGCCTTCAAGCGCTTCGCGGTACGGCTTGTAGGTCAGCCGGCGAACGCGAAACTTGAAGCCGAGCGCGTGCGTGAACCACGCGCCGTTGTCGAGCGCGACGGTCGAGAGCTTGATCTTCTGGAGGCTGGGCATTGGTCAGAGGTAGCGGTAGATCCGGGCCTGGTAGCCGGCGGCAAGGTCTTCCTCGCTGGCAAACGCCACCTGGGCAAACACGTCGGTGTTCTTGCCCGTGGCATTGGCCGGCGCCTCGGTGAACTTGGTGCGCGGCAGGACGATGAGGTAGCCGTTCGCCTGCGAGTCGAAGGCCAAGAGGTCAATGCGGGTGAAGGTCCCGTTGGCGAAGCGCGACAGCAGCGAGCCATCCTCGATGTAGGCCTGGAGCGTGCCAGTCAGCGCGAAGGTGCCGGGCACGACTTGCGACGCGCCGAGCACGCCCAGCTCCTCGATCGGCCGCACGTTGTTGGCAACCTGAAAGCTGGCCGAACGCAGGCTCACACCGACGCCACCAGCCAGCACGGCGCGCACGTCCTGAGCAGGCCCGTACTCGGTGGTCTGAGGCTGGGCGATGTAGGTCGAGAACTGCGCCGCGGCCGGCGAGGTCATGGTCGCACCCTGGAACGCGAAGGTGCCAGAAATCGGCTCGCCCACGCTGAAGTTGAGCGTCCCTTGGTCCACGACGCAGCCGAGGTGCAGCTCGAACACATCGGACGCGAGGTCGAAGCGCTTCTCGATCGAGTACGAGCTGCGGGTCTGGCCGTCCTGCGCGTACTCGCCGATGGCCCACCAGGAGGAAGCGTCAGTCTCGGTGACGAACAGAGAGCTGCCGTCGTTTCGCACCAGCGTCAGGGTCGTGGTGCTCGCAGACTCGACCTGCCAGATGCCGTTGTTGCCCTGGTTGGTAGTGAACCCGCCCAGCTTGATCCAGCCCTGAGCTACAGCCGCAGCGGCGCCGTTCGAGTCGAGGATGTCAATCGTGGCCTTCGTGCCGCCCACGGTCGCGGTCAGGGTGAAGCTCCCAAACTCGCCAACCTTGACGATGCGCAGCGATTGAGCCACGGCATCGGCGAAGGGCGCGGTGCCGTCCAGCTTGAGCGCCAGGAAGGTGCCGGCGGTCGGCGTGCTGCCAGTGGCCACGCGGTAGGTGCCGACGTGGTTCCAGTTGCGCGCATCGGTCACGCTCACCACGTCGTCAGCGGCGAACACCGGCAGCTGATTGCCGGCCGAAAAGAACTCGAAGCGGGTCAAGTTAACCGCGATCGTCGCATCGAGCGGCGTGCCAGAGGGGAACGCGGCGACGCCCGAGGTCCAGTTGGGGGCCCACAGCGCGGCGCCCAAGTACTCGTCGAAGGCCTTTGCGCGCAGAGCGAAGTTGACGCCACCGCTCACGCCTTGCCCGGTTTGGGTCTGGCCTTGCGAGCGGCGGTTGCTCGAAATCGTCGGGCTGTCGGTGTAGCGCTTGTCGAGGCGCAGACTCTCGCCGGAGATCGGCAGGACGTTGGCCTCGCCGGTCGGCGCGACCTTGTAGGTCGTCTCCTTGGCGATGGCGACTCGGGTGCCTTCGGCGACTGCGGGCGCGTTAATGAGAGCCATGTCTGGTCAGTGAGCGTGGGTCAAGCGGTACGGGATCTGGATCGTGGTGACCCACGAGGGGCCTACTAGGCTCTGATCGGTCAAGGTCGCGGCGCCCAGCTCGATGCGGCCAGCCTTGGCCATCGAGAGGGCATTCGAGATCTTGTCGGCGATCGAGAAAGCTAGTCCGGTTCCGGTGCCAGCGGGCGTCACGATGTCGGCAAGGAAGGCGCCGATCTTCGTTGCGTCGCTGGACTCGGATGCTTGGTTAGGGATCTGCGCGCCAGTCAGGACTCTCGCGTAGACGCTGGCCTCGGTCACGGGCGGCGACTCCTGCGGAGCGTTCCCGTAGACCACCGTGAGGCCTGTACTCGCGGCGACGACTGCGGAGAGTGCCTGCCTGATCGCAGCAGATCCAAGCGCCCATGTACCCTCCTCGGGCGCTTCAATCTCCGAAGGTTTGCTTTTGGTTTCATCGGCCGTCCAGGCGAGGCGAAACGCTCTCGCTGCCCACCCTTCGCCCGCATCGGCATCGACCAGCTCGGGCTGGCGGATGCGCACCGGCCCCGCCGTGGTCTCGGTCAGCGCCGAGGCCAGCTGATCGGCGGCAGCGAACAGGCCGCCCTCGCCGGCGCCCGCCGGCCAGACCAGGACGGCCTCGAGGATGCCCCGGTGGCGCAGCCTCAGCCCCGCACCGAAGGCTAGGGAGTCAACGCCTAGCCACTGGATGTCCACGGCGGCCCAGGGCCCGGCCTCCTGGCTTTCTGCCGTGGCACCTGGCGCATTCGGCCACAGCACTTCGGCTCCCGGGGGCATGGCGGCATCCAGCGGCCTCTGGATGGCCTGGCGAAGCCTGGAGGCGATCTCCGAGTAGCTCACACCACCCTCCCGCCGTAGCTGGCGCGCAGCTCCTCGGCGGCCACCAACGTCATGCCGCGGAGCGCCTGGATCGAGCCCTGCTGCCGCGAGAAGGTCACGGCCTTGCCCCCGCGGCGGACGGTCACGGTCGCGGCCTTGCGGCCCTCGTCGATGATCGGGGCATATGCCACGTTGTTGGCGAGGTGCACCACGTCGCCCAGGCTCACGGACTCGGCCTTGCCCTGGTTCGCCGCGATAGTGGCCGAGCCGGACTGGTCCTTGGTCGGCGGCACGCCCTGGGGCGTCGCATTGAGCCCGAGCTGCCAGCCGCCGCGAAGCCGCCCTCCAGGGATGCGCCGGCGCTTGCTCCCGGGCTTCGGCGGCAGCCGCACGGGCGACAGGAGCACGACGCGAGTCAGCGCGTCCAGCGCGAGCCGGCGCACCAGGATCAGGTAGCGCAGCTCGAGATTGTCGCCCTCGTCCGACAATTGGAGGCTCAGGTCGCGGAAGCTCACGTGGACAGCCCCAGGACGAAAGCCGCGATCAGGTCGCCCGAGTAGATCTTGCCCACGGAAACGATGCGCCGCTCCCGACCGTCGAAGCGGACGATCTGCTCGACCTTGGGCTCGAACGTAAGCCCGAGCGCAGGCACGAGCGTGCCAAGCGTCTCCATGAGCTTGTCCGGCTCACCGTCGCGGCTGATCTGGTACTGGCTGGGCGGCGAGCACTTAACCGACACCCACTGGATGGACAGCGGCGTGGTCACGCCCGACGCGACGTCGTACGCCTCGGTCGTCACCCTGAACTCGATGGCCTTGCCGAGCTCCTGGACGATATCCAAGACCTCGGGCCGGATCTGGTCGTCTAGCTCAGTCACGAGCGCATCACGCTCCCGCTGCCACCACCCGCAAGGAGCGGCGAAAGCATGGACGAGACCAGGGCGATGATGCCGCCGGCCGCGCCGATCTTGGGGAATCCGCCAGAGCTGAGCGCTGCGGGCTCTGCGTACTTGGTCCGCCGCTTGATCGGGCCGACCTCGACCTCCTGCTCGACGATCGCTTGGTTGTCGGTCGTGGCGCTGCCACCGAGCGGCACGAGCGGAGCAGCAGCAGCAGCAGCCGCAACCGTCGCCGTGGCGCGCCGCAGCTCAAGCGGGACCGCCCCCTCGATGCTATTGCCGCGCTCATCGTAGGCGTACTGGCGCGGCCAGTTGAGCGATTGCCCGCTGGTGGCGATGTAGCCCTTCCAGCGAGTCACGAACACGGCATCCAGGTACTGCGTAGCCTGGCGCAGCTTGTTTTCCTTAGCCGACGTTGCAAGAGCCTGCCACGCGGAAGGGTCAGCGACCCACTTGCCGATGTAGTCGTCCGCATCGGCCACGCTGATGTAGCTCTCTGCACCAGCGACCGCGGAGCCGTCTTCGACGATCAGAGCCATCAGAGCACCTTGACGTAGGGGGCCTGCTCCATCGACTGGTCGAGCCAAGCCCAACGGTCTTCGTCGGTGGGCGCGGTCTCGCCAGGCCCGGTCAGCACAAATGCCGACTTTGCGTCGTGGACGTACTCGGCAGGGAACTCCGCTTGGAGCGCTTGCAGCACGGTCTGGATCGACATCACGGCCTCGGGCGGGTGATCCTCGGTTAGGACGTTCCACATGCCGCTGTAGGTGTAGGGTCCTTGGAACGCCACGCTGCCGGTGTTCTCGATCCAGACGGGCATCGAGGCGTTGTCGCGGCGCGCCTGGGCCATCTGCGGGCTGTTCGCCTCGATCATCCAAAGCGCCGACGATTGGCGCATGTTGATCAGGCCAGAGAAGAGGTTGGCCGGGTTCGATGCGTTGACCGCGCCGCCAATCGTCTGCGCCGCCACACCGAAGCCGTTGCTCCAGTGGCGCAAGAAGCGAGTGTGCAGCCAAGCCGGCGGGCTCGAGATCGAAGCGCGGCCCATGAACGCGGCGACGCGCGTCGGGGCCCTGAAACGCTCGATCGTCGCGGTCGAATCGCCGCGCTGAGGGCCGAACACTGCGAAGCTGCTAGCAAGGAATCCCGCGCTCTTTGCCCACAGCGCCGCGCGCCGCGGGCTCCGCGACAGGTCGCCAACCTGGAACGTGGCGAAGTGTTGCAGGCAGTTCACCACGTCGCGTTCTGCGCAGCGGCGCGCCATCTTCGCCGGATTGCTGCTATCCAGCGTCAGCACCTCGCCAGGGCCGAGGTTCCACTGCTGATAGTCGAACGCCCCCTGGCCCAAGATCGTCGGCGAGTGCGGCGTATAGCCGACCATCACCACGGCATCCCCGGCCTTGTAGCAGAGCCCCAGCTCGCCACCAAGGTCAGGGTCCCAGCCATCGGGCAGCGTGCCAGAGCCAGGCAGGAAGCCGCCGCCTTGGAGCACGTACACGCGCCGACGGCCGCCGGTGTCCGGCTTGATCGTCGGGTCGTAGTAGACGCGCGCTTGCTGGTTGGCAGTCAAGACGCCCGACGGGTCGTAGGCTACGACGTGATTGGGTCGAAGAAGTGCCATGCTCAGGCGGCAGTGATGTCGAGGACGCCGGCGTTGGTGACCCGCAGCGCGTAGCGCGTGCCGTTTGGGCTGCGGAGAATCAGCGGGCCATTGCTGGTGTGGTTCTCGACCGAGCCCGTGGACAGCGCGAACGTGAACAGGACGGCGCCGTTGCGCTCGAGCGTGATCGCGGTCGGCGTAGTGCGAAGGCGCACGTCTCCGAAAACTCCAGACAGACCGTCCACTTGGATGCAGTGCTCGGGAGCGCCGCCAGTGCCAACGGCAACGGCCGACTCGCTGACCTTGGCGCCGGTGCCCAGGTTGACGCTGACGAGGTGCGCGCCGTCGAACGCGAGCGCTTGACTGAAGAGGGCGCCGACTCCAGTGCCACCCCAGAGCTGGTTCACCACCGTGCCCAGGGAGTCAGAGATCGCGGCGCCCGAGAAGCCTGCCCCGCGGAGGTTGTTGCCGAACTCGAATTCGCAGCGGCGGCCGTTGACTGTGACGTAGCGCGCGCGCGGCAGCGTCGGGAGCCCTTGGCGCGCGTTCGTCGTGGTGCTGGTGACGTTTTGGCGCGCCCGGTCGATGGCACCAAATGCGCGGTGCCCAAGCTCGCGGGCAGCAGCGCCGGTGTAGTGGATCGCGTCCGCTTCGCTGGCAAGGCCGCCGCTCTCCACGTAGGCGCAATAGGGCACGTCGCGGGCGACCACGCGCTTGGCGGCCTCGATGGCAAAAAGGATCGACTCGGGCAGAGTCGGCGCGAGAGTCGGCGCCGGGATCGCGGAAGACGCCGTGCCGGTCAGCGTCCGCGGCATCTCCAGGATGAGGAACGGCTTGTGCGTATGGCTGCCGAACGCGTCGTTGATGATCGCGCCGCCGCGCAGATCGTCGATCAGGCGGATCAGCTCTGCGCTGTAGATTGCCTGCGTCTGCGCCGCCGTGTTGCCGGCGTTGTGCAGGTTCACAGCGTCGTTTTCGCCCTGGCACCAGACGAAGCCTTCGAGGATGCACCCTTGACCGATCGCCGAGTTGATCCTGGCGACAATGCGATCGCGGAGATTGTTCGCCAGCTTGTAGGTGCTGCCCGGGCTTGCACAGTTGCGCGCGGCGAGCGCGCCGGTGAAGCTCGAGCCGCCGATCGCGCCCATCGAAGCGACAAGACGCGCCTCCGTGTTCGTCCGCGCGAGCGACTGCATGAAGCTCATCGCCGGCGAGACGTTGATGTTGGCGATACTCCAGAGCGGCTCGTACTCGGTCGAGTTCGGCAGGTAAAACGGGAACGGGTAGCGCGCGGGGACGATCGCGTCGTCGACGTCCTGGCACTCAATGTTCGGCAAGAGCTGGTCAATGGTCAGCACCGACCGGCCCGAGTTGTAGCCGACCATGTTACTTTGACCGAGGAACACCCACAGGCGCCGCGGGGTCTCAGAGCTGGAGGCCATGAAGCGCCAGAAGTCGATCGGCGCGCCGGCCTCGGGGATCAGGACGTCTGCCATGGGTCAGTCCGCGTACAGCTCGACGGCCGTGGTAAGCAGCTGGTTGGGGCTCAGGATCAGCGAGTTGCCGAGCGCCAAGAAAGGCGCCAGGCCGTGCCTCGATATGGCGAGGAACGGCACGAAGGCCGCGATCTGCCCGGGGGCGTAGCTGAGCCACGCCTCGTTGACCGAGGTACGGCACAGGCCGCCGTAGGGCGTGGCGTTGATGAGGTTGTTCGCCAAGAGCTGGTAGCCAACGACTCGTTCGCGGGCGATCGGCTCTATCGGGCTGCTGCGCTGGCGCCAAGCGATTGACTGGGGCTGGCTGTCGCCGCCATTGCTGAGCGGGTAGCGGACGCGCAGATAGAAGAAGCCATCACGGCGGCGGAAGCGCTCGATCTCGCCCAGTCGGCTGTAGCGGTTCGCTGTCGCCGGCGTTGCCGCGGTGGTGCTCAACACTTCGGCCCAGCTCCCGAAGAGCGTGGTGAAGTCGTTAGTCACAAGCGCTTGGCGAAGCAGCAGGCCAGTCTGCGCAGCCGGCAGCGTCTCGATCGTCACGTCGAACTGAGGGGTTCCCGAGTGCTCGACGCAATAGATGCTGACGATGTTCAGGCGGCTGTCGCGGCCGTCGTAGCGCCCCGAGCGGATGCGGAAGCTCGAAGGCCAGCGCACCTGGAAGTCCCCTTGCAGTTCAAGCACAAGGCGGGCGCCGCGGAGCGCGTTCGAGACGGTGAACTCCGTGTTCGAGGCTAGGATCTGCGTGCGATACAGCGGCCCAAAGAAGTCGATGACGCTGCCAAAGAAGGTCGTCTTCGGCTGCGGGCCAGCGAAGGCCTTCCACTTGGAAGACCCGAAGTCGAAGCCGTAGTAGGCGTCCACAAGCGCTTGGCTCGGCGGAGTCGTGGGCGCGGTGACGGTCTGGTTGACGAAATTCTCAAGCGCAATCCAACGAGGCGGGCGCGGGCTCTCGCCAACGCGGCGCAGGTGGCCGAATGCCCCGTTCGTGCCGTACTTCGTGCAGTAGCTGTAGACCCCCACAAGATCGACGCCAGCAGCAAGGCTCGTGGCGAAGAACTGCTCGTACTGGTCGAGCATCTGCACGTCGTATAGGGCTTCCTTGACGACCTCCACCTGCGCGCCGTTCGTCGGGATCGGGGACGTGCCCCCCTCGTAGTAGATGTACTGGAGCCCGCGGGACGATGAGCGCGCCTTGTGGTCTGCGATCTTCGCGCTGACCGTGCCGTTCAGGTCGGTCTGCATCGAGTTGATCGTGTTCTGCGCGTTCGCCAGGCCGCCAGAGTTGTCACCCCAGTACGGCGCAGTGGCGAAGGCCTCAGCGTTCGAGCTTGCCGACTCGAAGTCGAGGATCGTGTTGTTGTTCGAGTCGTCGCCTTCGTGGTGGCCGCCGATTACGCGCTTGACGCGCGCAGGGTTCGAGAATCGGGCGCGGAAGATCCCAAGCACCTGCCGTGCGCGCCGCGAGTAGAACTTGAGCCGTGCCTGGTATGCGTTTGCGTCAAGGCTAAGCGCGAGGCCTTGGGTCTCGCAGTAGGCGCCCTGGCCGTCGCTCGCGTCCCAGTCTGAAAAACCAGGGTTGAAGTCAAATAGCGAGTTCCAGATCTCGTTGGAGTACTCGACCCATACGTTGATCTGCGGATTCAGCGTCGAGTTGATGAGGTCCCCCATCGACTGGACAGCCGCGTCCGTGTACTTGTGCGGGATGCAGACGTACAGATCGTCCCCGGTGCGATTCGCCAGGTCGATCAGCAGCTCCAACGGCACGCCGCGGCGCGTGGTGTAGCGTGCGCTGGAAAGCGTCGCGCGGTCGCTCCAGTTGGCGTACGGGTGATAGTTGATCCGCTGCCAGTTCATTACCCGCTGGCACGAGAACGGCGCCATGTCGATCAGGAACGCCGGGTCCCACGGGTTCGCGGCGAGCGTCCCCTCGAACTCGGTGCGCGTGACGACGATATTGCGGACCGGGTTCCCCGCGTCCTGCTCGTCGATCCCCAGATAGATGCCCGCGCCGGTTGCCGCCGGGACGCTGAACAGAATCCGCCCAGGGCTCTGCGGCTTGGCCCAGAGGTTGTTCGATTCTTTCTCCTGGGGCACAGCGTCGAATCCCAGGATGATGCGGCCTACGCCCGTGTAGGTGAGAACGTAGTTGCCCGGCGGGTACAGGCCAGCCCCGTCCACGCCGGACACTTGCAGCTCACGGCACATGAGTGTTCCCGCGCGCTGGCCGGCAGAGAGCGTCTGCCAGCCGTTCGCGTCGGTCGCAACGGTGCCGCCGTTGCTAACGAAAAGACCGAAGGTGCCCGCTGCTTCGCTGAGCCAGGGGCGGCTCTGGAGAAACAGATTTTTGAAAGGGATCCCCGACTCAAAGTCCTCGAGGATCGCCTGGTTCAGGAGCAGCGGGCGCGCCATCCGTCAGGTCAGCCCTTGGCCTTGATCACGGCCTCGATCTTGGCGAAGACCGAATCGATCTGCTTGGCAAGGCGAGCCTCGACAGCAGCGATTTCGGCCTGCATCGCCTTGCTGATGCCCTCGGGCGAGTTTGCCGCTTGGGCCTGAGCGCGCAGCTGAAGCGCGGCGCGCTCTTCCGCCAGCTTGCGCTGGACGCATTCCGAGAAGTCGAGTTGTTCAGTCATGGGGATCAGCCGTTCGAGCGGATGGCGACGAAGCCGATGTTTTTGCGGCCCCAAACCCGGTTCCAGGTCGTGGCGGTCGCCAGGGTGGCGGCAGAGATCGTCGGAGTGGAGACCGTGCACTCGAAACCGGTCGGGTGCATCACGTAGCCGAAGCGGATCGTGATCTGATCCGCGCCGCCGCCATCGCCGACAAGCGGCAGGCGGTCGAACTCGATCGGGACCTTCGGCACCAGCGGCGCGTACCGGATGAAGCCAGGCTCCACCAGGTAGCTGGTGTACATGGTGCGCGAGGCGCCGTCGGCCACCGCGGGGCAGCGGTCGTCGATGAAGATGGTCATGCCCAGCGCTTGGCTGTAGTTCAGCGTCTGGGTGGACAGCGACTCGAACTCCGACAGCACGCGGCCGTTGGAGTCGATCTTCTGGAGCAGGCCCTGAATCGCCAGCTCGGCGGCCACAACCGAGTGGCAGACGAAGATCGGCGCTTGCATGCCCTTGTCCCCGCGGGTCAGGCGGGAAAGAGCGATCGCGGTCGGGCTGATCTTGTCGGTTGCAGCGGCAGCGCCGGCGGCAGAAGTGCCGGTGACGCCGACGGTAAACACCATGTCCCCCGAGTCGTTGGCGATGTTGTCCGCAACGACACCCGTGAGGGTCGCAACGAGGTCTCGCTGCTGCTGCTGGAACAGCCACTCCATCGCGCCACCCTGCATTGCGCCGTTGCCATACAGCAGGGCGCCGAAGGGGTCGTCCCCGGCCAGCATCACGGCCAGGTCCATCGTGCGCCACGAGTCGTTGCGGTCGATGCGGCGGCAGATCTGATCGTCAGCGGTCAGAGTCCGCGGGGTCGCCGAGTTGGCCAGGGTGTCGCTGGAAGCGTTGGCGGCAGCGTCGGCCAGCGGCTGCCAGAAGGGAATTCGGGCGATGATGCCCGAGGAGTTGGGAAAGAGCGCTCCGATGCTCGAGTCCGCTTGGGCGATGCCGCTGCGGATGATTCGAGAGGAGAGAGTGGACTGCTCGGCCATGTACTGGCCGAACACACTCGGAACGATCACGTTGGTGACTGCGGTTGCCATCTGTCAGTAGGTGGTCACTTGCTCGAAGCGGCTTGCGCCTTGAGCTGGTTGGCGAGGTCGGGGTTTGTGCTCATCAGCTCCATCTGCTTCGTGACGTTCACCTGGCCTTTCATCCAGGGATTGGGCACAGCAGCCCCGTTGCGTCCCGTGACTCCAGCTCCGACCTTGCCGTTCCCCTGGAACAGGTGGCCGAATCGCTCGTTGGTCGCCAGCTCTTCGATCAGCTCGTCGGCGCGCATGTAGCCAGAGCCGCCGGGCTTGGTCGTGACGCGAGGCCTGCGGCTCGCGGGATCGACCACTACGACGTGGAGCTGCCCGTCCTCTTCGAGCACGCTCAGGTGCTCGCGGAGCAGGTACTCGACACCGGGCAGCGGCTTGTGCTTGCTCTCGCGCAGCGCCTGGGCTTCCGCCTGGGCGAGCGCGGCGCGCTTGCGCTCTTCGCGCAGCGTCAGCACCTCGGCCTTGGTCTGGTCCAGATCCTTGCGGTACTGGGACTCGAGCTGCTTGCGGGCCTCCTCGATGGCCTTGATGCCACTGCCGGGAGGTTGCGCCTCGAGCTCAGCCAGGCGCGCGAGCTTCGCTTGCACGTCGGACGGATCGAGGTCTTTGATCGGGTCGAGCTTCGACTTGAGCTGGCGGACTTCGCCCAGCAGTTCGCTGTTTTTGGACCGCAGACCCGACACGTTGTCGATGCCCCACCCATCGGGAAGCTCGAGGATCGTGGCGTTGCCGTCGGTCTTGACGAATTGGGCGAGCCCCTCGGGCACGCCGTCTTTGCTGGCGAGTTGGAGTTTCAGAGACATTCGAGGCGTTCGGGCACTGCCCACGGCCACAGGCCGCAGAGAACGGGAGCGCCGCGCGCAACGAAGGCCCTGCCTACGCGCCGCGGCTGCCCCGTCTTAGGCGCGGCGCGCACTCGCCAAGCTTGCGTTTGGCCCGCGTTTGGCTTTCAGTCCGCGGTCAGCGCCGACAACGGCAGCGGCTTAAGGCCGGGCCCGATCATGTCGCCGATGGACAAGCCCTTGCTCCACAGTTCGAATCGCCCCTGACCCAGCCACTTGCGCTGGAACTCCTCAGGCTGTTGCTTGAGCCACCTCTCGAAGCTGAGGTCGCCAGGGACCGCGCCGTTCATCGAAGCCCTCGCGCCTGGCGGTGCATCGTCAACGTCGATGCCTAGCTCGCGGAGGCTCTTGAGCCAAGGCACGGTGCTCGAGCGGCAGCGCATGTGCATCGGCGGCATCGGGCCCTTGCCCAGCTCGAACGTCTTTTGGTCGAGGCTGGCGCAAACCTTCGAGGTCTGGCTGTCCAGCGTGGCGACGAACCGATAGCCCTTAATGAGCGCCGCGTTGGCTTCGTAGGTGGCCTGCCTGGCGTGCGTCGAAACGTGGTTGGCGGCCGTCGCCGCGATCGTCTCCGCATGCCGCCGGCTGATCGCCAGAGCCCCATCCTGATAGCCGGCTGCCTTGGTCCCGCTGAGCCGCTTGGCGATGTCCGTGACGCTCTGGCCGGTCTGGAGTCCCTGCTGGATCTCCGAACGCACGCGCGCCTTGGTCGCATCTCCAAGCTCGGAGTACCACGCCTTGAGCACCTTCCCCTGGAACGGGCGCGCTCTGACAATCGATCGAAGGTAATCGGGAGAGGCCTTCTGGAACGAGAATTCGATCGGAACCGATCGGGCAAGCGCAGATGCGGCCCAGCTCGATTCGACCTTGGCGATCGTGAGGAGCGTCTTCTGCGCAGCACCTCGCATCGACGAATAGGCCTCGTCGGTCATGTTGTCGAGCTTCTCGTACAGGGCCGCCAGGCGCTTGCTCGTGGCCTCGCTGATGTCCTGGCCGAGCTGCGGAACGTTCGGCAGCCTGGCCATGACCTCGGCCAACAGGGGCCGCGCAAACTCCATGTCAAAGAACCGCGACTGCTCACGCGCGAAGCCCTCCCGGACCCGCAGCGCCACGATCTGGCGCCGGATGATCTGGTCCAGGAGGATCTCGGCCGCGGTCTTGTTGTCGGTCATTGCGGGGGCTCAGGCTGGCCCAGGGGCGGCGGGTTGTCGCCGAGGTCCGGCATGTCCGGCAGCTCGCCCTCGGCTTCGGCAAGCTCGATGACCTCCTGGACGTTGACCGACTCGCCGAGGACGCCGCGGCGTTGCAGCTCGTTCAGGTAGGTCTTGCGGTCGATGTCCTTCCGCGCGCGGCCGGCTTCGAGCGTGCGCAGATGCTCAGCTTGCGCCAGGGTCGAGTTCCAATCGGAGTAGCACTCGACCGCGAAGTCTACGGGGAGCGCCTCGCCAGTCCACATTGCGGCGAAGCGCAGGGCCTCGACAAGACGCGACTCGAGCAGCCGCACCCACGATTGGAGGACCGTCTGCGAGCGCTTGTCGCCGCTGTTCACCTCGGTTGCGGTCCTGGCGGCCGCCTGCTCGACCATCGGGCGCGCGCCCAGCTCACGCATCTTGCTTTCGAGCCGCGCGATCCACTCTGCGCGCCGCTCCAAGCAGGCGCCGGTGGGCTCAACGAACGTCAGCTTGGCGTTCGGGTCGCGGCTGGCGTTGAGCGTGTTCGGCCCGAGCACGATGCCCTTAGACACCTCGTCCTCGCTCGCGCCGGCGAAGAAGAGGCCGCCCACGCTCGAGGCGAGGTTGTTCTCGTGGTCGGAAGTCTGCTGGAAATGCGCGGCCTCGATCTCGGCCAGCGATTGCAGCGGCGGCTCGGCCTCGAAGCGCCCAAGGTGTCCGAGGTTGAGCGTCACCAGCGGCAGCTCGGGCAGCGAAAACTCGCCTTCCTCGATCTTCTCCCAGTCGCCTCCGTTCTTTATCACCTTCCAGACCGTGCGAACGTATCCACCGCCAGGCTGAAGGTTGAACTCGATGATTCGCGGCCGCTCGCGCTCGGCGTAGCCTTCGGAGTAGATCTCCAGGTCGCGGATGCGCAGGTGCTTGATCTGCCCGGCTTCGTTGGCATTGCCAGCGATGACGCTCGACAGGTCAAGCAGCTTGAGCAGTGGGCGATTGCCGGCCTGGTGCTGCTCGGCCAGGGTCGCGGCGGGAACCTCGGCCGAGTAATCGACCCACACGTGAGCGACGCCCTTGGCGATGGCGCGCGAGAGCCAGGCGCAAGCCAAGGCTTCGAGCGAGGCGCCCTCGCCGCTTGCGTTTCTCAGCAGGACCTCGAGCCCAGGCGGCAGATCGTCGCTAAGAGTCAGCGTCTTCTCGAACGGCTTGCGCGAGAGACCGTCAACGGCGTCAGAAAAAAAACCGTGGCATGTCGATCGGTGCAGGCGGTAGAAGTACGCATCGAGCGGCTCTTTGGGCCACTTGGGCAGCGCCTTTTCCTTGAGGCCGCGCATCCCCTCGGTCTTTTGTAGCAGCGCGTCGATCATCGGCCAGCGCGGGCTCATGCGTAGGAACCACAGCGACGGCGTGCCGGGTCCTTGCGACTGGCTGCCCTGCCCTAGGAGCTTGGCGTGCTGGTCGGGCGCATAGCCGTCCGTGAAGGGGATTTTGTCAGCGATCATTGGGCGGTGGTGAAGCGGCCTTGGAGCAGCGGCGAGCCGGTGACTGGGAACTTGTTGTGCACGAGATAGCCCACGGCGTCCGACAGGTGCGAACGCATCGGGTCGCGCGCCTTGTCGATGTCGCCGTTCTTCCACACAAGCTGCTCAAAGTCCTTTTGCAGCTCGGTGCAGCGCGGATGATGGAAGAGCCGATGCCGGCCCGTGGCGGAGCGCAGTAGCGCGTTCACGCTGTTCACGCGATCCTTGACTGCCGGGTTAGTGCGCGACTTGTGGACCGTGGGCACGATGCCGTGCGCGCGCAGCGCATCGGTGAGCACCTTCCAATCACTCGCGCCGGTCTCCCGGTTGCGCCCGTCGGTCGCGTCGCCGTCAAGATTCCACGGGCCCTTGTGGAGCTTCGCCCAGGCGGGATACTCTGCGCGCCCGGTGTTGCCGCCTTCGGCGAGCAGCTTCGCCATGCGCGGGATCGTGCAGTCGCGGGCGAAGACCTCGGCGACAGCGTGGACCTCGCCCGATCCAGTGATCTGCACCAGCGCCCAGCCCATCGAGCCGATGTTAAAGTCCACGCACAGCCACAGCGGCAGACTCGCGTCGTAGTCGTTGCCTCGGCCGTTGACCTCGCGTGCGTACGAGGAATAGACCTTGCCGACGCCCATCACCCTGAAGTCCGCGTCCAGCTCCTGCGCGGCCATGTCTGGGTCGTAGTCGTCGTAGATGCGCTGGATGTAATCGGGGCGCAGGTGTGGGTTGTCGCGCGTCGTGGACTTAAAAAAGGCGTGCGTCCCTGGGCGCCCTTCGCCGACGAACTCGGCGTAGAACGCGTCGAAGCCGTTGGGCGTGGTCGTGCAGAGCATGCGCGGCTTGTCCACGTGCGGGCACGAAAGGCGGCCCTTCATCACGTCCAGGGCGCCGCGCTTGGCGTCCCGCACCTCGTCCATCCAGACCGACCCAAGCTCGGCGCCGCGCAGGTGGTGGACCTTCTCGGTTGAGCGGTACTCGATGCGCGAGACGCCCCGCGGCGTGCTGATCTCGAAGCGCCGCTTGCTGGACATGTGCCGCCAGTCAACGCCCCATTGGTCTAGCGCCTCGATCAGGTTGGGGATCGTGACCAGCTCGAGCTGCGGGTAACTGTTGGCCGTGGCCATGTGCAGCGACCGCGGGAAGCGGACTGCGCGGTCGACGATCCAGTTGCGCCCGAAGTAGGTCTTGCCGCCGCGGATACCAAAGCAGAGGCCGACGAACGGCTCCTCTGCCATCCAGGCCGCGCCCTGCGCCTCGTTGAAGCGCAGGACCAGTCCTTCGGATTCCGCGACGGCCTCGGTCAAGGCTTGGGTTCCTTCTCGGCCTTGGCCTTGCCTGGCACCTGGACGATGACGGTCTGCACCTCGGGCCCGGTACGAACGTCGATCGTGGACTCCTCGCGCCACTTGCCGATGCAGCGCAAGTAAAACATTGCGGCCTGAAGGAAGCGCGGGTCGTGCTCGCATTGGATCGCGGCTCGCATCAGGGCGCCGCCGACCTTTTCGACGCCCATCGCTCGCCCACGGCTGAGCGAGTTCATGCAGTGCTTCTCGATTTCTTTCGGCGATCGGCGGAGAACGAATCCGATGTCGTCACGTGACAGGCCGATCGAGGCCATGCGCTCGATCTCGGAACGCTCTTGATCGGTAAACGGACCCCCTTCGGGTTCTTTGTTTTCTTGTTCGGATGCGCGGGCGCGACTAAGCATATTGAATCCTGCTCAGAATCACCTTCAGCCAATCAACCAACACTCAAGCAATCTCAATTGCAGAAGTATTAGCTAGCTGAATACCATCAACATACTCACAAGGTGAATAGCTCCAAGCGTTGAAGCTCCGAGCTAGACTCCTGGCTATCAAACAACCATCTTGATGTGAGATGCTCTCATCCAGTCTCTCACAGAGAGCGCTTGGAGATTCTCTCACCTGCTAGAGGCTCCAAGCTCCACGAGAGCTGAGAGATCAAGCCGATGGCTAGAGATGCCGGAGGATCCGGGAGGCTGCCAGCAGGCCCGACCTGCTAGCTGGTCTCTTGGTGGCGCGATCCGAGCAGGGGCAAGTTAGGCGGATTCGGTGGCGCTCAATGCCCTTGTTTGGCCCTGGTTTGGCGCCAGCGCTTCGATGCGGGCGCACAACAAGGCCCCCCGCTCGGTCAAGGAGATCGCTCGGCGGGCGTCAACTCGAGGCCGATGCAGCAGGCCGAATCGGCGGAGGCGTTCGAGCTTGTCGAAGACGGTGCGCTTCGACCGGTAGCCGAAGGCGCGTTGGATCTCTGGGTAGTTCGGGCATAGGCCGGTGCGCCGGTGGTATAGGCCGATGAAGAGCAGGAGCGGCACCTCGCACTCGGTGATGCCGACGCCGGCGGGGAGCCAAGCGCTGTGAATCTTGGGCGCCTGCGTGGCCTTGGTTTGGTCAGTGTTCCGCGCTGCCGGGTGGTTTGCCATGCGTCCGAAGCTAGTAGGTGGGGTCCCTCTACCCAAGACACGGCCTGAGGCCTTTCCACGGACCGAACGATGAAACCGACCGCTGGCTACACCACCTCTGAGATGCACCTGGCAGCCGTGGGCTTGGCTTACCTGTGGGAGGTCTATGGCGATCGCCCCGAGCTGGTGATCCCGTGGACCGGGGGCATCCTGATCGCCTACTTGCTGGCCCGGGCCGCGGTGAAGATCTGGGGCAAGGGTGATCTGGTCGAGCAGCTGCCGGCGGGCTCGGCGGCGGCGGCCAAGGTCGCGGCTCCGGTGGCTACCGGGGTGGCCCTCGCGCTGGTCTTGGCACTGCCTGGCTGCCAGGCGCTCCAGAATGCGCTCCTGGCGCCTGTGGGCCCCCAAGAGGCGACCATCCAGCTACCGGACGGCACGCAGGCCAGCGGCGAGCTGGTGAAGCCTGAGCCCAAGCCGGTCGAGGTGCCGCTGCCGGATGGCGCGGGGACCGTGACCTATGAGCCCCCGCAGCCTGAGCCGGGGGCGGTGACCACCGTCCTCGAGGCCGGGGCCCAGGCGATTGCCGCGCCGGCCGCTGCCGTGACTGGCCTGCCGTGGCTCGCGTTCCTTATTCCGACCGTGGCCGCCGGCGTCGCCAGCACGCTGCGCAGGGGCAAGGGCAAATGAACCCGATCGGCCAGCAGGGAGAGCCCAGCCCCGAGCTCCTCGCTGAAATCCGCCAGGACGCGGAATGGCGCGCCTGGGTTAAGCACACCCTGGAGCACCTGTCCGAGGCGCTCCAGTCGATCAAGGCCGCCAACGAGGGCGAGGCCGGGCTGGTCGCCCGCCTGGCAAGGGCCGAGGCCTCCAACGAGCGGACGGCCGAGAAGCTGCGCTGGGTCGTGGCGATACTCGCTGCGGTGACACTAGCCGTGGGCACGCAGCTTCTGGCCTGGGTGCTGGGGAAGGCCTGAGCGGCCATCGAGGCGGTCCAAGACGGCAGCTCGCAGTCGCGACTTGGACCGCGCCAGGCTGGCGTTGACGTTCCAGGCGTTGAGCCCCAGCCGCGCGGCGATTGATGCCCGGGGCTCATCGCAGATCCAGTGGGCTCGGGCTATCTCGGCGTCGCGCGGGTGCAGTATGGCAAGGAGGGCCTCGGACTCCTCAAGCGACCCGATGAACCCGAATCTCTGGTCCTCGTGGCCGATGCCAGCCAGCTCGTCTTGGGGCTGCCCGTCAACGATGGGGGCGGATGCCCGCTGCGACTGCACAACGTCGCGGTAGTGCTTGCGGCGGGCCTCCATGTGGCAATAGAAGGCCTCGCGGTGGATCCAGGCGAAGAAGCTCCCGCGCGCGGGGTCGTAGCGGCGGAACCCGATCATGGTCCTGGAGACCGCATCGGCAACAAAGTCGGACTGGTCTTGCTTGGGCACCCGCCCACGCGCATAGCGCTGGATGTAGCGCGTCGCCTCTCGGTGCAGCCACTCCAGCCCATCACGATCGCCCGCCTGCGCCAGCGCGATCATGTGCGCGCGGTCTTCGTGGGTAGTCACTGGTCGTCCTCGTCTTCGGGCCTGTAGATGAAATGGGATGGGCCAACCCAATCGTCGCAGTGGACATGCACGAAAAGCCCAAGCGAGTGCTCCGGAGTCCGCTCGTCTTTGGGAAGCGAACGCACCTCGACGTTCAAAGACACCTGCCACCGACGATTTGGATTTGGGCGGTCGTGCATGCACTTCATGGCCTCATCGAGGAATCCGTCGAAGGCAACGCGCACGTCATGAGTCTCCGCGAACGCGCGCAGACTCGCCTCGGGCCACTCTGCCGGCAGCTCGAGCGGGCCATCCATTCCGTCGGGGATCTCTGTCATGTGGTCGCGTGGTAGGTGGTAAGAAGGCGGCCCCAGCCGATGCCAGGGCCGCCCCGCCGGGTTGCAGGTAGCGGCGCCGGCTCGCCGCCCCGGGCCTCCGAGGCCCCCTGCCATGCGCTCAGAACGGGGTCTCGCCCCAATCGTCGCCCGCGGGTTCCTCGGCGGGCGCCGTGTGCTGGCGCGGTGAAGAGCCTTGCGCCTGCTCGGTCTTGCCCGTCAGCGTGTAGTCGTTGACGAGGACAACGATCTTCGAGCGGTTGTCGCCCTCCTTCGAAGTCCAGCGCTCCTGGCGCAGCTTCCCGGTGATCGCAGCAAGCGAGCCTTTTTGGTGGAACTTCAGAAAGCTCTCGCCGCGCTTGCCGAACATCGTGCACTCGAAGAACGAAGCGCGGTCCTTCCACTCGCCTCCTTCGTCGCGCCAGCGCTCGTTCACGGCGATCGAGAAGTTGACGATGCAGTTGTCCGCGCCTTGGTTCTTGACCTTCGGGTCTGCGGTCAGTCGGCCGATGAGGGTCACTGTGTTCATGGTCAAAAAGCCTTGCCGTGCTTGGCCGGCCGCGAGAGGTTGAACTTGAGCTTGGCCATGACGGCGCGGCCCAGGTCGAGTTGCATGCCGCGGGAAAGGTCGAGAAGTCGGATCAGCACGTCAGCGGCCTCCTCTTCGGCGGCCTGGAAGCCTTCGATGTGGTCGCTCGATTGGCCGGGCTTGCGGCAGGCTTCAAGCATCTCCGACAGCTCGGAGTGAATCAGCGCGATAGCCTCGCCGGTGTTGCGCGGCGTGTCCCAGAAGCCCTTCGAGCGGGCAATGGTGTGGCAGAGGTCGGCGAGCGTCTCGAGGCACTCGATCATGTCAGGCTGAATCAGCTCGACTTCGTGAGGCTCAGGCGCGGCGCCGCACTCCAGGTAGGGTTCGATCTGTTGCATGGTCAGGGTCAGGATGCGCGCTTGTGGCTGCTCCCCTGGCGCGCGCGCTTGGCGCCAGGGTAGGTGTTGAAGATCGCACGTTCAAGGCGGACGACGGCTTGCTCCTCGATGCTCATCGCCTCCTCGCGCGTCAGGCCCGAGTCGAGAGCGTGCATGATCGGCGACAGCACGGCGTGCACTAGCTCGTGCGCAATCGTCGCCTCGATGTGGTGAGGCTCGGCTCGATGGAGTCCCACGAAAAACGAGAGGTCCATGCGCAGCAGCTCGGGATCGCACAGGCTGCTTGCGTAAGTGCCGCCGTCGCCCTCGGCAAACTCAAGGTCGATGTGCCAGTCAGACAGGCCAAGGCGCGCGCTCCAGTCCTTAAGCGCAGCGCGAGCCCGGGCCTTGATCTGGCGAGCGTCCATCAACCAGCCTCCGTGATGCGTGCATTAAACGGCTTGCGCTCGACGCACCAGAGCAGGTGATCCGCGACCACGCCGTGGGACTTGGAAACGAACAGAAGCCGCTGCGACGGGTCGCCCGAGGCAGCCAGCTCCGAGCGAGCGTACTCGTTCCTCGACTCGGGCGAGCCGCAGGCGAAGACGATCGAGGAGTTCTGCACGAACATGGCCGGCGTGTGGAAGTGGCCGTGCAGGAGAATGTCGTAGCCGCCGGGGATGGCGTCCTTCCAGCCGGATGCGCGCCGGCCGACGCCGTACCAGGGGAAGCCCGCGAAGCCGCCGCGCACTTGGTCGCCGTGGACCTTGAGGATGCGCCAGCCGAGCACGTCGTGGATGTGCCAGGCGCGATCCGAGATCTCCCAGGTGACCTTGCGCCTCACCGACCGGGGGAGCTGCTCGGTCAGCATCGAGGCCACCCGGTAGCTCATCCGATCCCAATTCGTGAACGGTGAACCGCTGCTGTGCTTCGATCCCGTCCGCCCGTGGTTGCCGCAGATTCCAAACACGCGCAGGCGCTTGAACTGCGGGGCCAGTGTGCCGATCGCTTCCTGAATCACTTGGGCCACCCGCTGCGTCTGGTCAATCACAGGCGCGATCACCTCCCACGGCTGGTGGGCAAAGATCGTTTCGCCCTCGACCATATCGCCGAGTAGGCACAAGTCCAGCTGCTCGATCCGGGCGCTGTGCCGGCGGTCCGCAACAAGGTGCAGCGCCTTCGTGGTCACGCGCGCGATGCGCTCGGCCATCACGTCGAGGTCGTAATCCTCGGTTCGCTTGCCGCCCTGCCAGTCGGACAGCAAGAGCTGCGGGACCTCCTCCCACGTCTTGGCCTTCGGGGTCAACTTGATCGGCGGAGCAACCCAAACCTTCGGCGGCGTGTCCTCGAGCGATTGCCGCGTGGCCTCGATCACAGCCTCCTCGATCCTTGCGTGCCGCGCTGCCATGCGCTCGGCCTTGCGCACGCGGGCCTTGAGCGCTGAGTTCTCCTCGCGCAGCCTGACCAGCTCATCCGGCGGCTCGGCCGCCCACTCGTCAACGCTTGCCACGAGACTCCCTCACCTTGCGGACCCATGCCTGCACAGTGTTGTCTCCCGACGTCACGCCGTGCTCGGCACGAAGCCAGGCCGCAAACTCGGCTGCCGAGCGAACGGTCTTGCCTTCCATCACCATCGAAACGTAACGCTCGATCAGTTCGCGGATCTGCGGCCTGTCGAAGTCGGACGGCGGGCCACCGCGGCGGGTCTTCGGGGTGGCGGCCCATGCGTCCAGGCCTGTCGGCTTGGGAGGTCGTTTGGTCATGGGATCTATCTGGGCCGGCGGACAAGGGGCGGTCAACGGGGCGCGAGCGGGCTTTCCGCGGCCGCGGAATCAGCCGCAAGCTCGGCAATCCGAATCAGCGCGTCTCGGAACTCGGTAGGCGTCTCTGACGCTTTCGCCTTGCCGACCCTCGGCCGGACCTCCCCGGACGCGACGTGGTTGCCGCACCAGGAGACCGGGGCGCCGGTCTTGTGGTCGTGGACGAAGCCCCAGCGGAGCTCCGGCAAGGGCTCGACACCGTAGGCGTAGAGCCACGTCGCTTTTTTGGCCGGGTGCCCGTAGCGATGCTGCTCGACGTAGCAGGTGACCCCGCCGCTGATATCGCGGGTCCAGCCCCGAGTCGTGGCTGGCCGAGCGAGTCCAAAGGCCGCCCATGCATCGGAGTAGGCGGGGTGTTCAAGCACCCCCCCCCATGTGCGCACGGCACGCAAAGCGGCCTCAAAGCAGCCTCCATCGTCGCCGCGGCGGTGGCCCCAGCGGGCCTCGACCAGGCCAGCGAGACGGCACCATCTTGAGCACGGGGGATGTGCCACGACTGGATAGGGGCCGCCGTACAGCCTGGCGTCGCGCTGCTCGTCCCAAGGATCGACGCCAGGCAGGCCCCAGTAGGGGCCGCCCCGGCAAACAAACAGCGCGGCGATCACGCCCCCGCACCTCCCAACGCCAGTTTCGCCACGATCTCGTTGCCGAAGCTCGGGCTGTGCGGGGCCGCCGGGAAGCACTGCGCCAGGGTCTTGCCCTGCGCGGCGGCCCAGGATTGGAGGCGCTTGGTCAGCATCTCCAGCTCGGGGGTCCTGCGCAGGTCGAGGCCGGTGTGCTCGGGCAGGTAGAGGCAGCCGAGGAGGCCCATGTAGAACTCGCCGTCGGTCTGCGGGGTGCCGTTGGGGTGCTGGTTGATGGCGTGGTGGATCTGGCTGGGCGCAGCGCGCGTCACGACGAACTTGTAGGGCAGGCGCCCTTCTTCGCCGCGGCCCCAGGCTTCGTCCAGGTTCTCCAGCAAGCGCCGCGCCGAAAGGTGGAACTCGTCCACCCTGCTGCCCAGCATCGTGACCCGGCGCGCCGCCGTCAGCCCCGACAAAAGCAAGATCCACTCCCAGGAGGCGCAGAGGCCGAAACCGGGGCCCTGCATATCGGCGGGGAGGTGGTGATGGCCCCATTGCACGTCCAAGAAGCCGTCCCTATCGACCGCCTCCGCGATGCACACGGCCATATCTTCGAGCCAGCGGGTCCACCCCGGGCGCATCGGATCGCTCGGCGGCGTCAGGTGGACCGCGGCCGCAACCGCGTGCATCCGCCAGGCGTCCTCGCGGCCGAAACGCTGCTGCTGGGCGGGGTCATAGCACAGCACGATCGTCTGCGCCATGCAGCGGATCTCGTTGATCGCCCAGCGCTCGCCCCCGAAATACGCCGCCGGATACAACAGCCCCAGCGTGCGGCTCATGTGCTGCGAGTCGATCACGCCGTGGGTGGTCTTGGCGTAGTCCCGTTGGTGCCACCCAAGCGGGTCGTGGTGCTTGTCCCAGCCGTGGCAGACGGGGACGTGCGACGGACCGTCAAGGCGGTAGATCGCGCCATCGGGGAGCTTCGACGGCGGCAGGCCGCGCTCGTAGAGGGCGCCGGTGCCGCGCAGTTCAAGCTGCTCCATGGCCAGCGAGCGAGTCAGGTAGCGGTTGCCTTGCACCAGGCCCCAGGGGTTAGCTCCCTCGCCGCTGCCCACAGCTCCGTAGGGGCTGTCGTAGGGGAAGGGAGTCTCGTCGTTGTCCGCGTCGCGCAGCAGGGCCCCCGGTAGCCCCAGCGGGCCGTAGAGGGCGCTGCGGCCCCAGGGCGCGAAGGCGTCGTGGATAAAGCGCACGCGCTGCGGATCCGCGTTGACCGCCGCGATTGGCCCGGTCACCTCATGGTTGTTCCAGACGGACACCACGTCGGCATACTCGTCGGCTTTCGCCCGCCAACGCTCCCAGTTCCGCCGCTGCGCCACAGGCTGCCACCAGCTCGACTCGATCATGAGAGGCCCGGCGACCACGGCCTCCAGCGACTCGCCAATCTCGGCCACACCCCAGGCGATCGCCTCCTCGTGCAGCTCCAGGATCTCCGCGAACGTCAGCGCCCGCGCCTCGCCCCAGCGGACCTGTGACCAGTCGGGCACGGCGCGCGTGTCCACGGTCAGCTTGCACAGCTCCAGCGTGTCGCCACGCCA
>JBIPLY010000245.1:0-6189 GCA_044369385.1 Acetobacteraceae bacterium | reverse complement strand
ACGCGCGCGTGGCGCCGGGCGAGTGCACCATCAGGCGCGTCAGCGCGATGTCGCGCGCCAGCAGCTTCTTGTCGTCGGGCGCCAGGTCGTCCTGGGTCAGGTACGGCAGCCGTGCCATGCGGGTTTCCTCCTGCTCTTGCGGCACATCATAGAATGGCTTTGAGTGCGCGCCCAGCGACGGGAATGGATGGATGCCGGGATGAGCACAGCAAGGATCGCGCATGCGCCGGTGGTGGCCGAGCCGGTGCCGCACCTGGCGGAGACCGCGACCATCCTGCGCACGCCTTGCGGCGACGGGCACATGGTGTGGCGGCGCTGGGGGCAGGGCTCGCCGCTGGTGCTGACGCATGGCGGGACCGGATCCTGGCGGCACTGGGCGGGGAATATTGCCGAGCTTTCGAAGCACTATACCGTCTATGCCGCAGACGCGCCGGGGCTGGGCGATTCCGACATGATGCATGAGGAGCCGGAGATCACGCCGGAGAGCGTCAGCGCGATCGTGGCGGGCGGGTTGGACGCGATCCTGCCGGCGGGGGCGCGGTTTGACATCATCGGGTTTTCGTTTGGCGCGATGGTGGCGACCCATGTGGCGGCGATGCACGGGGCGCGGGCGCGGTCGCTGACCATCGTTGGGCCGGCGGCGTTGGGGTTCACGCGGCCGGCGGTGCCGCTGGAGAAGGTGCGCAACAAGACCGGGGCGGCGCGCTACGAGGCCAACCGCACCAATCTCGGCATGTTCATGTATGCCGATCCGGGCCGCATCACCGAGGAAGCCGTGGCGATCCAGGACTGGAACACCGTGCATGCGCGGTTCAAGAGCAAGGGGTTTGCCGGGTCGACCTCGCTGCGCGATGCGGCGGGGCGGGCGACGGCGCGGCTGACGGCGGTTTGGGGGGATGGGGACATCACCTCCTTTCCGTCGATCGCGGCGCGGATGGAAGCGCTGCGGTCCACGCGGCCGGATGCCGAACTGCGGGTGATCGCGGGGGCGGGGCATTGGGTGGCGTATGAGGCGGCCGACGAGTTCACGGCGTTGGCGTTGGAGATTCTGGCAGGGAAGTAAGCGTCTTCTTTTTTTGAAAAAAAAGAAGCAAAAAAACTTTTATCCGTCTGCCAGCATGAGCGAATGGATAAAAGTTTTTTGGTTCTTTTTTTTCAAAAAAGAACTGCTTCCTTACTGTCCCTGCTCCTTGAGGAACGCACCGATCGCCTCGGCCACCAGCGCGGGCGTTTGCACCGCCATGAAGTGCCCGCTGTCCAATGCCTGGAACCGCGCGCCGGGGATGGCGGCGGCGATCGGCTCGACCAGGGCGGGGGGGCGCAGGCGGTCGTGGATGCCGGCCAGGAGCAGGGTGGGGCAGGCGATCGCGCCGTAGGACGGGGCGAGGTTCGTTTCCACCAGCATGCGGTAGATGCAGGCGTAGCTGTGCGGGTCGTTGGCGATCCAGCGGGCGCGGAATTCGCGGTAGGTTTCGGGGTTGTGGCGGACTTCGGGCGGGTAGGAGGCGGCGAAGCTTTCCTCGACCACGGCGGCCATGCCGCGCTGCTCGGTGTCCTCGGCGCGGGCCAGGGTGGCGGCGCGGCGTTCGGGGGGGACGCCGGTGGCCGGGCCCATGGCGATCAGGGCGGCGGTGCGGGCGGGGTGGCGCAGGGCGAAGGTCATGGCGATGCCGCCGCCGACCGCGCAGCCCGCGATGGCTACTCGGCCATTGATCCCCAGCGCATCCAGCAACGCGGCGATGTCGTCGGCCATCAGGGCCATGGTGGGGGTGGCGGCGAGTTTTTCGCTCTGGCCGGCGCCGCGGGTGTCGTAGCGCAGGACGCGGCGGGTGGCGGAGAGGGCGGGCAGGACCTGGTCCCAGCTGTCCAGCGTGCCGCCCATCTCGTGGACCAGGACCAGGGTGGTGGGGCCGGTGCCGGTGAGCTCGTAGCGCAGGGCGGTGCCGTTGAGCTCGATCCAGTGCTTCACGGTCATGCCTCCGGCAGGGGGATGGCGGGGGTGGCCAGGTCGCGGCAGTCCGGGGCGAAGGCGAGGGGGGCGCCGGTGCGTGCCTGGAGCGCTTCGCGCGTGATGCCGGCGAGGATTTCGTGGACCAGGAAGCCTTCTGGGGTGACGGAGATCACGGCGATGTCGGTGTAGATGCGCTTGACGCAGCGCACGGCGGTCAAGGGGAGGGTGCATGCCTGCAGGAGGCGCGGGGCGCCCTTGCGGGTGTTGTGCTCCATCATCACCCAGACGGCCCGGGCGCTGGCGGCCAGGTCCATGGCGCCGCCGACCAGGGGGCCCTTGTCGGGGATGCGGTTGTCCCAGTTGGCCAGGTCGCCGTTCGCCGCCACTTCGAAGGCGCCGAGGATGGTGACGTCGATATGCCCGCCGCGGATCATCGCGAAGCTGGCAGCCGAATCGATGATCGTGGCGCCGGCGCGCAGCGTCACCTTGCGGCTGCCGGCATCGACCAGGTCGGCATCCGCGGCATTGGCCGAGGCCAGGGGGCCGACACCGATGATGCCGTTTTCGGACTGCACCACCACATCGAACTCCGCCGGCACGTAGTCCGACACGCCCACCGGCATGCCGAGGCCGAGATTGACCACGGTGCCGTCCGCGATGTCCTGGCCGACGCGCCAGGCCATCTCCAGGCGATTGAGCGGCTTCATGCGCGGTCTCCGGCGACAAAGATGCGATCGACATAGACGCCCGAAAGCTGCACCAGTTCGGGGGCGATCGGGGTGTCGCTGAAGGCGCGGACCTCGGCCACGACCAGCTTCGAGGCGGTCGCCATCGCGGGGCCGAAATTCACCTGGGCGTGGCGGAAGGTGAGGTTGCCCCAGCGATCCGCGGTGTCGGCCCGGATCAGCGCCGCATCGCCGGCGATCGCCTGTTCCAGCACATAGCCGCGCCCGGCGAACTCCCGCGTCTCCTTGCCGGCGGCAAGCTCGGTGCCGAAGCCGGTGGGGGTGAAATAGGCCGGAATGCCCGCCCCGGCGGCGCGGATGCTCTCCACGAAGGTGCCCTGCGGCAGCACCTCCAGCTCGATCTTGCCTTCCTTGTAGAGCAGCTCGAAGGCCGACAGCGCGCTCTTGTCGTGCCCGCGCGCGGCCGAACAGATCACCTTGCGCACCATGCCGGCGGCGACCAGCTCATGGGTGTTGGACAGCCGGTGCGTCGCCGAATTCACCACCAGGGTCAGGTCGCGCGGCCCCAGGTCGCGCAACGCCCGCACCAGCTGGTTGGCAAACCCCGCCCCGGCGAAGCCCGACAGCATCACCGTCGCCCCGTCGCCTATCCCGGCCACCGCTTCCTCGGCCGTCGCCCTGCGCTTCTCGATCGCCACCCTAGTCCCTCCCGCGTCTTGCCGGGGACTCTAGGCGCGCTGCCCGCCGGATGCCAAATTGCCGCCAACCGGAGGAATCGCCGCATGCCAGCCCAAGACCGCATGACCCTGCATTGGTCGCCGCGCTCGCCCTATGTCCGCAAGGCGGTGATTGCCGCGCATGAACTCGGCCTGCACGACCGCATCGACCGGGTCCGCACCGTGGTCGGCGGCACCGAGCCGCATGCCGAGCTGATGCGCGAGAATCCACTCGGCAAAATCCCCACTTTGGTTCTGGCCGACGGCACCATCATCCATGACAGCCCGGTGGTGTGCGAGGCGCTGAACCAGATGGCCGGCGGCGCGCTGTTCCCCGCCGCCTGGCCCGAGCGCCTGGTGGCGCTGCGCTGGCAGGCGCTGGGCAGCGGGATGCTCGATATCTCCCTGCTGCGGCTGACCGAGCGCAACAAGCCGGAGGCGATGCGTTCGGCGCCGCACCAGGCGCTGTGGGCCGGCAAGATCGCCTGCTCGCTGGACTGGCTCGAAGCCCAGGCCGACGAACTGGCGCGAACGCCGTTCAACATCGGGCACATCGCCGTCGGCGTGGCGCTGGGCTATCTCGATTTCCGCTTTGGCGCCGAGGACTGGCGCGCCGGCCGGCCGAAGCTGGCGGCCTGGATGGAAGGCTTCAACGCGCGCGCCTCGGTTGCCGCCAACATGCCGCAGGAGGGCTGAGGCCGTGATCCAGTCCCGCATGATCGGTGCCGCCCGCGTCACCCGCGTGGCCGAATACTCCGGCCCCACCCACGCCCCCGAGTTCCTGTTTCCCGAGATTGCCAAGGCGGAGCGCGACGCCGGCATCGCCGCCCAATCGCACTGGCTCGCCCCGCACCACTACGTGCCGGCGATGGACCGCTTCATCGTCACCATCCAGGCCTGGGTGGTCCATGCCGGGGACAAAATCATCCTGATCGACACCGGCGTGGGCAACTTCAAGACCCGCGCCGCGCCGCGCATGCACAACCTCAACACCCTGTTCCTGCCCTGGCTGGAAGCCGCCGGCGCGGCCCCGCACCAGGTGACGCACGTCGTGCACACCCATCTGCACACCGACCATGTCGGCAACAACACGGTGCTGCAGGACGGCAAGTGGGTGCCCACCTTCCCCAACGCGCGCTACCTGTTCCCGAAGCAGGAGTTCGATGTCTGGAAGGCCGAGTACGACCGCGGCGACACGATGGTCCAGAACGGCAGTTTTGCCGATTCCGTCCTGCCCATCCTGGAAGCCGGGCTTGGCGCGTTCTACGACGGCACCCAGGAACTGGCCGGCTGCCTGGTTCCGGAACCGGTCTTCGGCCATGCGCCGGGCATGTTCGCGCTGCGCCTGCGCTCGGACGGCCAGGAGGGGCTGTTCTCCACCGACACCATGCATTCCCCGATTCAGGTCGCCTATCCGCACTGGAACGACCGCTATGTGCTGGACGCCGACAAGGCCCGCGAATCCCGCATCCGCACCCTGAACCACGCGGCGGACCGCGGCGCGCTGATCATGCCGTTCCATTTCGGCGCCCCGTATTGCGGGTATGTCCGCCGCCAGGGCAGCGGCTTCGCCTTCGAACCAGCCACCTGGTAGCTCGACTTTCGCATCGCCGGGGCTTGCCGCCGCCGCCGATGTAGGGGATGCTGCCGAGGCAAGGCGCGCCGATCGGCGTGGCCGGCAGCCGGCCGGATCGGGTGCAAGGATGCGCCGTGGCCGTGTCGCGGGATCGGGATGTCGCGGAGCAGTCGCGGCCCCACTCGCACAATGGACCTTGACGCAACCCTTCTGGACCCTGGGGGCCAACCCATGCCTGTATCCCGTCGTACCCTGCTTGCGGCCACCGCCGCCGGCCTTGCCGCGCCAGCCAAGATCCACGCGCAGTCCACCAGCGCGCCGATCCGCATCGGCGAGATCAACTCCTACACCGCCATTCCTGCCTTCACCCTGCCGTATCGCATGGGCTGGCAGCTCGCCACCGAGCAGGTCAACGCCGCCGGCGGCGTGCTCGGCCGCAAGCTGGAGGTGATCAGCCATGACGACGCCGGCCGCCCGCCCGACGCCATTCGCCTGGCCGGCGCGCTGCTCGACGAAACCAAGGTCGACCTGCTGGCCGGCGGCTTTCTGTCCAATGTCGGCCTGGCGCTGTCCGATGTCGCCCGCCAGCGCAAGCGCCTGTTTGTCGCCAGCGAACCGCTGACCGACGCGCTGGTCTGGGAACAGGGCCACCGCTACTGCTACCGCCTGCGCCCCAGCACCTACATGCAGGTGGCGATGCTGGTCGACGACGCCGTCAAGCTGAACGCCAAGCGCTGGGTGACGGTCTCGCCGAACTACGAGTATGGCCAGTCGCTGGTCAAATGGTTCAAGCGCCTGATGCAGGCCCGCCAGCCCGGCATCGAATTTGTCGCCGAGCAATGGCCCGCGCTGGGCCGCATCGATGCCGGCGCCACGGCCGCCGCCCTGGCGCAGGCCCGGCCGGACGCCATCTTCAACGGCACCTTCGGCCCCGACCTGACCAATTTCGTCCGCCAGGGCAACACGCGCGGCCTGTTCGAGAAGCGCGGCGTGGTCAGCGTGCTGACCGGCGAGCCCGAATACCTCGAACCGCTGGGCGACGAGACGCCGGAGGGGTGGATCGTCACCGGCTGGCCGGTTGAATCCGTCACCGACCCCACCAGCCGCGGCTTCATCGACGCCTACACCAGGCGCTTCGGCGAGGCCCCGAAGATGGGCAGCGTCGTCGGCCACGCCACCATCACCGCCATCGCCGCGGGGATCGCCAAGTCCGGCTCGGTGGAGACCGAGGCGATGGCCGATGGCTACAAGGGTGCCGGC
>JBIPLY010000025.1:0-18492 GCA_044369385.1 Acetobacteraceae bacterium | reverse complement strand
GCGAGCCCGGCATGGGAGGCCTGGATCCAGTGCGACAGCGAGAAGGTGGTGATCGAGACGCCGATCCCGGCACCGACGTTGCGGCCCAGGCTCTGCACGGCGGTGGCGTCGCCGCGCAGATGGGCCGGCAGGGTGGAGAAGGAGACCACCGTCAGCGGGTTCCAGATCAGGCCCATCGCCATGCCCTGGACCAGCATCATCGACACCAGCCAGGGCTGGTTGATGTCCGGGGTCCAGGTGCTCATGTCGTACAGGGTCAGGCTGAGCAGGGTGAGGCCGATGGCGATCAGCTTGCGCTGGTCGACATAGGGGCCGAGGCGCGAGCAGATCAGCATCACCGCCATCGTGCCCAGGCCGCGCGGGGCCAGCAGCAGGCCGGCATCGGCCACCGAATAGCCGGCCATGCGCTGGAGATAGGGGGCGAGCAGGGTGTTGCTGGACATCATCACCGTGTTGCTGGCGAACATCACGATCATCGCCGTGGTCATGTTGCGGTCCCTGAACATCTCGCGCGGGATGAAGGGCTTCTCGGCGGTCAGCATGTGGACGATGAACAGGTAGAAGCCCAGGGCGGCGAGCACGGCGCAGGCGATGATCTCGCTGGAGGTGAACCAGTCCTTGATCGAGCCGCGGTCGAGCATGAGCTGTAACGCGCCGATGCCCAGCGCCAGCACGCCGAAGCCGGTCCAGTCGAAGCGCAGGCCCTGTTGCGGGCGGGTGTTGGGCATCAGCACGGCCAGGCCGACGGCGGCCGCGATGCCCAGCGGCACGTTGACGTAGAACACCCAGCGCCAGTGGAACCATTCGGTCAGGTAGCCGCCCATGGTGGGGCCCATGATCGGGCCGATCATCACCCCCATGCCGAAATAGGCCATGGCGCGGGCGCGCTGCTCGACGGGGAAGATGTCGAGCATGGTGGCCTGGGACAGCGGCACCAGGGCGGCGCCGAAGGTGCCCTGGATGATGCGGCAGGCGATCATCTGTTCCAGCGTCTGCGAGGCGCCGGCGAAGATGGTGGTGCAGGTGAAGCCGATCAGGCAGGTCAAGTACAGGTTCTTGCGGCCGAAGCGGTTGGCGAGCCAGCCGACCGGGGCGGTCATGATGGCGGAGACGATGATGTAGGAGGAGATCACCCAGGTGATCTGGTCCATCGTGGCCGACAGGCTGCCCTGCATGTACGGCAGCGCCACGATCGAGATGGTGGTGTCCAGCACCACCATCAGCACGCCCATCATGCAGAACATGCTGATCAAGCCGCGGTGGCGCACCGCCTCGCTCATGCTACTCGGCCGCGTTCACGGCAGGCTTGATCGGTCCAGATGCCGGACCGGGGGCGGGGCTTGCGGCCGGCTGGTTGGCCTGCTGGGGGGCCGGCCGGGCCGCCGCGGGGGCGATCTGCGGCGGGCGGCGCATCATGAACAGCACCAGCAGCGGCGGGATCACCATCAGGCTGAGCATCTGGTAGTCGTTGGCGAAGGCCACGATCTGCGCTTCGCGGGTGATGATCGAATCGAGCAGGCCGGCGCCCTTGGCCGTCGACGGGTCCAGCAGCCGGTGCGCGGCCTCCCCCATGGGCGTGAAGCGCGGGAAGGGGGTGATGTTCGCCGCGAGGTCCGCGTGCGCGATCTGGGTGTTGCGGGTCAGCATGAAGGAGGTCACCGCGATGCCGATCGCCGCCCCGGTGTTGCGCGACAGGTTCTGCAGGGCGGCGGCATCGGCGCGGTACTGCGGCGGCAGGGTGGCGAAGGCAACCACCGTCATCGGGTTGAAGATGAAGCCCATGCAGAAGCCCTGGATCACCAGCGTGGTGGTGATCAGCGAGGACGGCATCTCCGGCGTCCAGGTGGTCATCTGGTGCAGGGTCAGGCCGAGGCCGATCAGCCCGAAGGCCATCAGCTTGCGCTGGTCGACATAGCGCCCGCCCAGGCGCGCGGCGATCTGCATCGCCACCATGGTGCCCATGCCGCGCGGGGCCAGCAGGAGGCCTGCCTCCGACGGCGGGTAGCCCGACAGCTTCTGCAGGAACGGGGCGAGCAGGGCGGAGGAGGCCATCAGGATCGCGCCGGTGCAGAACATCATCGTCATCGAGGCGACGTAGTTGCGGTCCGTGAACACGCCGCGCGGGATCAGCGGCCGGTCCGAGGTGAACATGTGGACCATGAACAGGTAGAAGCCCAGGGCGGCCAGCACCGCGCAGGCGATGATCTCCGCCGAGGTGAACCAGTCCTCGCCCTGGCCGCGGTCGAGCATGAGCTGGAAGGCGCCGATCGCCAGGGCGAGGGCGGCGAAACCGACCCATTCGAATTTCAGCTCCGGCCGGGCGACGGTGTTCGGCATGAAGACCAGCAGGCCGATGGTGGCCATGATGCCGAACGGGACGTTGACGTAGAACACCCAGCGCCAGTGGAACCAGTCCGTCAGGTAGCCGCCCAGGGTGGGGCCCATGATCGGGCCGACCATGATGCCCAGGCCGAAGATCGCCATCGCCTGTGCCCGCTGTTCGAACGGGTAGATGTCCAGCATCGTGGCCTGTGCCAGCGGGGCCAGCGCCGCGCCGAACGTGCCCTGCAGGATGCGGAAGGCGACCATCTGTTCCAGCGTCTGCGCCATGCCGCACAGCACCGAGGTGCAGGTGAAGCCGATCATCGAGACCACGAACAGGCGCTTGCGCCCGAAGCGGTTGGCGAGCCAGCCGACCGGGGCGGTCATGATCGCGGAGACGATGATGTAGGAGCTGAGCACCCAGGTGATCTGGTCCATCGTCGCCGACAGGCTGCCCTGCATGTATGGCAGCGCGGTCATCGAGATGGTGCTGTCCAGGATCTGCATCAGCACCGCGGTCATGGCGCAGCCGGTCAGCAGGCGGCGCTGGACGATGCCCATCGGCAGGACGGTGGCGGCGGCGGCCGGCCCGGCCCCGGATGTAGCGGTTCCGGACATGTCCGGGTCAGCGCGGCCACAGATCCGCGACGTGGCGGACATGGCCGGTGTCGATCGAGACCACCACGCTCATGCCCGCGCGCAGCTCCGGATCGCCGGGCGCGCGCTCGACCTTCACCCGCAGCGGGATGCGCTGCACCACCTTGACCCAGTTGCCCGAGGCGTTCTGGGCCGGCAGCACGGAGAATTCGGCGCCGCTGGCCGGCGAGATGCTTTCGACCGTGCCGCGCCAGACCCGGCCGGGGTAGGTGTCGATCGTGATCCTGACCGGGTCGCCGAGCTTGACGTGGGTGAGGTCGGTTTCCTTCGGGCTGGCCTCCACCCACATGCGCTCATGGCTGACCAGGCCAAAGGCGGCCATGCCGGCGGTCATGTAGACGCCGGGCTGGAGGCTTTCGACCTGGGTGGCGACGCCGTCGAAGGGCGCGATGAAGACCGCCTTGGCCAACTGGCGCTCGGCCTCGTCGACCGCCGACTTGGCCAGCCGGTATTGCGGCATGGTGGTCACGTCGACCTCCGCGTTTCCGCCGAGCTTGGCCAACTGGACCTGGGCCAGTTCGGTCAGGCTGGCGACGACGGCCTGGTTGGCGGCGAGGCGGAAGCGGGCGTCGTCGAAATCGGCGCGGGTGACGCCGCCGCCGCGCACCAGGGCGGCGTAACGGTCGGCGGCCGCCTGGTCGGCCTGGACCTTGGCCTGTTGCGCCTCGATGTCGCGCAGCATGCGGCGGTAATCGACCTTCATCGCCTGCAGCGACAGCGCGACCTGATCCAGGTTGGCCTTTGCCCCGTCGAGCGCGATCTGGAACTTGTAGGGGTTGAGGCGGAACAGCACATCGCCGGCGCGCACCCGCTGGCCCTCGCGCACGTTGACCTCGATCACGGTGCCGGAAACGTCGGTGGTGGCGGCGAGCTTGGCGGCGCGGATATAGGCGTTGTCGATCGAGACGTAGCGCCCGCCATTCAGCCAGAAGGCGAAGGAGCCGACCGCGACCACCGCGATGCCGCCCAGCATCAGCAGCGGGCGCAGCAGGCGCGAGCGTTGGCGCGCGTGCACAAGGGTTTCCTCGGGCGCGACCAGGCGGGGGGCGGCGGCGGATTGCGACATGGTCAGGGGCGATCCTGGATGGGGCCGCTGGCTGCCAAGGCGGGGCGGCGGATGGCGGCGGGCGGCGGGGCGGCGGGTGTCACGGCGGGGGGTGTCACGGCGGGGGGAAGGGGCGTGGGCGGCAGGATGGCGGGCGGCTCGGCGGCGCGGATGCGGTGCTCGCCCAGAACGTTGGCCTTCATCGCGGTCAGGGTTTGGCGCGTGGTCTCCAGCGCCTGTGGCGACAATCCGGCGGTCAGGGTGCGGGCGACCTGATCGCGCTCGCCGACCATGTGATCCAGCACCGGCAGCGCGGGGGGGAGCAGGTGCAGGCGCCAGATGCGGCGGTCGTCGGGGTCGTCGCGGCGTTCGACCATGCCGCGGGCGGCCAGGCGATCGACCAGGCGGGCCACCGTGATCGGCTCCACTTCCAGGATCTCGGCCAGTTCCTTCTGCGACAGGCCGGGCTGGCGCTGGAGCTGCCACAGGATGACCCATTGCGCCCGGGTCATGCCATGGGCGCGGGCGCGGCGGTCACCGGCCACGCGCAGCAGGCGGGCGAGGTCGTGGAGCAGGAACAGGAGGTCGGGCTGATCGGGCACGGGGGGGATGATAAGCAGCGTTATCATTTACGCGCCATGACCAAGCGCATGCGAATGCCTCATGTCAGGCCAGCGGGGAACGCGGCGCCGCGGTCAGCCCGCCCGGCACCACTCCCGCCAGGCGTGGCGCAGGGCCGCGCCCAGGTTGTGGCCGAAGCGCGGGGCGTCGCAGAGCGGGCTGCGGCGGACCTGTTCGCGCAGGCCGGCGCGCAGGGCGGCCAGGGCGGGGAGGTCGGCGGCGGCGGCGGCGGCGCGGGCGACATAGGCGGCCTCGTTCGCCACCACCCAGTCGGCCAGGCCGGCATTGGACATGTGGCTGGCGGAGTGGCGCGAGGCGAAGGTCTCGCCGGGCATGGTGACCGTCGGCACGCCCATCCACAGCGCTTCGCAGGTGGTCAGGCCGCCGCTGTAGGGGAAGGGATCGAGCACCACGTCGATGTCGCCGTATTCGGCCAGCAGGCTGCGGTGCGGGGAGCCGGCGCGCAGCTCCAGCCGATCGGGCGCGATGCCCAGGGCGGCGAAGGCGGCGGCGAAGCTTGCGGTGGTGGCGGGCTCGCCGAACTGGTGGGCCTTGAGCACCAGCCTGGCGTCGGGCACGGCGCGGAGCACGCGGGCCCAGGTGGCGAGGACGGCTTGGGTGATCTTGGCGGTGTTGTTGAAGCAGCCGAAGGTGAGATGGCCGCGGGAGAGCGCGGGCAGCGGGACGACGTCCGGGGCGTAGGGCGGCGGCGAGTAGCAGACATAGCCGTCCGGCAGGCGCAGAAGTTTCTCGGTGTAGAAGCGCTCGTAGCCCTCGGGGGTTTCCCAACGGTCGGTCAGCATCCAGTCGATCTCGGCGAGGCCCGTCGAGTGGTTCTGCATGCCCACCCATTTGACCTGCACCGGGGCGGCGCGGTGGGCGCAGGCGGCGATCAGGCCGCGGTCGCCGTAGCCGGACAACTCGACGAGCACATCGATGCCGAGGTCGCGGATGCGCTGTGCCAGGACGGCGGGGGGATCGGTGTCCACGACGTGCCAGGCGCTGGACAGGGCCTTGAAGCGGCGCTGGATCGGGTCGTTGGCGTCGGGCTGGCCGAGGCAGACCAGGTCGAAGGCGGCGGGGTCCAGGGTTTCGAAGCCGGCGACGGTGAGCCAGCCGACCGGATGGGTCTTGAGCGTCGGCGAGAGCAGGCCGATGCGCAGGCGGCGGTCCGGGTCCGGCGCATTGGCGAAGGGGGCGATCGCGGTGGGGCGCGGCATGGTGCGGCCGGCGCCGGCGACCGCGTCGCGCATCGCCATGCCGGTCACCTGCGGGTGGTAGGCCAGCGCATTGGTCAGCGCGCGCCAGGCCAGATGGGCATCGGGCCAGCGTTCGGTGGCCTGGCGGGCGTGGGCGGCGGCTTCGTCCTGTCGGCCCATCGAGACCAGGGCGTTGGCGAGGTTGCACAGCACGTTCAGGCTGGGGCCGTGCTGTTCGAGCAGCGCCTCCAGCATGTCGCGCGCCTCGTCGAAGCGGTGGATGCGCACCAGGGTGGCGGCGAGGTTGTTGCGCAGCGTGGCATCGGCGGGCGACAGGGCGACGGCGTGGCGCAGCACATCCACGGCGCGGCGGGCGCGGCTGGTGGCGGTCAGCGCATTGGCCAGGGCGGTGGTGGGCACGATCGCCTGCGGGGCCAGGGCGACGGCGGCCTCCAGCACGTCGACCGCCTCGTCGCGCCGGGCCAGCTTGCCCAGCAGCACGCCGCGGGCGGTGAGCAGGGCGATGTTGCCCGGGTCTTCGGCGCCGGCCAGTTCGAGGCGGACCAGCTCGGCCTCCGCGGTGCCGGCCAGGGCGGCGGCCTCGGCGCGGCGCACGGCGATGTCGATGTGGTCCGGCAGCAGGCGCTGGGCCTCGGCGAAGGCGGATTCGGCGGCCGGCACGTCGCCGGTCATCAGCAGCGACAGGCCGAGCGCGTCCCAGGCGTCGCCGCGATCCGGCGCGCGGGCGCAGCAGCGCAGCAGCAGCATCTGGGCGCGGGGGGCCTCGCCGCGCAGCATCAACAGGGCGGCCAGGCTCAGCAGCGCTTCGGGGCGGCGGGGGTTGCGGTCGAGCGCGGCTTCGTACTGCGCCTCGGCTTCGGCCAGGTGGCCGTCGCGGCGCAGGCTTTCGCCCAGGCGCAGCAGCGGTTCGTCCCAGCGCGGCAGGGCTTCGGCCAGGGCGCGCATCATGTGGCGGGCGGCGGGCGGGTCGCCGGCGCGGTCCTCGGCCAGGGCGCGGTTCATCAGGGTGGCCGGGCGCTGGTCGCCGAGCTGGATGGCGCGGCGCAGGGCGGCGATGGCGGCGATGTCCGCGTCCGGGCGGGCCTGGCCTAGCAAGGCCATGCCGTGCGCGGCGAGGCGGGCGGCGGCACGGGCATCGGCGTCGGGGTCGGGCGCAGGGTTGCGGAGTTCGGGGTCGGCGAGATCGGGCTCGGCGAGGTCAGCCATCGTGGCGGACCCGTTCCAGCACCGCCAGCAGGCCGGGGACGTCGGCGTCGGCCTCGGTGCGCAGGACCTCCGGGCGCAGGTCGCGCAGGGCGAAGCCGGCGGCGGTGGCGGCGCTGCGCAGATGGGCTTCGGAGTGGGCGAAGCGGCCCTTCGGCCCGACGCGCCAGCCGGGGGCGGTGGCATCCTGGGCGGCCAGCGGGGGGGAGGCCAGCGCCTCGACGGTGAAGACCAGCAGGCCGCCGGGCGGCAGGCGGGCGTGGATGGCGGCCAGCACCGCATCGAGCGCACCGAAATAGCACAGCACGTCCGCGGCCAGGATCACCGGCCAGGTGGTGCTGGCACGGGCGAGGAAGGATTCCAGCTCGGCGTGGATCAGGTCGCGGTACAGCCCCTTGGCGCGCGCCTCGGCCAGCATGCCGTCGGAGATGTCCACGCCCACCAGCGGCCCGGCCGGCAGATCGGACAGCACCACGCCCATCAGGCCGGTGCCGCAGCCCAGGTCCAGGACCGGGCCGACCGGCTGGCCGGCGGCCAGGGCGGGCAGATGCGCCAGCAGGGCGGCGCGGATCAGGCCCGGGACGCGGTAACGCAGGCCGATCAGGTGCTGGTCGAAGCGCTGCGAGTAGCCGTCGAACACCGTTTCCACATAGGCGTCCGGCGCGCGCGCGGCGCCGGGCAGCAGGCCGGCGGCGACGACGAGATGGCGGACATAGGGGTCTTCCGGGGCCAGCTTCAGCGCCTCCGCGTAGGCGGCGTTGGCCTCGGCGTGGCGGCCGAGGCTGGACAGGGCATGGCCGCGCAGGCCGAAGACCTGGGCATCGGCCACGCCGTCCTGGCGCGCAGTCTCGGCCAGGGCGGCGGCGGCGGTGAAATCGCGCCGGCGGGTGGCCAGCATGATCGCCGCGGTGCGCAGCCCGACATCGGCGGGGTTTTCCGCAATTGCGGCGGCCAGGGTTTCGCCGGCCTCGTCGGCGCGGTCGCAGCGTTCGAGCGCGGTTGCCAACGCGCGGATGCAGGCGCCATGGCGCGGCATGGCGCGGGCGGCCTCCCGCAGGCAGGGCAGCGCATCCGCCGGGCGGTCCATCTCGATCAGGATCACGCCCAGCACCGCCTTGGCCGGGGCGTGGCCGGGGGCCAGGATCACGGCGTCGGCGGCGTCCGCGGCGGCGCCCAGGATGTCGCGCGCCTGCATCCTGGCATCGGCGCGGCCCAGCAGCAGCTCGACCGAGGCGGGATCGAAGGCCAGGCCGGCATCGAGTTCGCCCAGCGCCTCGGACACGCGGCCTTCGCGCAGCAGCAGCCGGGCGGAGAGGTCGTGCAGGGCCGCACTTTGCGGGGCGGTGCGGCGCAGCGCGCCGAGCAGCGGGCGGGCGGCATGGACGCGCCCGGCATCGATCATCTCGCGCACCCGGCGCGCGAGGGCGGCCGGATCGGGGCCGGCGGGGGCCGTGCTGGTTTCAATGGCATCGGTGGTGAGGAGATCGGCGCGCATCCTCGGCTCCTTTTGAGCGGGTTGGGCGGGGTCGGAAGAGGTCAGACGGTCAGGCCGCGGTTCTGCACCGCCAGGGCGAGGAGATCGGCGGTGCCGGTCCCAGCCGAGGACTTTTGCTTCTCCAGAAGATAACGTTGGCTTAACACGTCGACGAATTTCGGCTCCTGCAGGCGCTTGAGATCCAGGCGGTTGGTGATCGCCTTTTCCTGGGCGCCCAGTTCCTGGAAGGCGATCTGCGGCGGGATGCCCAGCGCCGTGGTGACGACGCGGCGCATGACCGGGTCGCCGAGGATCTGGATGGCCGAGGTGAAGCTCTTCGCCCGTTCCCGGAAGTCCAGCGCATCGGACAGGCCGGGGGTGGTTTCTTCGAGGCCGCGGCGCCAGGCGACCTCGGCATATGCATCGGTGAGGGTGGTCTGGACGATCGGGTCCTTGAGCACCGCGACGCCCTGTTTGGCGAAGTCGAAGCTTTCGGCGATCGCCGTCCAGCGCGAATCGCCGAGCCGGTTGACCAGGGATTTCGGGTCATCGAGGTTCGACAGCAGCACTTTTTTCGCCAGGGCCGCATAGGGCAACTGGTCGGACAGGCCGTTGGCGGTCAGCAGGACCTTCATCACCGCGGGGTTGGACAGCGCCTTTTCGATGCTGTCGGTCTTCACCAGCGCCTTTCGGAAGGCGGCGATGTCGCGCTGGGTTTCCGGCAGCTTCGCGGTGCGGGCGATTTCCGCGGTGCGGTTCTTCTCGGCCAGGCGCAGCGACAGCAGCGGGCTGCGGCCGGTGCCGTAGGCCGCCGACCCGGTGCCGTAGAGCGTCGTCAGCAGGGCCGAGACGCCGGACATGCGCTCAGCCGGTGGGCGAGAGCGCGGCGGGCGCGAGGCCAGCGGGGGCGGGGCCAGCGGGGGCGGGGGCAGCGGGGGCGAGGCCAGCGGCGATGTCTTCGTTCACGCCGATCAGGAATTCGAAATCCGGCGCGTCGCTCTGCATCTCGCGCTGCACCGCGCGGCCGACCGAGACGATGGCCGCGCGCAGGTCGGGCGGCAGCGCGTTCTGCGGGTCCTGCATCAGGTCGATCACCGTGGACCACAGCCGCGCGTTGTCAGCCAGCGCGCGCACCTGCGCGACCGGGTTTGCCGTGCGGCCGCTGCGCAGGGCGGCGGTGGCGCGGCGGAACACCTCGGCCTCCTGCTCGCGCGGGCTGCGATGGGCCGCCGAGGCGGCATAGGCCCGGTGCGCCAGGTTCATGCCGTTTTGCATGGGGGATGGTCCTTTTGGCAGGAGAGCGGATCAGGTGGGGATCAGGCGGCGCCGGCAACCGCCAGCGCGCCGGCTTCGGGCACGCGGCCCAGCACCGCGTCTTCGTGGCGGATGATGCGCCGGGCGAGCTTCAGCGCCTGGTAGCAGTCGTCCGACTCGGCGGCGGCCAGGGCGCGGTCGAGGATCTCGCGGGCCAGGGCCGAGGTGGTGGCGGACTTGAACGCGCCGATCAGCTCGGCGGCGGCGGACAGGCCGCGGATGCGTTCGTCGTCGGTGCCGATATAGGCGGATTGCAGGGCGAAATAGATGCGCCGGGCGGGGCTGTCGGCCTGTTCCGGCGCCATGATCTGCTTGCCGAACAGGAACCGCGCGCGGGCGGTCAGTTCGATGCGCGATTTGGTGCGGAATCGGATCGGCGCACCGTTCACGATCATCATCTCGCCTTGGCGAAGTTCCAGCACGAGGGTGGACATGAAGGCTCCTTCCTGGGTCGCAGCGGCGGATTGATCCGTCGCCTCCTGGTCTCGCGGGACACGCCCGCCGCGTGCAGGCGTGGTACCCCGCCGGGCGGTTCGGGGCCGGGCGCGAACCCGGCCCCGAATCGCCGGCCGGTTAGCGGAACAGGCTCAGAAGGCTCTGCGGGGCCTGGTTGGCGATCGACAGCGCCTGGGTGCCCAGCTGCTGGCGGATCTGCAGGGCCTGCAGCTTGGCGCTTTCCTTGGCCAGATCGGCGTCGATCAACGAGCCGAGGCCGCCGTTGAGGCTGTCGACCTTGTCGTTGTTGTAGCTGATCTGGTTGTCGACGTAGTTCGACGCGGCGCCGTAGGTGTTCAGCTGCGTGCCCAGCGTGGACAGGGCATTCAGGAACGTGCCGCTCGCGGTGATCAGCGCCTGCACGCTCTCCGCCGAACCCAGCTGCGTCGAGGTGTAGTTCACCGAGGCGAAGAAGGCCGAACCGCCGAAGGTGGCGATGCCGTAGGTGGCGCCCACCTCGTTGCGGATCACCGCCACCGAGCCGAAGCTGCCGTTGCTGCCGGTGATGTCGCCGATCAGCGTCTTGTTGTTGTAGCCGGCGTCCTGCAGGAAGGTCTGGACGTTGGCCATCTTGGACTGGTACTGCGCGAGATACTGGTCGCGCTGATCGCCCGTGGTGTTGGTGTCAGCCAGCTTGACCAGGATTTCGCGCGCCTCGATCAACGTGTTCGACACCGAGTTCAGGCCGGTGATCGTCGTGGAGACGAGGCCCTTGACGTTGCCGAGCTGCTGGTTGGCGCTGGTCAGCGCGCCGACATCCGAACGCACCCGCTGCGCCACGGCATAGGCCGCGCCGTCGTCGGTGGCGTCGGCGACGCGGAAGCCGGTGGAGATCGTCTTCTGCGTCTTCGCCAGCTGCGACGACGTGCTGTTCAGCGACTGCAAGGCAATCGCCGCGTTCATGTTGGTGTTGACGGAGTTAAGGGACATGGTCAGTTTTCCTACTTGCCCAGATGTTCACGCATGCCCCCGCGATTTTGCGGGCGAGCGCCATTGTGGCGCCGTGGGGTTAATGCGCGGTGAAGCCCACCGGCGATTTTCCGGCGCACAAGGCCGGGCCATCCCGCGCTGTTCCGCACTCCCGCAGGCCCGCGCGCGGCGGGCGGCGTGAGACGGAGAGGCATCCTGGCGGCCATCAGCCGATCGCCAGGAAATTGGTCAGGCTGAGCGACTGAAGCCCGCCCAGCAGCTGGTACGACGCCTGCAACTGCGTCTGCGTCAGCGACAGGCGCGACAGCACGTCGGCCATGTCGACATCCTCGACATTCGCCACCTGGCCCTGAAGCACGGTGGCGGTTTCGCCCAGCCGCGTGTCCGCCTCCGCCAGGGCGGCCTGGCGGTTGCCGAGCACGCCGGCATCGACGGCCAGGGCGCTGATCGCACCCTCCAGCCCGGTGCGGGTGTCGGCCACCAGCTCGGCAAAGGCCGGATCGCCCATCTGGTCGCTGGACAGCGCGCCCAGCGTGGCCAGGGCGCGCAGGATGTCGCGCATGTGCGCGCCGGTGGTCGCGGCGCCGGTGGAGGTGGCGTCCGAATTGGCGCTGGCCAGGATGCCGACCTGCACGCTGCGGCCCTCGCCGACCGGCACGCGATCCTTCAGCGCCTCCAGCGCGGCGGCGGGCTGCGAGAGGGTGGTGGAGAAGGGCGAGGTGCCGGCGTCGTTGGAGGTCGCGGTGGCCATGGTGGCGGCGATCACCCCCGCCGCGCCGCCGCCCAGCCCGGCGACGGCGGCCGAGATCTGGGTGTAGAAGCCGCTGGACAGGATCGCGTCGGCCTGCGGGACCGGCGGGTTGGCGCCGTCCTGGCCGGCGAAGACATACTGGTCGCCATGCCTGGCGTTCAGCAGCCCGGCCACGCTGCGCAGCGCCTCGCGCGCCGCGGCGGCCACGCTGTCGACCATGGCGGCACTCAGGCCGTTGAGGTCGGCGGTGCGCGCCCGAAAATCGCTGGCGATGGCGCCGATCTGCTCCAGGCTGGCCTGGGCCACTTCCATGCGGCCCTGGACCGCGCCGATATTGGCCTGCCAGGCCGCGATGCGGGTGATCGCCGGGCGCAGCGACAGGCTGGTGGCAGCGCCCGTGCCGAGCCCGCCATAGCTGTCCGCGACCAGGCCGTTCGAGGCCTGGCGGGTCAGCGCGTCGAGCTTGTCGCGCACCAGCCCGGCCTGCGTCAGCACGCTGCCGCGCGGGCCGTAGCCGGAGGTGGCGGGCTGGCTGAAGCCGGCGGCGATCGTGCTCATCGGACCATGCCCAGCATCGCGTCCAGCATCGCCTGGACGGTGGAGATCACGCGCGCGTTGGCGGCATAGGCGTGTTGGAGCTGGAGCATCGTCGTCATCTCCTGATCCACGCTGACCGCGCTGCTGGACGAGACCTTGTCGTCGAGCGCGATCTGGAGGCTTTGCGCGGAGGACAGCGCGGCGTCGGTCTGGCCGCGCGCGCCGGCCTGGGCGGAGACCAGTGCGGTGGCCAGGGCCGACAGGCGCGCCGGCGGGGCATAGGGCGCGGACAGCGTGCCGGTGGGGCCGAGGCCGGTGCGGGCCGGGGCCTGCTGCGCGATGCCCGGGGCGATCTGTTCGCCCAGCGCGAAATCCAGCACCCGGCCGAGCAGGGTGGCGAAGCCGGACGGGCCGCCGGCGGGATTGGGGGTGAACGCCGTGGCGCCGGCGCCGCCCGCCACGTCATGGGTGCCGTCGCGCACCAGGCTGGGCTGGGCTGCGATGGCGGGGTTGACCGTGATCGTGCCGGCATAGCCGACATAGCCGTCCTGCACCGGGATGCCGCCGCCGGCCGGGATCGCGCCGGCCGCGTCGCTGAACAGGCGCAGGCCCTGGTCTTCGAAGCGGTGCGTCAGGGTGAAGGCGAATTCGTCGAGCTGGGCCTGCAGGTTCGGGATCACCGCGTCGCGCAGGGCGATGTTGGCGCCCAGCCGGCCTTCGCCGAAGCGCGCGGTCACATCGACGCCGGCCATGGTGATCGCCGGCACCCCGCCGCCGGGATGAAAGGCCGTGGCATCCAGCGCCGCTGCGTTGAGCGCGAAGGGCGGGGTGGTGGAATGGGTGGGCAGGTTGAGGCCGCTGGGGGTGGCCAGGAGCAGGTCGCCGGTGTCCGACTCCATCGCGCGCACATCGACCAGTTGCGACAGCTCGGCGCGCGCGGCGTCGCGCTGGTTTTCCAGGTCGGCGGTGGATTCGCCGCGCACGCGCAACTGCACGATGGTGTCGCTGAGCGTGCCGATGCGCGACAGCGTGGTGTTCAGCAGGTCGATATCGGCCACCAGCGCGTCATGCGCGGATTGCCGGCCGGCGGCATAGGCGGTGTGCAGCCTTCCGACCTGGCGGGCGAGGTCGTCGGCCGCGGTGACCACGGCGGATTGGGACGGTTGGCTGGCCGGGTCGGCGGCGAGCCGGGTGAAGCTGTCCGACAGCCGCCCGACCAGGCCGGCCAGGTCGTCGCCGGCGCCGGTGGCGCCGTGCACGGCATCGATGGCCGCCAGCGCGTCGCCGTGCACCTCCAGCCCCGCCACCACGCTGGCCTGTTGCAGCGCGGCGCGCTGGAGGTGCTGGTCGATCTGGCGCTGTGCCACCCCGGAGCGCACGCCCATGCCGACGCCGTCGGCGGACATGGCGGTCTGCGGCAGCACCTGTCGCGTATAGCCGGGGGTACCGACATTGGCGACGTTCTGCGACACCACGCCGAGCTGGCGATTGATGTTCGCCAGTCCGGAGCTGGCGACCGCGAGGTTGGCCTGGAGGCTCACGGGTCAGCCTAGCGCTTCATGTCCAGCGTCTGCTGGAGCAGTTCGTCGGCCGTTGTCACCATCTTCGTGTTGGCGGAGTAGGCGCGCTGGGTGACGATCAGCTTGGTGAATTCCGAGGCGACGTCGACGTTCGAGTTCTCCACCGAGTTGGTCACGATGCCGCCCGCGCCATTGGTGCCGGCGTCCTGGATCAGCGGGTCGCCGGAGGCCAGCGACGAGGTGAAGGCCTGGCCGTTCTGGCGTTGCAGCTCGTTCGGGTCGTTGAAGGTGACCACGGGCACGCGGGCGATGGTGCGGGACTGGCCGTTGTCGTAGGTCACCTGCACGTCGCCGGCGGTGGTGGTGGTGACGCCGGAGAAGCTGCCCGGCGGCACGCCGTTCTGGTTGATGCCGCGCAGGGTGAAGGTGTTGCCTGAATACTGCGTCACCCCGGCGGACTGGCCGTAGGTGCCAAGGTTCAGGGTGATCGACTGCGTGCCGTTGCCGATATCCATGTCGAAGGTCAGGGTGGAGGGGGTGTCCGGCGCGAAGCTGCTGGTGCTGATGCTGCCGGTGCCGGCGTCGATGATGCCCACCGTGCCCTGTGGCACCGGATTGCCGCTGGCCGTGGGGCCGAAGGCGACGCGCGCGGTGCCGCGCTCCGGATCGTTCACGTCGCCGGGGACGTTGATCGACAGCTCCCAGTCGTTGGCCTCCGTGCGGGTCCATTGCAGCACGACCACATGGGCATCGCCCAGCGCGTCATAGACGCTGATCTGGGCGGAGACCGGGTCGTCGCTGTCCGGGTTGGCCGGCAGGTTGGCCGACAGCGTCACCTCGCTGGTCGCCTGCGGGTTGTAGACGGTCTGGGTCATGCGGATGGGGGCGACGGTGGAGCGGTCGACCTCGCCGGTGGTGGAGTTCACCGACCAGCCGTTCAGGTAGTCGCCGGCGCTGTTCACCAGGTAGCCGTTGCGGTCCATCTGGAAGTCGCCGGCGCGTGAATAGTAGCTCTGCGGCGAGAAGGTGACGCTGTTGCTGGCCACCGTGTCGGCGCGGCTGACAGCGAAGAAGCCCTGGCCGACGAGGCCCATGGCCAACGGGTTGTCTGATTGGGCGATGGTGCCCTGGATCGAGTTGCGGTACTCGGGCCGCGCCTGGACCGAGCCGGGGCTGTTGTCCCGCGACGAGCTGCTGGTCAGGAAGTTGATGAACGAGGTGTCGGTTCGCTTGAAGCCGATGGTCTGGCTGTTGGCGACGTTGTCGCTGATGTTGCCGAAGCTGGTCGACTGCGCGTTCAGGCCGCTGATCGCGGTGTTCATGGCGCCGAAAAGGGAGGGCACGGGTTTCTCCTGCTGGGATGCGGCCGGCACGGGCCGCCATCGGGGGTGGCGGGGTCAACGCAGGAAGCGTGCCAGCGGGAAACGCCCGGAAAGCCGCGGTTTCGTGCCCCAGGGCGGCAGGTGTCGCCGGGCAGTACCTGCCGGGTGGGCCGCGCCGGGACCGTTTCGCGCCGCCCGCCCGGCAGAATCGGCCGGGCCGCGCCGGGCGATGCGGCGCGGGCGGGTTGGCCCGCTGCTTGCAATACCGTGGCCGAGCCTGCGTGCAGGCGCCATGATCCGTCAGGAAGCCCGCGTGCCCCTTTCCCCCAGCCTTGCCTCCCCGATGCCGGCGCCGCTGGCGCAGCCCATGGCCCCGACCGCCGAGACCGCGCCGTTCGGCTTTGCCGCGCTGCTTGGCGCGGCCGTGCTTGGCGCCGCCGCGCAGGAGGCGAGCCCGCCGGTGCGGATGCCACCCGGCGGGCAGGCCGTCGCGCCGATGCCCGAGCTGGATCTGGCCGTGGCACTGGCCGATGCGGCAATCGCAGAAGGGGCGGTCGCAGAGGGGGCGGCTGAAGGGGCAGGCCGCGCCGTGCTGGTCGCGGCCGCAACGGGCGAACGGCTGGCGCGCGGCGGGCGCCAGGCTGCGGCGTCGGCGGCTGCCTTGCCGCCCGTGGTGGCGCGGATGGGTCGCGGGACGGCAGAGCTGGCCGGGGCTGCGCCCGCCGCCGCCGCGGCCGCGCCCGTCATCGCTGTGCCCGCCGTTCTTGTTCCACAGGCGGCGGCCGGTGATGGGCCGGTCGCCCGGCCGGATGCGACCGATCCGCGTGGGCTGATGCCCGCGGCCCCGCCGCCCGAAGCGGAACATGTGGCGCAGCAGGATACCGATCGGATCGGCGCGCCGCGCGATGGTGAGGCGCGGGAAATGCCCGGCCTGACGGATGTGCCGGCCCCGATGGCGCCGGACCCGTCGCTCGCCGTTGCGAACGCGGTCGTGCCCGTCGCGCCAGCCGAGGTGGCGCGCGAGGTGGCGCCGGATGCGCCGGCGCGCCCGCCGGCGGCGCAGGCATTGCCGCCGCATGAGGGTCTTTCGGATCCGAAGGCGGTCAAGGCGGGCGAGCCGGCACCGGATGTGGCGCCGCACCGGGGCCAGCCGGCGCTGGCTGGCAAAGCGCTGCCCGGCTCGGCCGCGGACCCGGCGCCGCGCCGCGCCGATGAGGACGACGCGTCTGACGTCGCAGTGTTTGGCGGCGCGGTGCGGGACACCGCAGTGTTTGGCGGCGCGGTGCCGGGCGTGGCGGTGCCTGATGTCATCGTGGCAGTGCCTGATGTTGCGGTGCCTGATGTGGCGGTGCCGGTCGTGGCGGTGCCTGACGTGACGGCGCCGGTCGTGGCCGTGCCTGACGTGACGGCGCCGGTCGTGGCGGTGCCGGTCGTGGCGGTGCCGGTCGTGACGGTGCCGGTCGTGGCGGTGCCGGTGGTGGCGGTGCCGGTGGTGGCGGTGCCGGTCGTGGCGGTGCCGGTGGTGGCGGTGCCTGACGTGGGCCGAGCGGACGCCGGTGCTGCAACCGCGCAGGCCTTGCCGCAGGACGGGCGGACAGGATCGCAGCCGGACATGACGGAGACACCGGCGGCGCCCGGAACGGCGCCGGTGATGGCGCCCAGCGCGCCGCCGCAAGCCGCGCCGCAACCGCGGCCGGACCAGCCGGCGCGCCTGCCTGGGTCTGGCTCGGCCGTGGTGCGCGCCGATAGCGCGCAAGCCGCGCGGTCGGGAGTGGCCAGGCCGGATGGGGCTGCTGGCCCGGCGGGGCGCCGTGATCCGGCCGCGATGCCGGAGGCACCGAAGGTCGCCGCGCACCGCGATGCCATGACGCCTGATGGCGCGGCAGGCGCAGGACCGCATCGCCCTGACGCATCGGACGGGGGCCGGGTGGCGGCGGTGCAGCAAGAAGCACCTGGGCCGGGTCGGCGTGCCAGCGACGCCGCGGCGGTGGTGCCGGTTGCTGCGCCTGTGGTTGCGGCGCCAGTCCCCGCGCTGGCGGTTGCGATGCCGGTCCCTGCGCCGGCGGTTGCGGCGGCGGTCCCTGCGGCGGCGGTCCCTGCGGCGGCGGATGCGATGCCGGTCCTTGCTCCGGCTGGTGCGGTGCCGGTGCCTGCGCCTGATGCGGCGGTGCCGGTCGCTGCACCGGCGGGTGCGGCGGCGGTCCCTGCGCCTGATGCGGCGATGCCGGTCGCTGCAACGGCGGGTGCGGCGGCGGTGCCGGTTCTTGCGCCGGCGGGTGCGGCGGCGGTGCCTGCGCCTGATGCGGCGATGCCGGTCGCTGCACCGGCGGGTGCGGTGCCGGTTGCTGCGCCTGTGGTTGCGGCGCCAGTCCCTGCGCCGGCGGTTGCGATGCCGGTCCCTGCGCCGGCGGTTGCGGCGGCGGTCCCTACGCCAGCCGCTGTGGTGATGGCGGCGGCGGCCTCGCGCGGGTTGCAGGTTGCGGCGGTGAGCATGCCGGATGACGGCCCAGCGCCGGTCGCGGCCGTTGATGGCGCGCGGCCGGACCGACTGGCCGATGCCGAGGGCGCGGCCGTGCCGGCCCTTGTCGCGGATGATGCGGCCACGGCGCCGGGTCCGACGCCTGCCGCCGCGCGGCCCGTGGCGCCTTCGGTCTTGGCGGAGGGTGTTTCGCGGGCCGGGCCCGCAAACGGTGCCGAGCCGGCGCCGCGACGCAAGAGCGCCGACCGTGATCGCGAGTCCGCGGCCCTGCCGCCCCGCGCAGACGCGCGCCTGCTGCCGCCAGACGGCGCCGCTGCAACCGATGCGCCCGCCGCCCCGGCCCCGCGCGCCGCCGATCGCGCCGAGCCGACCTTGCCCGCCGCACCGACGGTCCCGCACGTCGATCGCACGGCGGCGACGCCCTTGGCCGATCGGCCGGAGCAGGCCGCGGTCGATGCGGCCGAGGGCATGCCTGGCGGCCCCGCGCCGGCGCCCGCGGAGGCCGCGGCCCCCGCTGCACCGCAGGCCGATGCCGCCGCCCCATCCGCCGCGCCGCCATCCGCCGCGCCGCCCGCGGCACCGGCTTCGGCCGCTGCCCCGCC
>JBIPLY010000024.1:0-18545 GCA_044369385.1 Acetobacteraceae bacterium | reverse complement strand
GATCCCGCCGAGGCGGCGAAATGGGCCGGCGAGTACTACGACATCATCAAGTCCGACCAGTGCGTGCCGATCGGCCATTCGGTGAACGCCAATGTCGCGATGGCCACCGGCTTCTCCGTCCATCACGACGAAGCCGAGGCCATCCGCCGCGGCGGCGAAGGCTTCCAGTTCTTCGGCTTCGCGCTGGGCCATCACTACGTCTATGGCGACCACATCCCCGGCGTGACCAATGTATGGGAGCGTTTCGAGCGCGGGCGCGACGCGATGCCGCCCTCGGTCGGCAACGGCATCGGCACCCCGGCGCAGCTCATCGAGCGGCTGACGCAGTACCAGGACGCCGGCGTCGACCAGGTGATCTTCGTCCAGCAGGCCGGGCGCAACACCCATGCCGACATCATCGCCTCGCTCGAACTCTTCGCCGCCGAAGTCATGCCGACCATGAAGGCCGACCAGGCCGCGCGCGACGCCCGCAAGCAGGCCGAGCTCGCGCCGTATATCGAAGCCGCGCTGAAGCGGAAGCAGTGGATGCAGCCATTGGCGCCCGGCGAAATTCCGTCGATCCCCGCCTATGGCCGCTCCGTCGTCGCCAGCGACGCCACCCCCAAGGCCCTCGCCGCCCGGCGCGGCGGCGGCATCAACATCCCGAGCGAAGACCCGTCGGAACGGCCGCGCGCCGCGGAGTAGCGCGGGCAACCCGGCACAGGCCACGCCGGCTGGCGCCGCATCGTGGCGCCAGCCCGGACGGGCTTCGTCAGTAGGCCAGCGCCCAGCCGTCCCGCCGGGGATCGGAGCCTGCCGCCCGGATGCCGTTCGGCAGGATCTGGATCGCCTGCATCGCGCAGGGACCCATCAGATGGCCGACCCGCTGCAACGCATGGCCGCGCCGCTCCAACTCCGCCAGCACATCGGGCGCGAAATCCGTCTCGATCGTCAGCCCGCCATCGCCGGCATGGGGCCAATTGGCACCTTGGCCGGCCTGGCTGCTGGTCCAGCGTGGCGCCTCCAGCGCGGTCTGCGCGTCCGCGCCGTGATCCAGCATGGCGACCAGCACCTGCAGGTTCACCTGCACCTGGTTGTCCGCGCCCGGGGTGCCCAGCACCAGCGCCAGCCGCCCATCGCGATAGACCATCGGCGCGTTCATGGTGTGGCGCACCCGCTTGCCCGGCTGCAGCCGGTTGGGGTGGTCGGCGCCCAGGTGCCAATAGGCCATGCGGTTGTTCAGCAGCACGCCGGTATCCCCGGCAATGACGCCGGAGCCGTAGCCGGAATTGATGCTCTGGATCGCCGAGACCGCGTTGCCGGCGGCATCGACCACCGCGAAATAGGTGGTGTCGCCCCCGCTTGCCGCGTTCGGCTGCGGCACCACCGCGGCCCGGGTCATGTCGATCGCTGCCGCATGCGCATCGGCATGGGCATCCGACAGCAGGGTCTCGAGCGGAACGGCCCCAAAGCGCGGGTCCGTCCCGAACCGCTCGCGGTCCATGAAGGCGCGCTTCTTCGCCTCCACCAGGATGTGCAGCGCATCGGCCGGCGCGGCCCCGCGCAGATCGAACCGCTCGGCGATCTTGAGCATCTGGAGCAGCGTGAACCCGGTGGAGTTCGGTGGCGTCTGCCGCACCTCCCAGCCGCGATAGGAAATGCCGATCGGGGCCTGCACCTCCGCCGCGAAGCGTTCGAGGTCCTCCCGGGTGATGCCCACGCCCTGGGCCACCATCGCCGAGGCCAGCCGGGCGGCCAGCCGGCCGCGATAGAACCCCTCCGCCCCCTCGGCGGCGATCTCCTCCAGCGTGCGGGCCAGATCGGGCTGGATGACCAGGTCGCCCAGGCGCTTGCCGAGAAAAATCGCCGCGCTGCGCGGGTCGGCGGCCAGGCGCTCCCGGTGCTCGGCGATGCCGCGGCAGAAATTGTGGGTGGCGGCAAAGCCGTCGCGCGCCAGGCCGATGGCGGGCGCCACCAGCCAGGCCCAGGGGCGGCTGCCATGCGCGGCATGCATCGCCGCCACGCCCGCCAGCAGCCCCGGCACCGAGACGCTGCGCGGCCCCCAGTTCGGGATGCCATCCGCATATTGCTCCACCGTGGCGCCGAGCGGGGCGACGCCGGAGCCGTTGAACACCTGGGCCGTCCCGGTCGCGGCCACATGCACGTGGTAGAACCCATCCCCGCCCAACCCGGAGGACGAAGGCTCGCAGACCGCCAGCGCCAGGGCCACCGCCGCGGCCGCATCGATGGCGTTGCCGCCGGCGCGCAAAACGTCGAGCCCGGCCAGGCTGGCCTGCGGGTGGTTGCTGCCGACCGCCCCGTGGCGCCCCATCTGCAGCGGCCGGTGCAGCCGTGTCGGAAGACTCATCGGTTGGCTCCTATGGCACGTGCAGCAGGCAGACCGGCTTGGGCACGGCGACCGACTGGCCGGTCGGTTGCAGCAAACCACGCTCGGGATCGATCGCGAACAGCACGACGCTGTCGCTGGTCTGGTTGGCGGCCAGCAGCCAGCGCCCGCACGGGCTGATCGCGAAATGCCGCGGCTGTGCGCCACCGCTGGCGGCATGGCCCAGCGGCGTCAGCACGCCGGTCATCGCGTCCACCGCGAAGCCGGCGATGCTGTCATGCCCGCGGTTGGAGGCGTAGAGGAAGCGGCCCGACGGCGCCACCTGCGCTTCCGCCCCGCTGACCGCCCCGGCATACCCCGGCGGCAGCATCGCCACCGTCTCGGCCGCCGTCGCGCTGCCGTCCGCGGCCAGCACGATCCGCGTCAGGCTCGCCTGCAACTCGTTGAGCACCCAGCCGCAGGGCAGGCTGGGATGAAACACGATCCGCCGCGGCCCGCCGCCCGGCGGCGTCGGCAGGTCCGCGCCCTCCGGCACCAGCCGGCCGGCCGCATCCAGCCGGTAGCTGACGAGCCGGTCCAATCCGAGATCGGATATCAGCAGCCGGTCGCCGCGCCAGGCGACGTGGTGGGGATGCGGATGCGTCTGGCGCACCGGATGCACGCTGCCGCCCGCATGCGCCCGCACCTCGCTGGCCGCGCCCACCGCGCCGTCGGCGCCAAGCGGCAGGACCGAGACATGGCCGGAACTGTAATTCGCCACCACCAACCAGCGGCCGGAGGGATCGGTGGCCAGGTGGCACGGGTCGCTGCCGCCAGTGGCCTGGGCGCCGAGGCACCGCAGCGTGCCATCCATGGCGAGCGTATAGGCCGCCGCACCGCCGCCGAAGCCGCCCTGCCAACTGCCCAGCTCATGCACGGCGTACACGACGGGCAGGCGCGGATGGCGCGTGAGAAAGGACGGGTTCGGCGGGCAGGCATGCAGGGCAGTAAGCTGCATGCGCCCGGTCGCCGCCTCCAGCGCGATCTCCCCGATCGCCTCCGCATAGGTGCCGACAAGCCAGCGCATCGTCAAAGCCCCCGTTCGTGCCAGCCATGGCGCGGCGCCCAGCCCAGCGCCTGCTTCACCCGGTCGCATCGCACCAGCACGCGGCTGGGATCCTCGGGTTCCGGCCCGCGCCATGGCACGTCCGGCAGCAGCTTGCGGGCCAGTTCGCGCACCGGCACCGGCGAGGTGGTGTCGTCCGCGCAGATCAGCCCGGTCAAGTGCCCGATGCCCGGCACCGTCAGCGCCGCCAGCACCGCCGCGGCCAGGTCGCGGGCGTCGATCCAGGCGCCGTATTCCCAGTATGGCGTCCATTCCGCCGCAGGGTCGGCATCGCGCAAGCCCTGCATCAGCGCATGCCGCGCGGGTCCGATCACGGCGGGCGGGCGGAAAACGATGGTGGCAACGCCCGTCGTCGCCGTGAAGCAGCGGCATAGTTCTTCCACCAGCCGCTTGGCCTGGCCATAGGCGGTGGGCGGGCGAACGGGATGATCGTCGTCGATCGGCAGGTAGTCCGGCGCGGCCTCGCCGCGAAACACGCCCAGCGCATTGACGCTGCTGAAGGTCACCACCCGCCCGGCCCCCACCGCGCGCGCCGCCTCCAGCACGTTCCAGTTGCCGGTCACGTTCAGGGTGATGATGCCGCACCCCGGCTCCACGCCGCGCATGCTGCCGCCGGCCGCGTTCACGATCCCCTGGCATCCCGCGGCCGCCGTCCGCACCGCCACCGGATCCAGCACATCCTGGCCCGCGCTGATGTCGAAGCGCACCACCTCGATCGCCTCGGCCCGCAGCCGCGTCGCCACCGCCGCACCGATCAGGCCGTCGCTCCCCGGCACCAGAACGCGCATTGCCTAGCCCCTGACCGGGTGGAGGTGGAACCGTCGATCGCGCAGTGCCTTGCGGCGGCCCCGGTGACGGGCTTGCCCGATCCACCGATGCAGGAAAGCAGCCAGGGCGGATTGCGGCAAGCGCCGGAGTGGCAAGGGGTGCAATCGGATGAACAAGCAAGGCTCAGCCTTCACCTGATTGCCCTGGCGGCAAGCGCCACCCGGTCGCGCATCGCGCCACGGGATCGTCCGGCCCTACGGCCCGGCGATGCGGTGCCGGTCTTCCAGCCCGCGCGGCGGATTGGCCACGATGCGGGCAGCGCCGTCGAGCCCGTCATGGACTTCGGCCGTGGTGGGGTGCAGCTTGCCAAGGCGGATCGGGGTCAGATGCGCCCGCCCATCGCGCACCACGAAGACGGCCGCCAGTCCGGCGGCTTCCAGCCGGGCATGGGGGCTGGGCGGGCGCAGGGCACTGGTGGGCACCAACAGGGTGCCGCCGGCATCGCGCTGCATGGCGATGACGGGCAGGTGCGGCGGCGCGGTGGCTGCCCACCACAACGGCGACAGCCCGGCGGCAATCAACAGCAGCAGCGCGGGCGCGATCCAGCGCATCAGGCGCGGCGGCGGCAGGCGCGGTGACGGCGGGCGCGGTGACGGCGGGGCGACGTCGTCGGGGCGTGGCAAGGCCATGGCTCACCCGAGTCGGTTGTTTCGCGCAGTGAACCGAATCCGCGCCTGCCGGGTCAAGCCTTTCGTGTATCCACGGGCTTCTCGGGCGCCGGCAGCGGGCGGCCGACGCCCAGGGCCATGGTCATGCCAGTCGGCAGTTCGACGATCCGAACAGGGGACATGCGCGACTCCATGTGGTGCGATTGCGAATGAGTCGCATCATATCCAAGCCGACGATTCGGTCCAGCCCGCTATGGCTCCACCCGATACAGCACCACCTCGCGCTGGTCGCGGTCCTCCAGCTCGCGCGTGGTCGGCACGGTGTAGCTGGCCAGCCGCGTCATGCCCTCGCGCGGCAGATAGGCGCGGCCGGGATCGGCCATCCACACCTCCGCGCTGCCCGCCATGCGGCGCAGCCAGAGCATGATGCGCTCCGCCATCGGGCCCTCGTAACAGACATCGCCGGTCACGATCAGGTCCCAGCGGCAGTCCTGCCCAACCACGTCGCCGGCGATGCAAACCGTCACGCCGTTCAGCTCGGCATTGAGCAGCGTGGCGGCATCGGCCATCGGGTCGATCTCCGCGGCCTCCACCTGCGCCGCACCAGCCCGCGCGCAGGCGATCGCGGCCAGCCCGCAGCCAGCCGCGAAGTCCAGCACCCGCCGGCCCGCCACCAGCGCCGGGCGGTCCAGGATGTGGCGCGCCAGCGCCTGGCTCCCCGGCCAGGCGAAGGCCCAGAACGGCGGCGCGATGTTGCGCTCGGCCAGCCAGTCCTCGGTCGCCTGCCAGATCGGCGTGATTTCGCTCGCCAGCCGCAGCGTGATCTCCGGCACCAGCACCGCGCGCTGCGCCACGGTGTTGGCCAGGATGAACTCCCGCCGGTTCACGCCGCGCGTCTCATACGCGGCCAACCAGGATCGCCAGTGCCACCGCCAGCCCCACCTCGCGGTTGGCATGGAACAGCCGCAGGCAGCGCGCCGGCGCATCGATGTCCAGCCGCACCACCTGCCAGGCCAGCAGCCCGGCCGGCACCGCCATGACCGCGAAGAACCCCCAGCCCAGCCCCGCCACCCAGCCCCCCAGCAGCAGCAGCGCGACCGCCACCGCGTAGCAGCCGCCGACAAACCCCCGCGCCCGCGCCGCGAACCGCCGCGCCGTCGACCGCACCCCGATCAGCGCATCGTCCTCGCGGTCCTGATGGGCATAGATCGTGTCGTAGCCCAGGATCCAGGCGATCGCCGCGCCATACAGCAGCCCCGCCGCCGGGGTCAGCGTGTCGGCCGCGGCCGCAAAACCCATCGGCGCCCCCCAGCCGAAGGTCACGCCCAGCATCAGCTGCGGCCACCAGGTCACCCGCTTGGCCAGCGGATACAGCGCCACCAGGGCCAGCGAGGCCACCCCCAGCCCCTGCGCCAGCCCGTTCAACTGCAGCAGGATCATCAGCCCCAGCCCCAGCAGCACTGCCAGGAACCCGGCCGCCTGGCGCATCCGCAGCGCCCCGCTGGCCAGCGGCCGCCCCGCGGTGCGCGCCACCTTCCGATCCAGGTCGCGATCCCACATGTCGTTGACCACGCAGCCCGCCCCGCGCATCACGACGCTGCCGACGAGGAACAGCCCGATCAGCCAGCCCCCCGCCGCAACCCCGGGTGCGGCCAGCAGGATCGCCCACAGCCCGGGCAGGAACAGCAGCCAGAACCCGATCGGCCGGTCGGCCCGGACCAGCAGCGCATAGGGCCGCCAGCCCGCCGGCAGGCTTGCCACCCATCCCGTGGTCACGATGTCGGTATGCGCCATGGGTGCTACTCTGCCCCGTGTGATGACCGCCACCAACACCTCCCCCCGGCTTTTCGTCCCCGATGCCCTGGCCGCCGGCGCCGAACTGGCGGCCTCCGCCGGGCAGGCGCACTATCTCGGCACCGTCATGCGCCTCGGCCCCGGCGCCAGCCTGCGCCTGTTCAACGGCCGCGACGGCGAATGGGCCGGGCGCATCGGCGCCATCCGAAAGGACCGCGCGACGCTGCTGGCCGAGACCCAGACCCGCCCGCAAGCCCCGGAACCCGATCTCTGGCTGGTCTTCGCCCCGCTGAAGCGCGATGCCACCGACCTGGTGGTGGAAAAAGCCACCGAGCTGGGCGCCTCCGCCCTCCTGCCGGTGTTCACCGCGCGCACCAACACCGCCCGCCTGAACCTGGACCGGCTGCGTGCCATCGCCATCGAGGCGGCCGAACAATGCGAGCGCCTCACCGTGCCGCGCATGGCAGACCCGCAACGGCTGGACATGCTGCTGGCGCAATGGCCGGCCGGACGGGTGCTCGCGGTGGCGCTGGAACGGGCCGGCGCGCCGCCGCTGACCGCCAGCGACTCGCCTGCCGCCTTGCTCGTCGGGCCGGAAGGCGGCTTCACCCCGGCCGAGGCGGTGCTGCTGCGGCGCCAGGGTTTCGTGCGGCCGGCAAGCCTCGGCCCCCGCATCCTGCGGGCGGAGACGGCGGCGATTGTCGGGCTGGCCCTGTTGCAGCCGCCCGCGCATGGCTATCTAGACGCAGACGCCGGCCCCCCGGCACAGTGACGCGGCCAGAACGAACGGAACATCCATGTCCAATCCCGGAGAGGGCGACGCGACGCCGATCGCCTCGCTGCGCCAGCTTGCCGAGCACATCGCCGTCGGCTGCAAGCCGCGCGACCGCTTCGCCATCGGCACCGAGCACGAGAAATTCGGCTTCCGCCACACCGACCTGTCCACCCCGGCCTACGAGCCAAATGGCATCCGCGCGGTGCTGGAGGGCATCGCCGCCGGCGCGCCTGGCACCTGGAAGCCGATCCTGGACCGCGGCAACCCGATCGGCCTGTCCAGCAACACCTATGCCGCCATTTCGCTGGAACCCGCCGGCCAGCTCGAACTCTCCGGCGGCCTGACCACCGACCTGCACCAGGCCCGCGCCGAGCTGGAGGCGCATTACGCCGAGGTCCGCCCGGTGGCCGATGCACTGGGCCTCGGCTTCGCCCCGCTCGGCTTCCACCCGCTGAACCGGCGCGAGGACATGCCCTGGATGCCCAAGGGCCGCTACGCCATCATGAAGGCGTATATGCCCAAGGTCGGCAGCCGCGGCCTGGACATGATGACCCGCACCTGTACCGTGCAGGTCAACCTCGATTACGACAGCGAGGCCGATATGGTGGCCAAGCTGCGCATCGGGCTTGCCCTGCAACCCCTGGCCTCGGCCATGTTCGCCAATTCGCCCTTCGTCGAGGGCAAGCCCTGCGGCTTCCTCTCCTATCGCAGCCATGTCTGGACCGACACCGACAATGCCCGCAGCGGCATCCCCGGCGTGGTGTTCGAGGACGGCTTCGGCTTCGAGCGCTATGCCACCTGGCTGGTCGACACCGTGCCGATGTATTTCGCCTATCGCGACGGCAAGTACATCGACCTTTCCGGCCGCTCTTTCCGTGACTTCATCGACGGCAAGCTCGGCGCGAACGAAACCGGCCCAGCGACGATCGGCGACTTCGCCGACCACATGACCACCGCCTTCACCGATGCCCGCCTCAAGCGCTACATCGAGATGCGCGGCGCCGATGCCGGCAGCGCCGAAATGATGATCGCCCAATCCGCCTTCTGGGTCGGCCTGTTCTACGACCAAGCCGCCCTGGCCGCCGCCACCGCCCTGGTGGCCAGCCGGCCCTGGACCGAATTCGCCGCGCTGCGCCCGCTGGTGCCGCGCACCGCGCTGGACACGCCCTGGCAGAAGGGCACGCTGCGCGACCTGATGCGCGAGGCGCTGGCGATTTCCCGCGACGGCCTGCGCGCCCGCGCCCGCCGCGACGCCAGCGGCCGCGACGAGACCATCCACCTCGCCCCGCTGGAGGCCATCGCCGCCGGCGCGCCCACCCAGGCCGAGCACTGGCTGGCGCGCTATCACGGCCCCTGGCGTGGCGATGCGCGGCGGATCCTGCACGAATCGGCGATCTGACCGGACGGCAGCGCGGGGAAAATCGTTAATATTTTACTTGTCACGACGTGACAAGCGCGCCATTGATGGTGGCCATGACGACCTGTTTGACAGGAGCGTGCCACGTCCGCCTCCCTCCCATCCCCTGCTGACCCCGTCCTCGTCCGCCTGCGCCTGATCGGCCAGATGGAAGCCTGGACGCTGACCAGCGAGAACATCCTGCCCACCGGCCGCAAGACCCGCGCGCTGCTGGCCATCCTTGCCCTCTCGTCGCCGCGCCCGGTGCTGCGCAGCAAGCTCGCCGAGCTGCTGTGGAGCCGCCGGCCGGACGAACAGGCCCGCGCCTCGCTGCGCCAGGAGATCCACCGCCTGCTGGAGGCGCTGAACCCGGTCGGCAGCCAGATCATGTCGGTGCAGCGCGACCACCTCACCCTGCGCCCCGGCACCGTCTGGGTCGATGTCGAGGAAGTGCTGCGCGCCTCCACCAGCAAGCCGCAGGCGCTGACCCTGCTGGACGGCGAGCTGCTGGAGGACCTCGACGGCGTCGACCCCAGCTTCGACCAGTGGCTGGCCGGCGAGCGCGAACGCCTGCGCGACCGCGCCCGCACCCTGGCCGAGACCCTGCTGCGCGAAAAGGACGACCCGGAAACGGTGATCCCCGCCGCCCAGCAGCTCCTGGCCATCGACCGCACGCATGAAGGCGCCTGGCGGGCGCTGATGCGCGCCTATGCCACGCGCGGCGAGCGCGGCATGGCGATCCAGGCCTATGAGCGCTGCCGCGCCGTGCTCCAGGACATGCTGGACGCCGAGCCGTCCGAGGAAACCCAGCGCCTGGCACAGGAGATCCGCGCCGCCGGCCCCGCCCCGGTCCGCACCCCGCCGCCCCCGCCCGCCCCGCGCCCGGAGCTGCGCCAATCCCCCCGCGAGCCGCGCTTCGATGCGCGCATGGAACCGCGCGAGTCCCGCGGCGAATCCCGGGGCGAACCGCGCGAATCCCGCGGCGAGGGCCGGGAGCCGCGCAGTGTCGAGCGCATGGAGCGCGGCGAAGTGCGCGCCACCACCCGCGGCGGCGCGCGCGTCGGCGTACTGCCGCTGCAGATGATCGGCACGACGGAGGCCGAGGCGCATCTGTCCACGGGCCTGGCCGACGAGATCACCAGCGCCCTGGCCCGCTTCCGCTGGATCTTCCTGGTCTCCTCCTCCTCGCTCGCCCGCTACGCCACCCAGACCCGCGACGAGATGCAGATCCGTCGCGCCTTTGACATCCACTTCCTGCTGGACGGCACCATCCAGCGCGTCGGCGAGCGGCTGCGCATCAGCCTGCGCCTGCTGGACCTGCGCGCCGGCAACCAGATGGTCTGGTCGCAGCGCTTCGACCGCGATGCCACCGACCTGCTGACGCTCCAGGACGACGTCGCCGCCGAGGTGGTGGCGCAGATCGACCCCGAGATCCTGCTGATCGAGGCACAGCGCGTCACCGCCCGCCCGTCGCAGGATGCCGGCGCCTATGACCTGGTGCTGCGCGCCATGCCGCTGATCAGCCGGCTGGACAAGCCGCTGTTCCTGGAAGCCGGCGACCTGCTGCGCCGCGCGGTGGAACAGGAGCCGGACTACGCCGCCGCCCATGCCTGGTTCGCCTATTGGCAGATGTTCCTGGTCGGCCAGGGCTGGGCCGATGCGCCCGCCGAGGTGATGGCCGAGGCCGGGCGCCTGGCCGAACGCGCCATCACGCTCGATCCGCAGGACGCCAAGGCGCTGACCATCGCCGGCCACGTCCGCGCCTTCCTGCACCACCGCCTGCGCGAGGCGATCGCGCTGCACGAACGCGCGCTGATGCTCAATCCGAACCTGGCGATGGCCTGGAACCTGTCCGGCGTCGCCTTCGCCTATCTCGGCGACCTGCCGGAGGCCGAGCGCCGGGTGGCGCGCTACAAGCAGCTCTCGCCCTTCGACCCGCAGGCCTATTTCTACGACACCGCCCGCATCATCATCGCCCTGCTGAAGCGCCAGCACGAACAGGCGGTCGACATCGGCCGCGAGGTCAGCCAGATGAACCCGGCCTTCTCGGCGGCCTGCAAGCCCTACCTCGCCGCCCTCGGCCATCTCGGCGCCAAGTCCGAGGCCGAGTCGGTGCGCACCCGCCTGCTGGACATCGAGCCCGAGTTCAGCATCGCCCGCTTCATCGCCGCCAGCCCCTTCGAGCGCGCCGAGGACCGCGAGCACTATGTGCGCGGCCTGCGCCTGGCCGGCATCCGCGAGTCCTGACCCGGATTGACGCTGCCGGATTGACGTCGCGCCACGGCGTGCCAGCATGGGGCCAAGGAAACCCCAGGAGCACGCCATGCCTCGCATGACCGGCGGCGACGCCATCGTCGATTCCCTGCTGCGCCACGGTGTCGACACCATCTTCGGCCTGCCCGGCGTGCAGATGTACGGCCTGTTCGACGCCTTCGCCCGCAACGCCAACCAGCTGCGGGTGCTGAACGCGCGCCACGAGCAGACCACCGCCTACATGGCGCTGGGATACGCCCAATCCACCGGCCGCCCCAGCGCCTTCACCGTGGTGCCCGGGCCGGGCGTGATGAACACCATGGGCGCCCTGCTCACCGCCTGGGGTGTCAATGCACCGGTCATGTGCATCACCGGCCAGGTGCCCAGCGCCATGATCGGCCGTGGTCGCGGTCAGCTCCATGAAATGCCGGACCAGCTCGCCACGCTGAAATCCATGCTGAAATTCGCCGAGCGCATCGAACACCCCACCGACGCGCCGCAGGTGATGGCCCGCGCCTTCCAGGCGATGACCAGCGGCCGCCCCGGCCCCGTCGCCGTGGAGATGCCGTGGGACATGTTCCCGGCCGCCGCCGAAGTCACCCCGATGGCGCCGCTGCCCCGCCATGCCCCGCCGGTGCCGGACCCGGAGAAGATCGCTGCCCTGGCCAAGCTGGTCGATGCGGCGAGCTTCCCGATGATCTGGGTCGGCGGCGGCGCCACCCATGCCGGGCCCGAGGTGCTGGCGCTGGCCGAGAAGATCGGCGCCCCGGTGGTCAGCTTCCGCACCGGCAAGGGCGTGGTGGACAGCCGCCACCCGCTCTCGATCGGCACCGTGGCCGGCTTCGAGCTGTGGGACAAATGCGACCTTCTCATTGGCATCGGCACGCGGCTGGATGTGCCGCTCGGCCGCTGGGCGCCGTCGCCGGCCGGGCTGAAGCTGGCCCGCATCGACATCGACGCGGCCGAGCACCGCCGCCTGACCGTCGACGTCCCGATCGTGGCCGACGCCAAGGACGGCGCCAAGGCGCTGTGCGACGCCGTGGCCAAGAACCCCGGCACCAGCCGCCGCGCCGCCATCGCCGCGGCCAAGGAGGTCGCGCTGGCGAAGGTGTCAAAAGCCCAGCCGCAATACGGCCTGGTCGAGGCGATCCGCGCCGCCGTCGGCGAGGACGGGCTGATCGTCGACGAGGTCACCCAGGTCGCCTACATCGCCTGGTACGGCCTGCCGGTCTACAAGCCGCGCACCATGATCACCTCGGGCTTCAACGGCACGCTGGGCTACGGCTTCCCGACGGCCTTGGGCGTCAAGGTGGCGCATCCCGACAAGCCGGTGGTCTCGATCTGCGGCGATGGCGGCTTCCTGTTCGGCGGCTCGGACCTGGCCACCGCCATGCAGTTCGGCATCAACCTGGTCACCGTGGTGGTCAACAACGCCAGCTACGGCAACGTGCTGCGCGACCAGCAGCGGCTGTTCGACGGGCGGCATTCCGGCTCGGTGCTGACCAACCCGGACTTCGTCGCCTATGCCCGCAGCTTCGGCGTCGGCGCCTGGCGGGTGGAGGACGCGGCGGGGCTGACCCGGGCGCTGGGCGAAGCCCTGGCCTCGAACGCGCCGGCGGTGATCGAGGTGGTGAGCGATATCACCAAGGATTATCCGCCGTTTGAGTTCCATCAGCCGAAGAGGAAGTAAGCGGTTCTTTTTTGAAAAAAAGAACCAAAAAACTTTTACCCATTGGCACCCGTCTCCCCTGGGAGAGGCGGATGCCAACGGATAAAGTTTTTTTGCTTCTTTTTGTTCACAAAAAGAAGACTCTTCCTTAAACCGCCTTCTCCATATCCACAAACGTCGGCCGATCGTACCCCGGATGCGCATGCAGCTGCGTCTCCACGAACCCCAGCCGCGCGAACAGCCGCCGGTTGTCCGCCAGCACCAGCCGCGTCGACAGCCACACCCGCCAAAGCCCCAGCCCGCGCGCCACCTGCTCCACCGCGCAAACCAGCCGCGGCGCCACCCCGCGGCCCCGCGCATCGGGATGCACCGCGAGCCGGCCGAGATACACCCCCGGCGGCGCAACTTGCCACACCACGCAGCCCGCCATGGCCGCGCCGTCCCAGGCCGCGAACCCGCCCGCCCCGGGCGCTGCCAGGGTGGCGCAAATCGCCGCCCCGCTCTCCCGCAGCGCCGAGGCCGGCGGATCGGTGGCGACGCTCTGGCGGGCGAAGGCCAGGCGGATCAGCGCCGCTGCCGCCTCGGCATCCTCCCCGCGCAACGCCCGCACCGCGATGTCGATTCTGTCCTGCATCCGCGCAAGGTAGCGGCGGCGCGCCCGGCTGCCTATCTTGGTGCCATGTCCGAACCCTCCGCCTACCAGGCCCCCGCCTTCCTCGACGCCGACCGCCCGCCCGTGCCCGACCTGGTCGTGCCGCGCGGCGTGGTGCCGTTCCACCTGCCGGACCGCCCGGTGCGCGGCCGCCTGGTGCGGCTCGGCCCGCTGGCCGACGCCCTGCTGTCGCGCCACGACAACACCGATGCGGTCACCCGCCTGGCCGGCGAGGCCCTGGCCCTGGTCGCCGCCCTGGCCACCGCCTTGAAATTCCGCGGCTCCTTCAGCCTCCAGGCGAAAGGCAAAGGCCCCGTCGGCATGCTGGTCGCCGACTGCACCGAGGCCGGCGCGCTGCGCTTCTACGCCCGCGCCGATGCCGAGCGCCTGGCCACCCTGGGCGCCAACCCCAGTGCCGCCGCCCTGCTGGGCCAGGGCTACCTGGCCTTCACCGTTGACCAGGGCCCGGACACGGAACGCCACCAGGGCATCGTGGCGATCGACGGCCACACCCTGTCCGACATGGCGCTGCACTATTTCGCCACCTCCGAGCAGTTGCACAGCACCATCCGCCTGGCCTGCGCCCGCACCAAGCAGGGCTGGCGCGCCAGCGCGCTGATCCTGGAGCGGATCGCCGCGGGCGGCGGCATCGCGCCCGAGCTGGACACCGCGGCCCAGGACGACGCATGGACCACCGCCAGCGTCCTGGCCGCCACCGTCTCCGACGCCGAGCTGCTCGACGACTCGCTGTCCCCGGAACAGCTGTTGTTCCGCCTGTTCCACACCGAAGGCGTCGCCGCCGACCTGCCCCGCGCCCTGGCCTATGGCTGCCGCTGCTCGCGCCAGCGCCTGGCCGGCATCCTGGAGACGTTCCCCCCCGACGACCTGGATCACATGGCAACCAGCGACGGCACCATCGTGATGACCTGTGAGTTCTGCAAGGTCGACTTCCGCTTCGACCGCGCCGCAGTGCGCAACCATTGACCGGCACCAGCCGGCATCCGGAACCATTGACCGGCACCAGCCGGCATCCGGAACCATTGACCGGCACCAGCCGGCACCCGGAACCATTGACCGGCTTCGGCGACAGCGGCAGTTTGCGCCCATGATCGTTTCGCGCCGCGCCCTGCTGCTCGCCCCGCTGTTCGCCATGCCCCTCGCCGGGTGCGGCGACGATGCGCCGCCGGCGAGCTACCCGCCGCCGACCTACGACTATCTGCCCGGGATCAAGCTCGATGTCGGGCGCGTCGAGATCGACGACAGCTGGGCCCCGCGCGGCAGCGCCCGGCGGGTGGAGCACCTGGCGCCGATCCAGCCGCGCGAGGCGCTGCGCCGCATGGCCGAAGACCGGCTGGGCGCCGGCGGCAACAGCGGGCGCGCCGCCTTCATCATCGAGGACGCCTCGATCACCCGCGGCCCGCGCGAGTACCAGGCATCGCTGGCGGTGCGGGTGGAACTGGTGGACGAAGCCGGCAGCCGGCTGGGCGAGGCGCGCGCGCGGGTGGTGCAGGTGCGGCCGATCCGCGGCGAATCCGAGCGCGCGGTGCGCGACGAGCTCTATGCCTTCGTGCGCGACCTGATGAGCGAGATGAACGTGGAATTCGAATTCCAGGTCCGCCGCACGATGAAGGAGGCGCTGCAGGTCACCGTCCCGGCCGCGCCGGATGCCGGGCCGGTCGATGCCCAGCCGCTGGAAACCCCCGGGCCTGACCGCTCGCCGCCGCCGGCGCCGCTGGGGACCTTGCCGGTGCCAAGGGTGCCGACGCCGCTGCGATAGCAAGAAAGCGCGTTCTTTTTTGAAAAAAAGAACCAAAAAACTTTCATCCGTTCGCCCATGCTTGCGAACGGAGAAAGTTTTTTTGCTTCTTTTTGTTCACAAAAAGAAGACTCTTCCTTCCTACCTCCCGGTGAGAATCCGCTCCACCAACTGCCGAACCGTCGGCACGAATCCGTTGCCATAGAACGGGTCGGAGGCAAACCGATAGGCGTTGTGCCCGGAGAACATCAGGTTGCGGTCCAGCACCGCGTCGCTGTCGCTGTTGTGGGCGATGTCCTGCAGCGTCTTCTGGATGCAGAAGCTGCGCGGATCGGCCTTCTTGCCGTTGGTCAGGTCTTCGGCGTGCTGCGACCAGTTGGAGAAGCGGCACTGGCTGAGGCAGCCCATGCAGGCGACCTGGTCGGCCAGGATTTCCTGCCCCTTCTCCGGCGTCACGAAGATCAGCGTCGAATCCGGCGTGCGCAGCGCCTCGGTGAAGCCGGCGGCCTCCCAGGCGATCGCGCGATCGCGGTCGCTGGCGGTGACATAGACGATGCGGCGGCGCGGCCCGACGCCGTATTCGGCGGCCATCTCGCCGGTGGGCTCGCTGGCAAAGCCGATCTGGCGGTCGTTGCGGTCGCGCAGTTCCCGGATGAAGCTGTTGTTCACCGCGGAGGAATAGAACCCGGTCGGGCTGAAGCGGTTCAGGAAGACATCACCCTCCTTCAGCGTCATCAGCCGGCGTTTCCAGGCCGCCCCGATCGGGCTTTCCTGGGTCAGCAGCGGGCGAGTGCCGAACTGGAAGGCGATCGGGCCCAGCTCCGGATTGTCGATCCAGTGCTCCCATTCCTCCAGCCACCACACGCCCCCGGCCATGATGATCGGCGTCTCGCCCAGGCCGAATTCGCGCATGAGCTTGCGCAGCGCCAGCACCCGGGGATAGGGGTCCTCGGGCTTGTTCGGGTCCTCGGAATTGGACAGCCCGTTATGCCCGCCGGCCAGCCAGGGGTCCTCGTACACCACCCCGCCCAGCAGGTCCGCCGCCTTGTGGTAGGCCCGCTTCCACAGCGCGCCAAAGGCCCGGGCAGAGGAGATGATCGGGTAGTAGTGGACGTTGAATTTCTGCGCGATGTCCGACAGGCGATAGGGCATGCCGGCGCCGCAGGTGATGCCGTGGATCAGCCCGCGGGCACTTTCCATGATGCCGTTGGCCACCCGCTCGGCCCCGCCCATCTCCCACAGGATGTTCATATGCACGCGCCCGCGCCCGCCGGAGATGTCGTGCGCGCGCCGCGCCTGCTCGATGCCGCCCTGGATGCCATAGGCCACCAGCTCGTCATGCCGCGCGCTGCGGGTCTTGGCGTGGTAGATCTGCGGGATCGGCCGGCCCTCGGCGTCGTAGCTGTCGGGATTGACCGCCGAAAGCGTCCCCGCCCCGCCGCCCGCCGCCCAGTGCCCGGCGGTGATGCCGTTCGACACGGCCACGCCCTTGCCGCCCTCGACCAGCGGCAACACATCTGCCCCGCCCATCCGGATCGCGTTGATCGCCTTCATGTCGTCCCGTTGCTTCGTTGCGGAGCGGCCGATTCGGCGACCGTTGCCGGCGTATGTAGCAAATCCGTCACCCCGGGGGCGAGGCCCGCCCCCGGGATATCGTCAGCCGTGCGGATCAGCCCTCGGCCCGCTCGCCGCGGCCACGGCGCTCGCCGCCGCGCTCGCCCCGATCGCTGCGCTCGCCCCGATCGGGGCGCTCGCCGCCGCCGGCCTTCGGCCCGACCTGCTCGGTGATGTCCGCCCCGGTGGCCTGGTCGACCACGCGCATCGACAGCTTCACCTTGCCGCGGTCATCAAAGCCCAGCACCTTGACCTTCACGCTGTCGCCCTGGTTGACCACATCGGTGGTCTTGTTCACCCGGCCCTGCTGGAGCTCGCTGATGTGCACCAGCCCGTCCTTGGAGCCGAGGAAGTTCACGAAGGCGCCGAATTCGGCGGTCTTCACCACCTTGCCGGTGTAGATCACGCCGATCTCCGGCTCGGCGACGATGCCGCGGATCCAGTCGATCGCCGCCTGCGCCTTGGCGCTGTCGTTGGAGGCGACCTTGATGGTGCCGTCATCCTCGATGTCGATCTTGCAGCCCGTGTTCTCCACGATCTCGCGGATCACCTTGCCGCCGGTGCCGATCACTTCGCGCACCTTCTCCTTCGGCACCTGGATGATCGAGATGCGCGGCGCGGTCTGCGCCACCTCGGTGCGGTTGCCGGTGATCGCCTTGGCCATCTCGCCCAGGATGTGCAGCCGCCCGTCCTTGGCCTGGCCGAGCGCCACTTCCATGATCTGCATGGTGATCGAGGTGATCTTGATGTCCATCTGCAGGCTGGTGATGCCCGCTTCGGTGCCGGCCACCTTGAAGTCCATGTCGCCGAGGTGATCCTCGTCGCCCAGGATGTCCGACAGCACCGCGAAGCCGCGGTCTTCCTTGATCAGCCCCATGGCGATGCCCGCCACCGGGCGCAGCAGCGGCACGCCGGCATCCATCAGCGACAGCGAGGTGCCGCAGACGGTCGCCATCGAGGACGAGCCGTTGGATTCGGTGATCTCGGAGACCACCCGCAGCGTGTAGGGAAAATTCGCCTTGGTCGGCAGCACCGGATGGATCGCGCGCCAGGCCAGCTTGCCATGCCCGATCTCACGACGGCCGGGCGAGCCCATGCGGCCGGCCTCGCCCACGGAGTACGGAGGGAAGTTGTAGTGCAGCATGAAATGCTCGCGGTACTCGCCCTCCAGCGCATCGATGATCTGCTCGTCCTGCCCGGTGCCGAGGGTGGCCACGCACAGCGCCTGGGTCTCGCCGCGGGTGAACAGGGCCGAGCCATGGGCGCGCGGCAGCACGCCCACTTCGGCGACGATCTGGCGCACGGTCTTGGTGTCGCGGCCGTCGATGCGCAGGCCGGTGTCCAGGATGGCGTTGCGGACGATGTCGGCCTCAAGCGCCTTGAACAGGCCCTTGGCCTTGTCGGGCTCCAGCCCCTCGGCGGCCATCGCGGCGGCGGCGGCCTTCTTGGCGGCGCCCACCTTGTCCTGGCGCACCTGCTTCAGCGGCTCCTTGTAGGCCTCGGCGATCGCCGCGCGGCCCAGCGCATCGACGCGCGCCTTCAGGATCAGTTGCTCGGCCGAGGGCTCGGGCAGCGGCCAGGGGTCCTTGGCGGCCACTTCGGCCAGCTCGATGATCGCCTGGATCACCGCCTGGAAGCCGTCATGGCCGAACTTCAGCGCGCCGAGCATGTCCGCCTCGGACAGTTCCTGCGCCTCGGACTCCACCATCAGCACGCCTTCGGTGGTGCCGGCGACAACCAGGTCGAGCTTGGACTCCTTGACCTGCGCG
>JBIPLY010000244.1:0-6233 GCA_044369385.1 Acetobacteraceae bacterium | reverse complement strand
CGCCATGCCGGGATGCCAAGGTCGGAAGATCAGTGGGTTGCCGCGCGCCGGGGTCTCCGGCAGCAGCATCGCATGGCCGCGCGCGTGCAATGCCTCCAGCAACGGCCGGATGTCGATCTCCGCGGCCATCGGCCAGAATGCGCCGATCGCCGCCCCGGCCGGTGGCGCCATGGCGGCCAGCAACTGGGCGCCCAGCACATGCCCCAGCGCGGGGTCGAGCCCAGCTCTGCGGGCCAGCGCCGCGGTTCGTGCCGCGCGCTTGGCTGCCAGAAGCGCATCATCATCGAAGTGTGGAGCCGCCATGGCCGTTGGCAATGCATCCTCCCAAGGCCTGCGTGAGCAGGTGGGCACCGGGTAACGAGACCAAGGCCTCGACAGAGCCAGCTCCCGGGAGTTGCTTATTGGCCCTGGGGATGTTGTGCCTGACGCACCGGGCAGCTCCACCCGGCCTATGTAGGCGCGCGAGCGCCCTGCTGCAACTCAAGCTCGCCGGCGATCTGTTCGGCGCGCGCGGCGATCTTGGCCAGGCGCCTGGCCTGCGCGTCACCCTTGGCTTTTGCCGGCTTGGCCGCGCGCAGCCCGTCGGCCTCGATGCGCAGGTCGTGCAGCTCGTCGGCCATCAGCAGCGCCGCCAGCACCAGCAGCCGCGCTTCGCCGGATTGGCCGCCCAGCGCCTTGATGCTGTCGATGCGCCCCTCGACCTCGCGCGCCATGGCGACCAGGTGGTGTTCCTGGCCCTCTTCGCAGCCTACCGAATAACTGTAGCCGTTGATCCGGACACTCACTTGCGGCACGGCGCAACTCCCCAAACAGCCCCGTCGAGAACAGCCCGATTCCGCATCAGGATGCCAGCGCGCCGCGCAACTGCGCGATCAGCGTGTCCAGCCGCCCGGCCAGGGCTGCGGCATCCACCGTGGCGGCACCGCCGGACCCGGCCGGCGCCGCATCCGCCGGCCGCGCCGCCAGGGCGGCAATCCGCTCCAACGCCTGCTCCAGCCGCACGGCCGCCGCCTCGGCCTCGCTTTCTTCGCTCAATCCTGCCTCCGCCGCATCCGATCCAACTTGAATTCATCGGGGCGAGGCAATTGACTGTCAAGCATGTTTCCAACCGCACCTGCCCGCGATCGTTCCAACCTGCCGCCGGCCGTGGTCGTGCACGGGCTCGACCAGGCCTGTGCGGCGCTGGTGCCCGGCCTGGCGGTCACGCTGCTCTCCGCCCCGGCCGCCGCGCGGTTCGCCGGCGCCGGCTGGTGGCGCGCGCTAGTCGCCGCCGCCCGCGCCACTCATCCGGCGACCCCTTGCGCCGATGTGCTCGACTGCGCCGACGCACCCGGCCGGGCGATGGAAGCGATCCGCATCGGGCAGCGCATCCTGGTGCTCGACCCTGCCTGCCCCGCCTTCGCGCGCGTCGCCAGCCTGGCCACGGTGCTGCCGGATCGCCCGCCGGCGCTCAATCTGGGCGCGCGGGGCGCCAGCTTGCGGCTTCGTGACTGGTTGGGGGCCGCCCCGGAGGATGACAGGCCCGCGCCGTTGCGCTAGACGGCGGCAATGAGCTTCCGGCTTCATTCCGCCGGGGCCGCTAGCAATGAGGGACCCCCATGCGCATCACCCAGCGCGTCAAGAAGATTCTCGACTGGTACGAGAGCGACAACCCCGGGACGAAAGGCAACCTTGCCCGCATCCTGATGGAGGGCAAGCTCGGCGGCACCGGCAAGCTGGTGATCCTGCCGGTCGACCAGGGTTTTGAGCACGGCCCGGCCAGGTCGTTCGCGCCGAACCCGGCGGCCTATGACCCGCATTACCACTTCGCGCTCGCCATCGAGGCCGGGCTCTCCGCCTATGCCGCGCCGCTGGGCATGATCGAGGCCGGGGCCGACTCCTATGCCGGCGCCATCCCGACCATCCTGAAGATGAACTCCTCCAATTCGCTGGCGACGTCTAAGGACCAGGCCGTCACCGCCTCGGTGAACGACGCGCTGCGGCTGGGCTGTTCGGCGATCGGCTTCACCATCTATCCCGGCAGCGAATACGCCTTCGACCAGATGGAAGAGCTGCGCGAGCTGGCCGACGAGGCGAAGTCCGCGGGCCTCGCCGTGGTGTGCTGGTCCTATCCGCGCGGCCCGAACATCAGCAAGGAAGCCGAGACCGCGGTCGACATCTGCGCCTATGCCGCGCACATGGCCGCGCTGATGGGCGCGCACATCATCAAGGTGAAGCCGCCGACCGCCGCCATGGGCCTGGACGCCGCCAAGAAGGTCTACGAGGCGCAGAAGATCGACGTCTCCACCCTGGCCAAGCGGGTCGAGCACGTGATGCAGGCCAGCTTCAACGGCCGCCGCATCGTGGTGTTCTCCGGCGGCGAGGCGAAGGACCTCGAGGGCCTCTATGCCGAGGTGAAGGGGCTGCGCGACGGCGGCGCCAATGGCTCGATCATCGGGCGCAACACCTTCCAGCGCCCGAAGGCCGACGCGCTGGCGATGCTCGCCAAGATCATCGAGATCTACCAGGGTAAAGCCTGAATCGATGGCCGGCGCGAGTGATGACTGCCGTCTCTACCTGATCACCCCGCCGGCCATTGATCTCAAACTGTTTCCAGACCTGATGGCGGCAGCCCTCGACGCGGGCGACGTCGGCGCCGTCCAGCTCCGCCTCAAGGACCTCGACGACACCGCCCTCAAGCGCGCCATCGATGCCCTGCGCCCGGTGGTGCAATCCCGCGGCGTCGCCTTCCTGATGAACGACCGCCCCGACCTGGCCGTCGCCCATGGCTGCGACGGCGCCCATGTCGGCCAGTCCGACACCCCGGCCGCGGTTGCCCGCAAGATCCTCGGCGACCTGACCATGGGGGTCACCTGCCACGACAGCCGCGACCTTGCCATGACCGCGGGCGATGACGGCGCGGACTACGTGGCCTTCGGCGCCTTCTTCCCCACCACCACCAAGGACGCCAAGTTCCGCGCCGAGCCCGAACTGCTGGAATGGTGGTCGGAGCTGATGGAGCTGCCCTGTGTCGCCATCGGCGGCATAACCGCGGGCAATTGCGCGCCGCTGGTGCGCGCGGGGGCGAATTTCCTCGCCGTGGTCGGCGCGGTGTGGAACCACCCCGAAGGGCCGGCGGCCGGGGTTCGGGCGATGAACGTGGCGATCAAGGAAGCCTAAGCGTCTTCTTTTTGTGAACAAAAAGAAGCAAAAAAACTTTATCCATTGGCATCCGGCTCACCCGGGGGAGACGGATGCCAACGGGGGAAAGTTTTTTGGTTCTTTTTTTCAAAAAAGAACTGCTTCCTTAAACCTTCGCCGGAAAATTCTTCCCCCCCGGCCCCCCCCCCCCCCCCCCCCCCCGGGGGGAACCCCCCCCCCCCCCCGTCGGCCATGGCGAAGACCACCTCGCACAGCCGCGAAACCTCGATCCAGCCGCCCTCCGGCCGCCGGAGGATTTCGGTCCAGGCATCGGTATAGGCGATCGAGCGGCGCCCGGCATGGGTATGGTCATAGGCCGGCGTGCCCATGCGCGCCCGCAGCTCGGTCTCCGGCGCGCCGACCAGCCCGCCCATCCGCGCCTCGAACCCGCTGCGCCCGGTCTCCGCGCAGCCGGCCAGCGCCAGCCCCGCCAGCATCAGGAAGATCGTGTGTCGCATCGCATGTCCCTCCACGGCTGAAAGCCTGCGGCCTGCGAATGGCGAAATCAGGGCGCCGTCACAGCCACAGCACCTGGTCGATCCGCTGCGCGCCCCCGGCCAGCATCGCCAGCCGGTCGAAGCCCAGCGCGATCCCGGCGCAGTCCGGCAAGCCATGCTCCAGGGCGGCGAGAAAATCCTCGTCCAGCGGCCAGTCCGGCCCGCCATACAGCGCGTGGCGCCGCGCCCGGTCCGCCACAAAGCGCGCCCGCTGCTCCACGGGATCGGTCAGCTCGACGAAGGCATTGGCCAGTTCCATGCCGCAGGCGAACAGCTCGAACCGCTCGGCCACGCGGGGATCGGCGGGATCGCGCCGGGCGAGCGCTGCCTGGGCCGCCGGCCAATGGGTCAGGAAGGTCGGCCGCCCGCGCCCGATCGCCGGCTCGACACGGTCCAGCAGCAGGCGGAAGAACAGGTCTTCCCAGTCCTCGCCGTCGCGCAGCCGCACACCGGCCTGCGCCGCCAGCGCCGGGGCATCGTCCAGCGTGCCCAGCAGGTCGGCGCCGACATGGCGCGAGAAAGCCTCCGCAACCGTCAGTTTTTCAAATTCTTCCAGCCCGCATTCAATCCCCCGGCAGACGAAGCGCGGCGGCAGCACCGCGCGCAGCAGGGCCTCGGTCTCGGCGATCAGGTCGTCCATCGTGCCGCCCGGCCGGTACCATTCCAGCATGGTGAACTCGGGGCTGTGCAGGTCGCCGCCCTCGCCGTTGCGCCAGACCCGCGCGAGCTGGAAGCACCGCCCCACGCCCCCGGCCAGCAGCTTCTTCATGGCGAATTCCGGCGAGGTGTGCAGCCGCAGCGCCCGCCGCCCGCCATCCGGCAGGACCTGCTCGGTGGCGAAGGTCGCCAGGTGCACCTCCTCGCCCGGCGCCACCACGGCATAGGGCGTCTCCACCTCCAGGTAGCCGCGCGCACCGAAGAACGCCCGCACCCCGGCCGCCAGCAGCCCGCGCCGGCGCAGATAGGGCAGCCTGGCGGCCAGGCGCTCCGGATGCCAGGTCACGGCAGCCGCACCAGCCGGCCCTCGCCCACCACGACGGCGCCGCCGCCGATGGAAATCCCGGTCACCGCCCCGCCGGTGCGGGTCGCCGTGGCGTGGATCAGGCTGGGCCGCCCCATCTCCACCCCCTGGGCGATGGCGATGCGGTGCAGCCCGTCCGGGCCGGGGAGCCATCCGGTCAGCCCCGCCGCCGCGGCCCCGGTGGCCGGGTCTTCCCCCACCCCCAGGGCGGGCGCGAACATCCGCGCATGCACCTGCGTCACCCCGTCCGCGGCGCCCAGCACGGCGTGGACATACAGGCCGCGGCTGACCAGGGCCGGGGCCACCGCGTCCCACTGCTCCCGCCGCAGTTGCGCCGCCGCCACCGCCGCGCGGTCGACCAGCGGGACCATCAGGAAGGTCGTGCCATAGCCCGCCTGCATCGGCGTGCCGGCCAGCCGATCCGCCCCCACCAGGGCGGCGATCTGGCCGTCAGGCAGCGGCACCGGGGTCAGGTCCGGCGGCCCCTCGCGGAAGAACACCGCGCGCCCCGGCGCCAGCTCCACGCGCACCGGCCCGACGCTCAGCTCGAACACCGTCGAATCCGGCGCCGTGCGCCCCAGCGATTGCAGCACCACGGCGGTCCCCACGATCGGGTGCCCGGCGAACGGCAGTTCGGCCGCCGGGGTGAAGATGCGCACCCGGAACGCGCCCGCGGCGCTGCCCGGCGTGACGAAGGTGGTCTCCGAGAGATTGAACTCCTTGGCGATGGCCTGCATCTGCGCCGTGCTGAGCCCCTCGGCATCGGTCACCACCGCCAGCGGATTGCCGCCATAGGCCTGGTCGGTGAACACATCGGCGATCACATAGCTGTACGGCATGGCAGCCTCCCTTGCGTGCCCTGTTCTTGCCGCTGCGGCCGGTTCCGTCTAGACACCCCGCTCCGAACGACATGCGCGAGAAATGAGATGAAGCAGCAGGCGAACCTGATCCGCGCCGGGCAGGTGATCGAGCACGAGGGCCAGCGCTGGACCGTGCTGAAGCAGCAGATCATCACCCCGGGCAAGGGCGGCGCCTTCATCCAGGTGGAGATGCGCAACCTGCGCACCGGCAACAAGACCAACGAGCGCTGGCGCACCGCGGACACCATCGAGCGGCTGCAGACCGAGCAGAAGGAATACACGTATTCCTACACCGACGGCGAGAACCTGGTGCTGATGGACCCGGAGACGTTCGAGCAGGCGATGATCCCGGTTTCGATCCTGGGCGACCAGGCGCCGTATCTGCAGGACAACATGACCGTGGAAGTCGACATGGTCGAAGGCGACCCGGTGGCGGTCAAGCTGCCCTCGACGGCGATCCTCGAAGTGGTCGAGGCCGATCCGGTGGTGAAGGGCCAGACCGCCAGCAGCTCCTACAAGCCGGCCAAGCTGTCCAACGGCGTCAAGGTCCAGGTGCCGCCCTTCATCGAGGCCGGCGAGCGCATCGTGGTGCGCATCGAGGATTCCACTTACGTCGAGCGCTTCAAGGGCTGACCGCCCGCCGCAACCGTCGTGTTTCGGCGGGCTGAAGCCCGC
>JBIPLY010000023.1:0-18632 GCA_044369385.1 Acetobacteraceae bacterium | reverse complement strand
CAGCGCCGCCAACTTGGGCAGGTCCGCAACCTTCGCCGAGGTGCCGTTCGCCTCGCCATAGGCCCGCGCCAGCGTCGCAAGCGCCGCCTCGGCCAGCGGCACGCGATGCGGCTGCACGTCCGAAGACTTCTTCGCCTTCATCACTTCGCCCGGGATCGTCAGGGTCGGCACGCCATCGAACGAAACCCACGACCACCGCGCATTGCGCACCTCGCCGGATCGCAGCGCCGTCAACGCCAGCAAGCGAAGCGCCAGCGCCCCCAAGCCGGGCATCCGGTCCAGCGCCGCCATGAACGCCGGCATTCGCGCCCACGGCAAAGACGGCTGCCCGCGCCCGCCGGGCAGCTTCGGCAGCCCCGCCAGCCGCAGCATCCGCACGTCGGCGGGGTTGTCATTCAGGCGCCAACCATGGGCGGCGGCATAGCGCAGCACCGTGGCGATGCGACGCAAAACCTTCTTTGCCGTCGCCGGGCGCGAGGTCCACACCGGATCGATCGCCCGCCGCACCGCCGCCCGGTCGATATCCGCAATCGGCATGTCGCCCAGCGTCGGATGCGCCCAAGCCTCAAGCGAGGCGGTCCACATCAGCGCCGTTCGCGGGTTCTTGAATTCCGGCGCCTTGGAGGTCACGCACTCGGCCGCAATGTTGCGGAACGTCCGCTCCTTCGCCGCCACCTTGGCCACCCGCTGCGCCACCCGCTCAGCCGCTATGCGCTGGCGTTCCTCGGCCGGATCGCCCCCCGTCTCGGCCAGCTTGCGGGCAGCCGCGGCCCGGTTGCGCGCTTCCTTGAGGCTCACAGTGGGGTATCCGCCCAGCCCGATATCCTTGCGCTTGCCCGCCACCGTCACCCGACACAGCCACGATCTCGGGCCAGGCCCAACCGGCCGGCCGGGACGCTCCGGCCGGTCGGGATGCACCTCCAGCAGCAACCCGCCGCCATCGCTCAGACGGTAAACGCGCTCCCGCCCCTTCGCCGCGCGGATCGTCGGATCATCGAGATTGCCATGCGCCATGGGGGCCGCTCCGCAGGGGATACATAACTCCGTCCCCCACAATATCCCCCACACTCCGGCGTCGCAATGTCAGGCGGCATCATACTGACTCATGGCGGCAAATTGCCGGGTATCCTATTGATACAACTCTTAAGTTTTTCGTCTCGACCGGCTCGCCTTGCTCCCACATGAATCGCCTGTATGGCATCCCTACGGGATACCAAGGCTTTCGCCATCGCGGACGATCCGGCGCAAAAAGCAGCGCCGCCGCCCTTCACCCCTCCGCCCGCAACACCTGCGCCACATACGGCATGAAGTGCGACAGCGGCGGCGTCTGCAGCGCCTTCACCTTCGCCCCTTCGTCATAGCGCCGCAGCCGCACCGCTTCCTGCCAGTGCGGCTGGCGCTCGAATTCCGCGATCTCGGCGGCTGACATCGGCCCGCCCTGCAGCGACAGGCTCAGCACCGAATCCTTGGACAGCTTGGCAAAGTAATCCGCCTCCTTGCCGCACAGATAGCGCTTGGCCGCCACATGCATGCGCACCGGCTCGGTCACCTCGGGCCCGAAATGCGTCACCAGGAAACCGTGGCCGATATCCTCGTGGCGGTCGTCGATGCCGTCTTCGGCCGGGTTCTCGCCCAGCTCGTGCAGCATGTGGCCGATATCATGCATCAGCGCCGCGGCGATCAGCGAGGCAGGATCGCCCGCCTGCTCGGCCAGCCAGGCCGCCTGCAAGCCGTGCTGGATCTGGTTGATGTCGGACAGCCCGTACCGGTGCCGCCCGTTGATGTCCAGGCGTTCGGCGATCTGGGCCAGGATGTCGGTGCTCATGCGCGGGGCTCCTCAGGTGATGACGTCATCATAGCTTAATCGCTATGCCCTTTCCATTGTTATAGAACGTACATAATATCGTCCGCAGACAGGAAGGGGCGATCCGATGGACCTGCTGGCGGGACCGGGCCGATTCTACAAGGGCAACATCCACACCCACTCCACCGCATCGGACGCGGTGCGCGACCCCGAAGCGGTCTGCGCCATGTACCGTGACGCCGGCTACGACTTCCTGTCGCTCACCGATCATTTCCTGCCGAAATTCGGCTTCCCCGTCACAGACACGCGGCCCTGGCGCAGCAACCGCTTCACCACCATCCCCGGCGCCGAGGTCCATGCCCCGCGCACCGAGCTGGGCGAGATGTGGCACATCCTCGCGGTCGGTCTGCCGCATGACTTCGCCCCCACGCCCCCGGACGAGATGGCCCCCGCCCTGGCCGCCCGCTGCGCCGCCGCCGGCGCCTATGTCGCCATCGCCCACCCCGCCTGGTACGGCCTGACCGTGGCCGATGCCGAGAGCATCACCGCCGCCCATGCCGTTGAGGTCTACAACCACACCAGCGCGGTCAAGATCGATCGCGGCGACGGCGCGCTGCTCCTCGACGCCATGCTGGCGCGCGGCCACCGCCTGCTCGCCTGCGCCACCGACGATGCGCATTTCCAGGTCCAGGACTGGTTCGGCGCCTGGGTGATGGTGCGCGCCGAGACGCTGGAGCCCGAGGCCCTGGTCGCCGCCCTGAAGGCCGGCACCTACTATTCCAGCCAGGGCCCGGACCTGCACGCCATCGCCGTCCAAGGCGATGAGATCGTCATCGAATGCAGCCCCGCCAGCGCCGTGATGGCCCTCGGTCGCGGCACCGCCGGCCTCGCCGCCTACGGCACCGACCTGCGCGGCGCCCGCCTGCCGCTCGAGAAATTCCGCGCCGGCGGCCATTTCCGCATCGTCGTGGTCGATGCCGAAGGCCGCCGCGCCTGGAGCAACCCGGTCTGGCTTGACGCCCTTTAATGAGACGCACCATGCCGACAACATCCGTCACCCGCCGCGCCCTGGTCCTCGGCAGCGCCGTCGCGATCGCCGCCCCGGCCATCACCCGCGCCCAGTCGCGCACCACGCTGCGCTACATCCCGCCGGTTGACCTGAGCTTCCTCGACCCGCATTTCAGCTCGGCCTGGGTGGTGCGCAACCACGCCTACATGGTGTTCGACACGCTGTACGGCCAGAACGGCAACTTCGAGTCCTCGCCCCAGATGGCCGAGGGCCACACCGTGGAAGACGACGGCAAGCTCTGGCGCATCACCCTGCGCCCCGGCCTGCTCTGGCACGACAACACCCCGGTGCTGGCGCGCGACTGCGTGGCCAGCATCCGCCGCTGGGCGGCGCGCGACGCCTATGGCCGCACGCTGATGGAAGCGACCGACGAGCTGTCCGCCCCGGATGACCGCACCATCCGCTTCCGCCTCAAGCGCCCCTTCCCCAGCCTGGCCGACGCGCTGGGCAAGGTGCCCACTTTCACCTGCATGATGATGCCCGAGCGCCTGGCGCAGACCGATCCGTTCAAGCAGATCCCCGAGGTGATCGGCAGCGGCCCCTATCGCTTCCTGCCCGACGAACGCGTCCCCGGCGCGCGCAACGCCTATGCCCGCTTCGCCGCCTACCGCCCGCGCGAGGGCGGCACGCCCGATTGGACCGCCGGCCCGAAGGTGGCGCATTTCGACCGCGTCGAATGGACCACCCTGCCCGATGCCGCCACCGCCGCCGCCGCACTCGCCGCCGGCGAGCAGGATTGGTGGGACTCGCCCGCGCTGGACCTCCTGCCGATGCTCAAGCGCCGCGCCGATGTGGTGGTCCGCACCACCGACCACGGCGGCAACATGCTGCTGCTGCGCCCGAACTGCCTGGTGCCGCCCTTCGACAACCCCCTCGTCCGCCGCGCCGTGCTCGCCGCCATCGACCAGACCGAATTCATGCAGGCCGTCACCTCGGATGCCAGCCTGGTCAACCTGCCGCTCGGCATTTTCACCCCTGGCACGCCGATGGCCAGCGGGGCCGGGATGGAGGTCCTGACCGGCCCGCGCAACTTCGCCCGCGCCCGGAAGATGCTGGCCGAAAGCGGCTACAAGGGCGAGCGCACCGTGCTGATGGCCCCGCTCGACTACCCCGCCATGAAGGCCGCCGGCGACGTGGCCGCCGACATGCTGAAGAAGCTCGGCATGAACATCGACTACGCCGTGACCGACTGGGGCACCGTGCTGCAACGCCGCGCCAAGACCGAACCGGTCGAACAGGGCGGCTGGTCGATCTACATCAACATGCAGGACGGCATCGGCTGGACCAATCCCGCCGTGCATCCCTCGACCCGCGGCACCGGCCGCAGCGCCGCCCCAGGCTGGCCGACCAGCCCGCAGCTGGAGGCGCTGCGGCTGGAATTCTTCGACGCGCCGGACCTCGGCGCCCGCAAGGCCATCTCCGCGCGCGTGCAGCTGCAGGCCTTCGCGGACGTGCCCTTCATGCCGGTCGGCGCGTTCTTCCAGCCCACCGCCTATCGCCGCAACCTCCAGGGCGTGCTGAACGGCTTCCCCACCTTCTGGAACGTCCGCCGCGATGGCTGAGCTGCCCGACGAGGCCGGCCGGCGCGACTCCGGGATCACGCTGGCCGCCCTGCGCACCTTCGTCGCCGTGGTCGATGCCGGCAGCCTCTCCCGCGCCGCGGCCGATCTCGGCGTCAGCCAGCCCAGCGTCTCGATCCAGCTCGCCGGGCTGGAGCGCGCCTGCCGCGTCCCGCTGCTGCGTCGCCGCCCGCGCCTGGACCTGACCGAGGCCGGGCGCGACCTGCTGGTGCGCGCCCGCCTGATCCTCGGCCGGCTCGAACAGTTCGAGGTCTCGGTGGATGCCTTGCGCACCCTGCAACGTGGCCGCCTCTGCATCGGCCTGTCCGGCCCGCACGTCGCCATGGCGCGCATCGCGTCCTTCCTCGCCGCCCATCCCGGCATCGCGCTCTCCACCCGCGTCGGCAACACCGCGGCCCTGCTGGCCGAGGTCGCGCAATGCCGCATCGATGTCGCGATGGTCGCCATGGCCGAACCGGTGCCCAGCCTGTCCTGCACCCGCGTCCACGACCTGCGCCTCGCCGTCTGCGTGCCCGCCGGCCACCCCCTGGCCCGCCAGCCGCGCATCCAGCCGGCAGCCCTGGCCGGCCTGCCCTTCATCGGCCGCGAGGACGGCTCGGTCACCCGCCAGGTCGCCGAGCGCGTCTTCGCCGCCGCCGGCATCCAGCCGGAGCAGCGCTTCGAGGTTACCGGCCGCGAGGCGATGAAGGAGGCGATCGTCGCCGGCCTCGGCCTCGGCCTGCTCTTCGCCCAGGAAGCCGAGGGCGACAGCCGCCTGGCCACGGTGGAAATCGCCGGCCCCGAAGGCCGGGCGGGCATCTACGCCGTGGCGATGGCCGAATCGCTCGACATCCCCGCCGTGCGCGCCTTCGTCGACCACCTGCTCGCCGAATACCGCGGCCCCTGGCCGGCATGACCCCGCGCGCCCGCATCGCGGCCGGGCTGGCCGCGGAGATCGATGCCTGCCGCCTGCCCGGCGCGGTGCTGAAGGTGGTGCATCGCGGCCGCGTGCTGGCCGACCTCGCCCTCGGCCGGCGCGACCCCGCCCACGATGCGCCAATGCCGGACGACGCCATCTTCCGCATCTACTCGATGACCAAGCCGCTGGTCTCGGTGGCGGCATTGATGCTGATGGAGGAAGGACGCTTGCAGCTCGCCGACCCCGTTGCCGCCTGGCTGCCGGCATTCGGCGCGATGCGGGTGGTGGCGCGGGATGGCGGCACGGTGCCGGCGCTGCGGCCGATCCGGCTGCATGACCTGCTGACCCACAGCTCCGGCCTGACCTATGGCGGGCGATCGGCCGATCCGGCGATCCGCGCCGCCCATGCCGGCCTGCCGGTCAATCCGCGCGCCCTGACGCCGGAGGATTTCGCCGCCCGCCTCGCCGCCGCCCCGCTGCTGCACCAGCCCGGCACCACCTGGGAGTACGGCTTCTCCACCGACCTGCTCGGCCTCGTGCTGGCCCAGGCGACCGGCCAGAGCCTGGAGACCCTGCTGCGCACCCGCCTGCTCGATCCGCTCGGCATGGCCGATACCGGCTTCGCCCTCGCCGAGGCCACCCGCCTGGCCCAGCCCTTCGCCGCCGACCCGCTCGGCGGCGCCGCCTGGACCCTGCCCGACCAGACCTACGACCCGACCGAGCCGGCCCGCATGGCCTCGGGCGGCGCCGGCGCCCTGTCCACCGCCGGCGACTACCTGCGCTTCACGCGCATGCTGCTTTCCGGCGGCACGCTGGACGGCGTGCGCATCCTCTCGCCCGCCAGCGTGCGGCTGATGACCGCGGATCACCTCGGCCACGCCATCGCCACCCCCATCTCCCCCGGCGAGGCGGCGATGCAGTCGCCCGGCTACGGCTTCGGCCTCGGGGTCGCGGTGCGGCTCGCCGACGGGCTGGCCAGCGTGCCCGGCTCGGCCGGCGACTATTTCTGGTCCGGCAGCGCCGCCACCGGCTTCTGGGTGGACCCGCGCGAGGACCTGGCCGCCGTGTTCATGGCCCAGACCCCCGGGGCGATGCGCCTGCGCCTGCGCCGCCTGCTGCGCCAGCTCGTCTACCAGGCGCTGTGATGACGGAACCCCGAATGCCCCCTTTGCTCGCCGACGCCCTCGCCCTCGCCGCCGCCAGCGAGGCGCGCAGCATCGCCGCCCTGGCCGATTTCGTGCGCATCCCCAGCCTGACCGGCGAGGAGGGCCCCAGCCAGGCCCACATCGCCGCCTGGCTCGCCGCCAGCGGCGCCGAGGTCGACAGCACCGAGCCCGACATCGAAGCCCTGTTCGCCGCCTTCCCCGACATCGCCCAATACCCCACCCACTGGCAGCACGACCTGATCCTGCCGTACGCGGAGCTGCCGACCAGCGCGGCGCTGGCCGAAAGCGGGCTGTCCGGCGTGCTCAACTACCAGGACCGGCCCAACGTTGTCGGCGTCTTCCGCGGCACCGGCGGCGGCCGCTCGCTGATCCTGAACGGCCATGCCGACACCGTCACCATCGAGCCGCGCGCGGCCTGGACCCGCGATCCCTTCGGCGCCGAGATCGACGCCGGCATGATGTATGGCCGCGGCGCCTCGGACATGAAGGGCGGGCTGATGGCCGCCATCCTCGCCATCACCTACCTGCGCGAAGCCGGCGTGCCGTTGCGCGGCGACGTCATCGTCCAGTCCGTGGTCAACGAGGAGCACGCCGGCAACGGCACGCTCGACCTGGTCCGCCGCGGCATTCGCGCCGACGCCGCCATCGTGCTCGAACCCACCGAGAACCAGGTCTTCGTCAGCCACCCCGGCGGGCTTTACTGGCAGGTCGACGTGCCCGGCATCCCGCGCTCCCCCGGCGCGCGCTGGACCGGCCGCAGCCAGGACGGCGTCAGCGCCATCGAACGCCTGCCTGGCGTGATCGAGGCCCTGCTCGACATCGAGCGCGACTACAACGCGATGGCCACCAACGATCCGCTGGAACAGGACGTCGCCGCCTTCGCCCTGGTGATGGGCAAGATCGCCGGCGGCCACTACGAAACCGTCACCGCCGCGGACCTCACGCTGAAGGGCGGCGCCTATTTCTCCGGCCGCGTCGGGCGGGTGCAGGACGTGATGCACCGCTTCCGCCGCGCCATCAGTGACGCCAACGCAAGCGCGCGCCACCTGCGCTGCGAGCCCGTGCGCGTCAGCTTCCTGCACCACGACGACAGCACCAACCAGCCCGAGACCATCGCCATCGCCCAAGCCATGTCCGCCACCCTGGCCGCCCGGCACGCCCAAGCCGGCGTGCGCCACGGCCCGTTCTGCTGCGACCTGCGCCACCTGGTGAACCAGGGCGGCATCCCCGCGATCATCTTCGGCCCCGGCACCATCGCCCAGGCCCACAAGCCCGACGAGCACATCCCCGTGGCGGAGTACCTCGCCGCCATCGGCCATCTCATCCAGTTCATCCACACCTGGTGCAACCAGGACCCGTGACCGCGACAAGGACCCAAGCCATGAAGCGCCGCACCCTGCTCGCCGCCCCTCTTGCCGCCGTGGCCGCCGCCGCTCTCGCCGCCCCCCGCCTCGCCCGCGCCCAAGGCAGCCGGGTGCTGAAATTCATCCCCCAGGCCGATCTCACCCTGCTCGACCCGATGGCCACCGGCGGCTTCGTCACCCGCAACCACGCCATGATGGTCTACGACACGCTCTACGGCATCGATTCCAGCTTCACCGCCCGCCCGCAAATGGCCGCCGGCCATGTCGTCGAGAATGACGGGAAGCAATGGACCATCACCCTGCGCCCCGGCCTGCGCTTCCACGACGGCGAACCCGTCCGCGCCGCCGACGCCGTCGCCAGCCTGCGCCGCTGGGCCGCGCGCGACTCCTACGGCCAGGCCCTGATGGCCGCCACCGACGAGCTCGCCGCCCCCACCGACACCACCATCCGCTTCCGCCTCAAGCGCCCCTTCCCGATCGACGCAGCACTCGGCAAGCTCGGCGGATTCCCCGCCTTCGTCATGCCCGAACGCCTGATCCCCGCCGAAGCCGCCAAGCCCGTCACCGAGATCATCGGCAGCGGCCCCTATCGCTACCTCCAAGCCGACCGCGTCCAGGGCGCCCGCAACGCCTATGCCCGCTTCGAGGCCTACATCCCGCGCGACCAGGGCATCGCGGATGTCATGGCCGGCCCGAAGCTGGCCCATTTCGACCGCGTCGAGTGGCACACCATCCCCGACGCCGCCACGGCCGCCGCCGCCCTGCAAGCCGGCGAGATGGACTGGTGGGAACAGCCCACGCCAGACCTGCTCCCCCTGCTGCGCCGCCACGCCGCCGTCAATGTCCAGGTGCTGGACACCGTCGGCTTCTACGCGCTGATCCGCCTCAACCAGACCCAGCCGCCGTTCAACAACCCCGCCTTCCGCCGCGCCATCCTCGGCGCCATCGACCAGTCCGACTTCATGACCGCCGCCGCCGGCACCGACCGCACGCTGTGGCGCGACGACATCGGCTTCTTCCTCCCCGGCGGCACGATGGCATCGGATGCCGGCATGGCGGCCCTCACCGCGCCGCGCAACCTCGATGCCGCCCGCCGCGCCATCGCCGCCTCCGGCTATGCCGGCGAGAAGCTCGCCTTGATCGCGCCCACCGACTTTCCCTCCCTGAACGCGATGAGCGAGATCACCGGCGACCTGCTGCGCAAGCTCGGCGTCAACCTCGACTACCAGGCCACCGACTGGGGCTCGACGCTCAAGCGCATCCAGTCGCAGGAACCGGTCGAAAAAGGCGGCTGGAGCGCGCTTTGCACCTTCACCGCCGGGATCAACGCCCTGAACCCCGCCTCGCACCACTTCCTGCGCGGCGCCGGCAAGACCGGCATCTGGGGCTGGCCGGAAAGCCCCGACCTCGAAGCCATGCGCAACGAATGGCTCCAGGGCGTGGACGGCCCCGCCGAACAAAGCCTCGCCCGCCGCATGCAGGAAGCCGCCTTCCGCGACGTGCCGTACATTCCCACCGGCATCTTCTTCCAGGCCACCGCCCACCGCCGCAACCTGGTCGACCTGCCGAAGATGTTCGCCCAGTTCTATGGCGTGCGGCGCATCTGATGCGGAAGGGTGCAACGGCCGGAATCCCCCGGCCGTTGCACCAGCGGCGTCAGCGCTTGATCGCGCCCAGCGCGCTCTGGATCCCCGCCGTCGCCCAGGGGCCCCAGGGCATGGTGAAGAACTTGAACCCCTTGTTGACGAAGAAATTCGCCTCCATCTCCGGCGGAATGAAATACATCCCGGCGGCAATCCCATGCTTCGCCGCCGTCGCCGCGATCTTGTCCAGCGCCCGCTGATACGTGTCGCAGGCATAGTCCAGCGGCACCCCCAGCTCGATCGACAGATCCGACGGCCCGATCAGCAGCACATCCACGCCAGGTACCGCGGCAATGGCATCCAGGTTCGCCAACGCCTCGTTGGTCTCGATCATCGGCGCGATCACCAGCTCGGCATTCACCCCGTCCATATAGGCGCGATAATCCTTGAACGTGCCCCAGTCGCCGCGCACCCCGGCATTGCTGCGCGTGCCCTGCGGATAATAGCGGCAGGCGCTGACAACCGCCTCGGCCTGCGCTTTCGTATTGACCATCGGCACCACGATGCCACGCGCCCCGGCATCCAGCGCGAAGCAGATCTGGTCGGCCTGGTTGGCGCTGGTCCGCACCATCGGCACCGCCCCCTTGCCGCGCATCGCCTGGATCGACGGCCCAAGCTGCTTGATCTCAAAGGGCGAATGCTGCGTGTCGAACAGCAGGAAGTCATAGCCGGCATCGGCCAGCACGGACACGTCGACATTCGGCGCCCCCGCCGTCCCGACAACGGTCCTGCCGGATTTGATGGCCTGCTTGAATGCGTTCATCTTGCCTCGGTGCCTCCCATGGCGGTTCGGGCGCTCGCCTGACCACCCATCGGTCGGCGGCGCCCTGTCCAACCATCCTGGCACATCACCGCCGCGGCACAGCCCCTGTTTTTGCATGGCTCCCTGATGATGGCGGCGCCGATGCGCCTCAGATCGCCCAGCCCGCCGCCCCGGCCGCCGCCCGCACCCCGGCCAACCCCATCCGCGCATAGGTCAGCGGATGCGCCACGCGCGGATCCTGCTCGGCCTCCACCACCAGCCACCCGCCATACCCCGCGCCCTTCAGCGTGCCGAACAGCGCGGCGAAATCGATGCACCCGTCGCCCGGCACCGTGAACACCCCCTTCAGCACCGCGGCCATGAAGCTCCAATCCCCCGCCAGCGCGTCGTCCAGCACCGCGCGCCGCACGTCCTTGCAATGGACATGCACCACCCGCCCGATATGCCGCCCCAGCAGCGCCGCCGGATCGCCCCCGGCGAACAGGCAATGCCCGCTGTCGAACAGCAGCCCCGCCGCCGGACCGCTATGCGCCATCAGCGCGTCGACCTCGGCATCGGTCTGCACGATCGTGCCCATGTGGTGATGGAACGCCATCCCCACCCCGAACCCCGCCATCCGCTCGGCCAGCTCCGTCACCTGCCGCCCATAGGCCGGCCACTCCGCCGCCGCCAGAACCGGCCGTGCCGAAAGCGGGCGGTGCACATCGCCATGCTTCCCGCGCGAGAGATCGGCATACACCACATGCCGGCACCCCATGTCGCGCAGCAGCGTCAGATGCGGCAGCACCGCCTCCCACTCCGCCGCCACCCCGCGCTCCAGCAGCCGCCCGTCGAACCAGCCCGACACCAGCTCCAACCCATGCCCCGCCAGCACCGGCCGCAGCGCGGCTGCCGTGCGCGGAAACGTCCCCCCCATCTCGGTCCCGGCATACCCGGCCAGCTTCGTCTCAGCCAGGCACGTCGCCAGCGGAATATCCCCGCCCAGCTCCGGCATGTCGTCATTGGTCCAGGTGATCGGGTTGATCCCGATCCGCGCCGCGCCCGCTGCCATCGTCACCCCTTCAAGGCCGGCGTCGCCGCCTCCGCCGCCGCCAGCGCCGCCACCGCATCCGCGGCCGTCGCCCCGCCCGTCGCCTCGGCCCCGCCGGCCCGCGCCGCAAACCCCGCCGCCTGGCGCCGCAACGCCTCGGGGATCACATCCACCCCCGCACTCGGCCGATGCACCAGCAGATCGGCGGCATCGCGCGTGCCGAACGCCATCACCCGGATCAGATCGCCGTCGGGATATCGCCGCCCCGCCGTCGCCACCGCCGTGGTGCCCCCGGACAGCCGGAACAGCGCCGTGGCGCATTCCGCATCCCCGGCCACAGCCTCCTCCTCCACCCCGGATGCCAGCGCCCGCACCTCGGCGAAATCCTGCCCGGACAGCCAGCGGATCTGGTCCAGCTCATGCACCATCATGTCGACATAGACCCCGCCCGAGCTGGCGCGGAACCCGGCCGCCGGCGGCGCCCCGTCCCATTGCTGCGCATCGAGGTGATACAGCCCGCCCAGCCCGCCGGCCGCGATGCGCGCCCGCAACGCCTGCAACGACGGCACGAAGCGCCGCCAATACGCCACCTGCAGCACCACCCCGGCCGCCTGCGCGATCGACAGCGCCTGGCCCGCCATCGCCGCTGTCACCCCGCACGGCTTCTCGCACAGGATCGGCAGCCCGCGATCGGCGACCTCGCGCACCACCGCCACATGCAGCGGGCTCGGCACCGCCACCAGCACCCCGTCGATGCCGCCGGCATCCAGCATCGCCCCGAGCGTCGCATGGGCCGCAACCCCCGGCCCCTCGATCATCGCCCGCGTCGCCGCATCCGGCTCGGCCACCGCCACCACCCGCACCGCACCGCCGGCCAGGAGCGATTCCATGTGGAACCGCCCCATCCGCCCGCCGCCCGCCAGCCCCAGCCGGAAGACCGCCATCAGTCCAGCTTCATGCCCTGGAACCGGATCAACCCGTCCGGCACCGGCACGAACCCGCTCACCCGCGCCGAATGCGCGAACAGCCAGGTCAGGTTGTAGAGGTTCAGCATCGGCCGATCCTCCAGGTAGATCTTCGTCACCTCGGCATAGGCCGCGGCGCGGCGCACCGGATCGGTCTCCGCCCGCGCCCGCCCGGACGCCGCCTCGAAGGCCGGGCTGCTGTATTTGCCCCAGTTCTGGAAACTGTCCGCGCCCAGGAAGATCGAGATGTTGAGGTCCGGATCGGCCCGTCCGGACCAGTTGTTGATATGGCCCTGGTAGTCGCCGCGCCCCATCGCCGCGATGTTGGAATTCACCTCGCCGGCCCGCACCCGCACATCGAACCCGGCATCATTGGCCATCGACTGGATGATCTCCGCCACCTGCCGGTCGCGCGGCGTGTTCACCACGCTCAGCTCGAACACCGGCTTTTCCACCCCGGCCTCCTTCAGCAGCGCCCGAACCTTCGCCACATCCCGCCCCGGCACCGGAAGCGCCTTGTTGAAATACGGGCTGGTCGGCAGTTCCGTCTGGTTGTTCGGCACGAACAACCCCTCCAGCGCCACCTGGTTGATCACGTTGCGATCGATCGCCGCCTCGAACGCCGCGCGCACCTTGGCATTGCGCCCCATCGGATTGTCCGCGGCCGCCCCATTGCCCAGGTTGAACGCGATCGTCGCGTATCCAAGCCCCGGCGTGGTCACCAACCGCAGCCTGGCATCCGCGCGCACCTTGCCCGCATCCGCCGGCGCCAGGTCCTGCAGCATGTCGAGCTGCCCGGCCTGCAAATTCACCAGCCGCACCGTCGTATCCGGCAGCATCCGGAACACGATCCGGTCGATCTTGATGTTGCCCGCATCCCAGTATCCCGGGAACTTCTCCACCACGATCCGGTCCTGCGCCACCCGCTCCACATACTTGAACGGGCCCGAGCACACCGGCTCCTTGAAGAAATCCGCCCCCAGCCGCTGGAACACCGCCGGCGAGGCGATCATCCCCGCCCGGTCCGACAACGCCGCCAGCAACGGCGCAAACGGCTGGCTCAGCACCAGCCGCACCGTCCTGGCATCCACCACCTCGATCGCGGTGACCGAGCGCAACTCGCCCTTGCGATTGCTCTCCGCCGCCGTGCGATACCGCTCCAGATTGGCCCGCACCACCTCGGCGGTCATCGGCGTGCCGTCATGCAGCGTCACACCTTCGCGCAAGGTGATCGTCAGCGCCCGGCTGTCCTCGGACCACTTCCACCCCGTCGCCAACTGCGGCTTGAAGCTCAGGTCGGGCTGCAGGTCCCACAGCTTGTCGCACAGCGCCATGAAGGTGATGCGCCCGGCAAACGTGCCGCTGCGCGCGGGATCGAGCGCATCCGGCTCGTCCTGCTGCCCCACCCGCAGCACCGTCCCCTGGCTCCACGCCGGCGCCGCCCCCAGCGCCACACCCACGCACGACAGAAGCAGAAACCGCCGCATCGCCGAACTCCCTGACAGGCCCTGCGGGAGCCTAGCGCCATGCGCGCGGCGGCAGCAAGGAAGCATGTTCTTTTTTGAAAAAAGAACCAAAAAACTTCCCCCATTTGCACCGATCTCCCCATGGAGAACACGGTACAAACGGAGAAAGTTTTTTTGCTTCTTTTTGTTCACAAAAAGAAGGCGCTTACTTCGCCTCCAGCGCCCGCAACCGCTGCGCCCGCTCCGTCCCCGCCGTCATGATCATGCCGTGGTCGGAGCCGGCCAGCACCATCAGCGCCCCCTGCTGCATGTAGTGCCCCATCCACTGGTCGTCCCCGATCCCCCCGGTCCCCACCAGCTTGCCATGCTTGCGGCACGCCGCCCCCACCGCCGCATAGGCCGCCTGCACCTTCGGATGCCCCCATTCCCCCGGCAGCCCCATCGTGCTGGTCAGGTCGGATGTCCCGATCATCAGCACATCGATCCCCTCGACCGCCGCGATCGCATCGACATTGGCCACCGCCTCCTCGGTCTCGATCATGGCGCAGATCAGGTTCTCCCGGTTCAGGATCGCCTGCGCCTCCCCCATCGGCGGCCCGCCATAGTGGAACGCCGCCGGCGGCGCCCCCCAGCTTCGCATCCCCATCGGCGGAAACCGGAACGCCTGCGCCACCCGCCGCGCGATCGCCGGCGTATCCACATGCGGGATCACCAGCCCCATCGCCCCGTTGTCCAGCGCCCGCGTGCCCTCGTCCAGCGCATCCACGCACACCCGCACGATCGGCGTGATCCCCAACGGCAGCGCCGCCAGGCACATCTGGCTCACCTCCTGCGTCGTGAACGCGCCATGCTCGGCATCGATGAACAGCCAGTCATACCCCATCGCCACCCCCAGCATGGCGGCGGACACGCTGCGCAGATGGAACGGACAGAACCCCAGCGCGAGTTTTCCCTCGCGCAACCGCTTCAGCGTCGGATTGGGAATCATCGGATAGTTCATGGCCTTGGGTCCCTCGTGTCGAACCCCCCCAGGCCACCATCCGTCCCCCAAGCTGTCAACCGCCCCGCCTGCGCGGCATCCGCAGCACAGCCCAGCACATAGCGATCCGGCCGCACCACCACCGCCCCCACCCCCAGCTCCTCCAGCCACGGTCGGAGCGCCGCGTCCTCCACCACCACCGCCCCTTCCACCGCCCCGAACCCCGCCCGCGCCAGAACCCCGAACCCCGCCCCGATCGCGTCGTCCAACAGCCGCCCATCCGACAGCACCGGCTGCGGCGCCACCCGCCCCGCCGGCTCCGCCCGCCCGTCATGCCCGCCCAACCGCGGCGCCGGCGAACGCATCAGCTCCGGCCGCGCCAGCATCCGCGCATCGCGCGCCGCCGCCACCGCCGGATCGGTCTCCTGGATCACCCGCCCCAGCCCGACGGCGATCTCGATGTAGTCCCGCGCATGCGCCGCCCGCTCGCGCTCATAGCTGTCCAGCACCCCCGCCCCCGCCCCGCGCAGCACGGCGTCGAGCTTCCACGCCAGGTTCGCCACATCCCGCATCCCCGCGCACATCCCCTGCCCCAGGAACGGCGGCGTCAGATGCGCGGCATCCCCGGCGATCATCACCCGCCCCCGCCGCCACCCGCGCGCAATCGCCGCATGAAACGTATAGACCGCCGCCCGCTCGATCACCGCCTCATTCGGCCCCAGCCACCGCCCCAGCAACCGCCACACCCCGGCCTCCGTCGCCACCTCCACCGGATCATCCCCCGGCATCAGCATGATCTCCCACCGCCGCCGCATCCCCGTCCCGCGCACATAGGTCGCCGGCCGCGCGGGATCGCAGTGCTGGATCGAGAAATCCCCCAGCTCCGGCTTCGGCTCCTGCAAAATCACATCCACCACCAGCCACTGCTGATGCGCATGCAGATCCTCCAATTCCGACCCGATCGCCCGCCGCACAAAGCTCCGCGCCCCATCGCACCCCACCACGAACCGCGCCGCCACCGCCTCCCGCCGCCCCTCCCGCACCACCGCCAACCGCACCCCGTCCGCCGCCTCCTCCACCCCCACCACCTCGCTCTGCGCCCGCACCTCCACCCCCGCGAACCGCCCCACCCCATCCCGCAACACCCGCTCCAGATCGGGCTGATGGAACCGATAGCTGCGATGCCAGAACTGCGGCCCATGCCCCGCCGGCCGCGGCCAGTCGATCAGAAGCTGCCCCGCCGCATTGACAAACCGCATCCCCGGCGACGCATGCGTGATCCCCTCCATCGCGCCGGCCAACCCGATCCCCTGAAAGATCCGCATCACCTCGTCATCGAAATGCACCGCCCGCGGCAGGTGATACGTCGCCGCCTCCCGCTCGATCACGCACACCCGCACCCCGCGCGCGCCCAACAAATTCGCCAGCGCCGCCCCCACCGGCCCGAACCCCACCACCGCCACGTCGAACATGCATCCCCCGCTTGAATCCGCCCCCTCAGGCGCGCAGAATCCCCGCCCGGGAGAGCAAATCATGACCCAGCACACCGCCCTGTCCACCAGCTATGTCAGCGGCCCCAGCACCGTGCCCCTGATCGGCGACACGATCGGCCAGCATTTCGACAAGACCGTCGCCCGCTTCCCGGACCGCGACGCCCTCATCGCCCGCCAGCAAGGCATTCGCTGGACCTGGCGCGAGCTCGCCCAACAGGTCGACGCCTTCGCCGCCGGCCTCCTCGCCCTGGGCCTTCAACCCGGCGAGCGCATCGGCATCTGGTCCCCCAACAACGCCGAATGGACCATCACCCAGTTCGCCACCGCCAAGGCCGGCCTCATCCTCGTCAACATCAACCCGGCCTACCGCCTCTCCGAGCTCGAATATGCCCTGAACAAGGTCTCCTGCCGCGCCCTCGTCACCGCCACCGCCTTCAAGACCAGCGACTACGCCGGCATGCTCCAAACCCTGCTCCCCGAAATCGCCACCGCCGCCCCCGGTCACCTCAACGCCGCCAAAGCCCCCAACCTGGCCATCATCATCCAGATCGGCCCCCACACCCTGCCCGGCGCCTACCGCTTCGCCGACATCCCCACCCTGGCAACCGTTGCCCACCGCACCCAGCTCGCCGAACTCGGGCCAAAACTCCAGTTCGACGACCCGATCAACATCCAGTTCACCTCCGGCACCACCGGCGCCCCCAAAGGCGCCACCCTCACCCACCACAACATCCTCAACAACGGCTTCTTCACCGCCGAAACCATGAAGCTGACCCACGAGGACCGCCTCTGCATCCCCGTGCCGCTCTACCACTGCTTCGGCATGGTCATGGGCAATCTCGGCTGCCTCACCCACGGCGCCGCCATGATCTACCCCGGCGAAGGCTTCGACCCGCTCGCGACCCTGGAAACCATCCAGGCCGAGAAATGCACCGCCCTTTACGGCGTCCCCACCATGTTCATCGCCCAGATGGACCACCCAAGATTCAAGGAATTCGACGTCTCAACCCTGCGCACCGGCATCATGGCCGGCTCCCCCTGTCCCATCGAAGTCATGCGCCGCGCCATGGCCCTGATGAACCTGAACGACATCACCATCGCCTACGGCATGACCGAAACCTCCCCGGTCAGCTTCCAGACCGGCCTCGATGACCCCATCGAACGCCGCGTGTCCACCGTCGGCCGCATCCACCCCCACCTCGAATGCAAGATCGTCGACGCCGAGGGCCGCACCGTCCCCCCCAACACCCCCGGCGAACTCTGCACCCGCGGATACTCGGTGATGCGCGGCTACTGGGACGACGCGCCCCGCACCGCCGAGGCCATCGACCCCGCCAGATGGATGCACACCGGCGACCTCGCCACCTTGGACGAGGAGGGCTACTGCGCCATCGTCGGCCGCATCAAGGACATGGTCATCCGCGGCGGCGAAAACGTCTACCCGCGCGAAATCGAGGAATTCCTGTACCGCCACCCCGCCATCGCCGACGTCCAGGTCTTCGGCGTCCCCGACCCAAAATTCGGCGAAGAACTCTGCGCCTGGGTCAAACTCCGCGACGGCCAAACCCTCACCGAAGAAGACGTCAAAACCTTCTGCCGCGGCCAGATCGCCCACTACAAAATTCCGCGCTACGTCCGCTTCGTCCCCGACTTCCCCATGACCGTCACCGGCAAAATGCAGAAATTCATCATGCGCGAAACCATGGTCAAGGAACTCGGCTGACCTTATCTTCTCTCCCCTCGCGCTTGGGTGGGGGGAGCCGGAGGGGGGCTCTTTCACGCCGCACAGGAGTCAAGCAAGCAGCCCTTCTTTTTGTGAACAAAAAGAAGCAAAAAAACTTCATCCACTATATTCATCTTCGTAGTGTGCAATGCGCTTTGGCATTGCACCATCCATCAGCCCAATCAGGCCCCCGCGCCGATCTCAACCTACCCATGCCCTCAATGCAGGCGCGCGGCATCCTGTTCACTCATGAGTTCTTCGCCAGAATGTCGTCGATCGCGGCGGAAACCCACGTCGTCATGAGCGCGCGTGCTTCCCAAAGCTCCATTGGCCGCGGTGGGGGTATCCTCCTTTCATTCGGGTGATGTCGTTCCACAGCGTTTGCTGTCCGCGCAAAGCGTTCCACCTCATTTTTCGATATGCCGCCGTTCGGCCTGTCTCTTAAGGCCTCGAACGCCTTGTACAAGCTGACCCAGCTAGGATTGCCACGTAGGTACCGCAGTGCATTGCCGATCTCAGGGTCCAATTCCGCCGCATGAACCCACAACTGCGCTCTTGATGGCGCTGGTGGGGGGGTGATGACATTGCCATCCGCGTCCAAAGCCGTAAGATTAACAATGCCAAAACGAATCCGCAAAGAGATACTTTCGGCTTCCAAGTGGTGGCACCTCCGAGGTTCCCCGTCGGGC
>JBIPLY010000243.1:0-6250 GCA_044369385.1 Acetobacteraceae bacterium | reverse complement strand
ATGGAGCTGCGGAAGTAAGGCAAGAAAGGGTTCACATGGAGACGGAGAGGCAGAGAGAAGAAGCTTCTCTTCGCCTCTTCGTCTCCATGTGAATTTGTCTTGCCTTCAATGCCCCGCGTTGTCCCCCGAGAAATCCGGCGCGGCCAGCCCCGAGGCTTCGAGCTGGGCCACCAGGGCGGATTTGAGCCGTTCCAGGCCGGCTTCGGAGGAGGCCTCGCAGCGCGCGACCAGCACCGCCTGCGTATTGGAAGCGCGCAGCAGCCACCAGCCGTCGGCGGTGTTCACCCGCACGCCGTCGATGTCGCTCATCGTGGCACCGTCCGCGCGCAGGCGGGCGGCGACCTCGGTGATGACTTCGAACTTGCGGTGGTCGTCGCAGTCGAAGCGCAGCTCCGGGGTGTTCACCACCTGCGGCAGGGCGCGGCGGATGGCGCCGATGCGCTCCGTGCCGCGCGCCAGGATGCCCAGCAGGCGCACGCCGGCATAGAGCGCGTCGTCGAAGCCGTACCAGTGGTCGTTGAAGAAGATGTGCCCGCTCATCTCGCCGGCCAGCGGGCAGCCGGTCTCGGCCATGCGCGCCTTGATCAGCGAATGCCCGGTCTTCCACATCTCCGGCTTGCCGCCGGCGCGCGCGATCTCGTCGAACAGCACCTGGCTGGCCTTCACGTCGGCGATGATGTTGGCGCCAGGGTGCTTGCGGAGCACGTCGCGGGCCAGCACCACCAGAAGCTGGTCGCCGAACATCATCACGCCGGTGTCGTCGACCACGCCGATGCGGTCGGCGTCGCCGTCAAACGCGATGCCCAGATCGGCGCCCTGCCTGAGCACCTCGGCCGCCAGCGCTTCGAGGTTCTTGGGCACCGTGGGATCAGGGTGGTGGTTCGGGAACTTGCCGTCGATTTCGGGGAACAGGATGGTGTGGGTGCCGGGCAGGCGCTTGACCAGGCGGGGCAGCACGTCGCCGGCAGCGCCGTTTCCGTTGTCCCAGACCACCTTCAGCGCCCGGTCGCCGCCGTCCCAATCCTTCGCCAGGCGGGCGATGTACTCGTCGGAGATGTCGATGCTGCGGTCGCTGCCGGTGGCCGCCGGCACCACGTCGCCGGCGGCGGCCATGGCGCCGATCTGCTTGATCTGCGCGCCGAAGAACGGCTTTCCGGCCAGCATCATCTTGAAGCCGTTGTAGTCCGGCGGGTTGTGGCTGCCGGTCAGCATGACGGCGCCGCCGGTCTTCAGCACGGTGGCGGCATAATACAGCATCGGCGTGGGGCCGCGGCCGATTCGGATCACCGCCATGCCGCTGGCGCGCAGCCCGGCGACAAGCTCGGCCTCCAGCGCCGGGGAGGACAGGCGGCCGTCATAGCCCACCGCCACCTCGGTGCCGCCGGCACGCGCCACGATGCTGCCGAAGGCGCGGCCGATGGCGAACGCGTCCGCGCCATGCAGGGTTTTGCCGACGATGCCGCGGATGTCGTATTCGCGCAGAACGGTGGGGTCGAAGCGGTGGGCGAATTGCATGGGGGGCTCCGAAGGAAGAAAGGAAGGCCTTCTTTTTTGAAAAAAAGAAGCAAAAAACTTTTAAATGTCAGAAAGTTTTTTTGGTTCTTTTTTTCAAAAAAGAACGGCTTGCTTTCTTACAGGTCAGCGCAGTAGCCCTTCAGAAAGCCCTTCACCGCATCCGCCATGTCCGGCCGCTGCAGCGCAAACGCGATCTGGGCCTCCAGGAAGCCGATCTTGTCGCCGCAATCGAAGCGGCGGCCTTCGTAGCGCAGGCCGTGGAACGGCACCTGGCCGATCAGCTTGGCCATGGCGTCGGTGAGCTGCACTTCGTTGCCGGCGCCGCGCTCCATCAGCGAGAGGTAATCCAGCACCTTCGGCGACAGCACGTAGCGCCCGATGATCGACAGGTTGGACGGCGCGTCCTCGGGCTTGGGTTTCTCGACCAGGCCGCGCACCTCGGCCATCTTGCCGTCATCGGCGCCGACATCGAGGATGCCGTAGCGGTTGGTGTGCTCGCGCGGCACCTCGGTGACCGCCACCACGCAGCCGCCGGTCTGGTAGTAGGCATTGGCGAGCTGCATGGTGCAGGGGGTTTCGGACAGCACCAGGTCATCCGGGAGCAGGATGGCGAACGGGTCGTCGCCGATGAAGGCGCGCGCGCACCAGATGGCATGGCCCAGGCCCAGCGGCTCCTGTTGGCGCACGGTCACCATCGCGCCGGGCGGGAGCTGCCAGGAGCGCAGGTTGCGCAGGTCGGCTTCCTTGCCGCGCTGGCGCAGGGTGGCTTCCAGCTCGAAGGCGATGTCGAAATGCTCGACGATGGCGGTCTTGCCGCGGCCTGTGACCAGGCAGAACTGCTCGATCCCCGCGGCGCGGGCTTCCTCGACGGCGTACTGGATCAGCGGCTTGTCGACCACCGGCAGCATTTCCTTGGCCATCGCCTTGGTCGCCGGCAGGAAGCGGGTGCCCAGGCCGGCGACGGGCAGCACGGCCTTGCGGAGCGGCTTGATCACGGTGGCGGGTTTCCTCGTTCTGCGCGGCCGGTCAATGCCATGCGGTGTTGGCGGGATTGTGGCGAAGCTTATGGTTTGCCCCAGGATTCCAGCGTCCAGACCAGCGGGGCGGGATCGATGCGCACGCTGCCGGAGCGCGGCGAATCGATGTCCACCACCAGCACCAGCCCCACCGTCCAGGTGACCAGCAGCAGCAGCATCACGCCGAGCTGGCGGTGGCGGTGCAGCCCGAACTGGAAGCCCATCGCGGCACCGGACAGGATGGCGACGGCGACGACCAGGCGCAGCACATGGGCCGGCACGCCATGGCGGAAATTGCGCCGGCTGGTGGTGGCCATGTCGAACACCTGGTTCAGGGCGGCGATGCTTTGGGCGGCCAGCGGGCCGGGTGCTGCCAGCGCGGCGGCGGCGGCCTCGCGCCAGATCGCGTCCTGAAGTGCCCCGATGCGCGGCCAGTCCGGGGCGGCGGCGATGGCGGCGATGCGCTGGTCCATGTAGTCGCGCAGCAGCGGGCGCAGCGCGGCGCTGGGGGCCGCCCCCAGCAGCTCGGTGCGCAGCCAGGCGGTGCCGAGCGCATTGGCCTCGTCCAGCACCGATTGGCGGCGGCTGTCGTGCCGGTTCGCGGCCATGGAGAACATGATGCCGAGCAGGAAGGCGAACAGCGCCAGCATCGAGCCGGTGATCAGGCCGGTGGTGGTGCGCATGCCCTCGCCCTGGTCCGCGCAGCGCAGGCCGAGGCGATAGGCCGCCTCCATCGCGGCGAACAGCAGCACGAACACCAGCAGGGCGAAGCCGAGCAGGCTGGCATCGGCCAGGGCAAGCAGCGGCGCGTCGGGCATCGCCCTACAGCCCCGCCGCCTCCAGGCGCAGGATGGCGCGCGCCACCGCCTGCGCGCGGGGGACCAGGCTGTCGATGTGCAGGAACTCGTCCGGGCTGTGCGCCTTGCCGCCGACCGGGCCGACGGCGCAGATGGTCGGCGCGCCGACGGCGGCGGTGAAGCCGCTGTCCGCGCAGCCGCCGGTGAATTCTCCGTCCGTCTTGAAGCCGGTGTCGGCGGCCGACGAGACGTAGAGCTCGAACAGCTTCTTGGCCGTGGGGGTCTGGTTGAGCGGCAGGAACTCGCCCTTGATGGTCAGCTCCGCACGGGTGCCGGGGACGAAGCTGCGGGCCATGATGGCGTCGATCTTGGCCATGATCTCGTCGCGATCGGCGGGATGGACGTAGCGCAGGTCGATCTGGCCCTCGGCCCAGGGGGCGACGGTGTTGACGGATTGGCCGCCGGAGATCAGGCCGACATTCAGCGTGATGCCGCGCTCAAGGTCGGTGAGCGCGTGGATCGCCTGGATCTTCCGGGCCAGTTCCTCGATGGCGCTGATGCCCTCGACGAAGTTTCCGCCGGAATGGGCCGCCTTGCCGGTGATGCGGAAGGCGGAGAAGACGCCGCCCTTGCGCCCCGTGACCACGTTGCCGGAGACGCGGCCGGGCTCGGAATTGAACACCACGCGGGCGCGGCGCGCTTCGGCCTCGATCACCGGGCGGCCTTCGGGGGAGCCGATCTCCTCGTCGCCGGTGAACAGGCCGACCAGGGGGGAGGGGGCGCCGCCGAAGCGCTTGAAGGCGGCGAGCACGAAGGCGTTCATCACCAGGCCGGCCTTCATGTCGGCCACCCCGGGGCCATAGGCGATGCCGTCGCGGATGGTGAAGGGGCGGCGGGCGGTTTCGCCATCGGGGAAGACGGTGTCGCGGTGGCCCATCAGGACGATGTTGGTCGGCGCGTTGGTGGGCGAGGTGGAAACGGGCTCGGCGCCGACCATGGCGCGGATGCAGTCGCCGTGCTTGCTCTGGGTGACGCGCTCGGTGGGGATGTCCTGGGTGGCGAGGTACGCCTCGATGGCGGCGCCGACGGCGTCGATGCCTTGCTTGTTGTAGCTGCCGCTGTCGATGTCCACGGTCTGGCGCAGCAGGTCGATCATCGCCGTCTGCTGGGTGGCGAGCCAGGCGGTGATCTGGGCTTCGGTGGACATCTTGGCGCTCCATGGACTGCTGCGCGGCAGTTTCGCACCGGGACGGCCGATGGGGAAGGGTGTCGGGTTCCGTTACAGAATTGCTGATTGGCAACGTGCTTGCGCCGGGGAGGGGGTTGTTTTGATTGGAGTCGCGAGTTTGGCATCGGGTTTGCATGGCCGGTTTGGATTATTCTGGAGCGCATGACGATGATCCGTTCGACACTTCTTGGCGCGGCGCTGGCCGTGGGCATGGCTGGCGCGGCGCAGGCCGCGGTGATCACCTATTTCGATGTCGACAACGGCGTGGCGCCGAATGCGCCGTTCCCGCAATCGGCCGCCTCCGCGGCGAACTTCGTCGGCGCAGCCGGGCCGCTGTCGCTGCTGACCTTCGAGGGGGTGGCACCCGGCACGTTGGCCAGCTTCTCCCCGGCCGCCGGCGTGACGCTGTCGCGCACCGGGCCCGACTATGGCGCCGGCTTTACCGGGACGAACAACCTGCAGCTCGGCACCGCCGTCTGGGGCTTCAACACCACGGCCGGCGGCAACAGCTGGTTCGGCGCGCCCGATGGCACCATGACCTTCGCCTTCGACACGCCGATCACCGCCTGGGGCGCCTTCCTGACCGGAATGGAGGCCAGCCTGGGTGGGTCCATCCTGGCCAGCTTCGACAATGGCGCGCCGCAGCTGGTCGCCATCCTGTCCAACAGCGGCGGCGGGGTGGAGTTCATCGGCTTCATCAGTGACACCAGCTTCTCCAGCATCACCCTGTCCAAGACCTCGGGCGGCGACGGATGGGGCATCGACGACGTGTATTACAGCTCCCAGAACGCCATGAGCACGCCGGAGCCGGCCAGCGCCGTGCTGTTGGCGGCCGGGCTGGTCGGGCTGGCGGCGCGGCGGCGGCGCGCGGGCTGACGCAACTCAGGCGGCCGACGCCCGCGCGGGGGCCAGGCGGGCGCGGATCGCCGGCAGGTCCGGGTGGGCGGCGGTGACGATCGGCAGGCAGGTTGGCTGGCGGATCGGCGTGTGGCCGGGATGCCGGGCGTGGAAGTCCGCGGCGTTGTGGAACTGGTCGCGGTTGCGGTCCTCGAAATAGCTCTCGGCCCAGGCGCCGTTGGCCAGCACGCAATCGTGCTCGCCGAGGTCGAGGTGATAATAGGCGATCGTGCCGCGTTCGCGCAGCTGGGTGATGCTGGTGCCGTTCAGCAGCGCGCCGGCATGGACCAGCACCTCGCCCACCAGCATCGCATGGCCGGGGCTGACGCACAGGTCGCGCCGCGGCAGGCCCGCGCCCAGGCTGCCGGCGGCGAAGCGCACCGGCTGGTGGCCCGCCCCGGCCAGCCGGCCCTCGAACCGCTGCGTGCCGATCCAGCGCACCGGCCGCATGGCGCCGAACCGCGCCGCCACCAGGTCCCCCGCCCGCAGCGCCTCCACCGGCACTTCGCCGCGGCTGGTCAGGATCATGGTGCCGCGCAGGAAGCAGGTGGCCTGCGCGTCGATCTGCAGCGCATAGCGCGGCCCGGCGGCGAACCAGGTGCTGCCGCCGTCGTTCGAGCCGGTGTACTGGTCGTGGGTGAAGCCCTCATAGGCGGTCGGCACGGCCTGGCTGGTATGGGTGGCCCAGCGCACCGAGTCCGTGCTGGTCATGACCAGGGCATACTGGGTCGCGGCGCTGAGGCTGACATTGGCCAAGACGCCGAGTGCGGCGGTGCTGAACTGGACATACGCCGCCG
>JBIPLY010000592.1:0-6284 GCA_044369385.1 Acetobacteraceae bacterium | reverse complement strand
CAAATTGATCATCTATGTCCATCATTGATAATCCCACATAAATGATCTATCTCCATATTCATCAATATGCCAACGATCTCCATCTTCATCTACAAAACTTTCACCGCCACCTAAACCATCAGAAATAAAACCAAATGGAGCCATGTCTTGTTCAATCTGATTCTTCTGTTCTTCGTATAATCTTTTACGAACATCATTGTCCGTCATTTCTTTAAAATATGGTTGTGCAATTAACCACGCAAAGATTACCAAACACATTGCAAGGTCATCATTACAACCATCTTCTGCTTCAAAAGAATTTGACTTTTGAATAAAGGTTGTTAGTTCACTAATAGTATCATAATCCTTAATAACAAGTTTATCACCTTCAATCAATGTCTTCAGATTCATGCATCCAATCTTTTTGACATTTTTGGACATCTTAACTCCCATCTGAGATTTCTTTCCAGAAAATCCCTGACCAACTAGTTGTCCTGCACGACCTCTCATCGTACACATGAGGACATTATCATATTCCAAATCCATATGGAGAATCTGACCCACTTGTTCTCCAATATCGTTAACTTCCACAAGAATGTATGCTTTATTATAAGCAACCGCAAGATCTTTAATGATGCTGGGAAACAACATCGGTTTGATTTGATTGTCCCTGTATTTTGCTACAAGACGATATGGAAATGCCGTTGTGTCACAGATAGTAAATGCAGAATAATCTTTTTCTACACCACGAGCTACATCTACCGTTAAAACATAATTATGATCCTTCTGAGGTTCTTCATAGATGTCTAAACCTGCATTGGATTTAATCGGATCATCATATACTAAGGATCTGAGTTTTGCTGCAGATACAAGAGTATCAACAGATCCTAAGAATTCGCACTCAAACTCAACCTTGAACTGCTGTTCAGATGTGTTTGCAATGGTCTGGGCTTTCCACTTCTCATCTCTACCAGGAACTTCAGACCAATGAACATCTGTAGGAATATATTCATTCTTACCCCTCTCCGCATCATGCCAAATGCGGTAGAAGTGATTCATACCCTTTGGGGTAGAGACAATCAGAACTTTTGTGCTTTGACCTGACGAAATAGTAGGATAAACAGAGGCAAAGAATTCATCAGCAATGTGATTTGGGATGAACGCGAATTCGTCCAAAAAGATGACATTATATGATCCGCCTCGGACAGCAGATGCAGAAGTAGACGCGGCGATAATCTTGGAACCATTTTCTAGCTCTAAAGATCGTTTATTCCATGATACGATACCTTGTTGCATCCACTTTGGCAGTTTCTCGTATGCAAATTGTAACCTACTCAGTAGATCCTGTGCAGTGGATGCCTTGTTGGCTAGAATAGCTATGTTGACATTATCGTTAAAGACGGCATAATGTAACAAATATGAAACACAAGTCGTAGATTTACCCGTCTGACGAGGCATTCTACAAATATTAAATCGGTTATTATGGAAATTATTGATCAACTTTTCTTGAAAAGGATACATCTTAAATGGTATCTCACCATAATCCAGTGAAACAATCTTGATATAATTTTTAGCAAAATACACAGGATCATTCTTGCACTTGATAAACTCAAGAATTTGTTCCTGTGTAAATTCTACGGCTACATTAGCCTTCTTAAGATTAGGATTACCAAGATATACCTGATCACTCATAGATTAAAACTTCGCTAAACTTGATACAACTTCTTGTTGTTTGAGATAAAGTTTAAAATAAGCTTTTGCAAACTCTATTGCTTCTTCTCTATCTAATTTATCTATAACCCTTGACTGTTGCTCATAAATCAACATTTTATTAATATCTTCAAGTTTAATTTCATCAGGGTTCATTTCATTTACCTTGAATAACTACGATTGGTTTGGATGGATCTGTGGGACTTGGATACCACTGCAGTATAACTGCACCCGGATAGAACTTTTCAATTTCCGTTTTTACTTCATCTTTAGAAGGTCTCTTCATATTTGGGAAGAAGAGCTGAAGATTCATCATTGGTCTACCTCTCCAAGAGAAGAGTATAGTATAAACATTACCAGTAGATTGTATCCGTTGATAGTCTTCGTTTGTAATTTGTCCTGGTTGAATTACAGAATCTGCAAGAGGTAAAGAGGGTCCAGAAAGCTTCTTAAGTGCAGCATTCTTTTCGTTAGGATTGGTATTGCCAGTTGCAAGATTTCGGATCTTAGCTTGTTTTTGTGCTTGTCTATGTCCAGAACCAATTTCAAAACTTACATTTTCATTTGCTGGATGCACTTTTGCAATACTGTAAGGTTGTTCTGGAGCTAATGAGGAAGGTAGTGAGAACATTCTCCAATATCCTTCACCATATTTACATTCTGATGCAGTTTCATTTTTTTGACACTTAGAACAATATCTAACTCCCATTTCCTCGGGGATAAATTCTTCCTTCTTAGTCTTATTGCCCCAATTCTTTGCACCAACTTTACGACACTTAACTAAAGCACCAGATGCATATGCAGATGGCCAAACCTTATAACGAGATTTTACCTTTGAGTAACATGCATCTTTTTCTTCACTAACATCCAAAAATTCTTCTTTTCTAGTATTTGCCTTTGATACTGATGATGGATAAGAACTCTCTTTACTCTTAGGAACATTTGTTCCCATAATTTCTCTTCTTACTTGACCAACATCTTTTTTCCAAAATGGATTCTTCTTAAACTCATGTTTCTTGCCCTTGGGTCGATTTCCCCTCTTCTTCATTTTTTCCTGTGCCGCAGAAAGATTACCATGTCTAGCATATTCTTTCTCACCAGGACCACCCTTCTCAAATGATTGAGTATCTGGGTTATCTACACCTAGTTGCTTTCTCTTTGCCTCAGACTTTTCTTTTGGAGTATAACCAGAAGGATTTGGATTTTTCTTATCATCCCAAGCAACCCTACCTTCAGTCGCAACCATCTTAGCCTTACCCTTTCTATCAGGATTTGGATCTTCTTGGTTCTTACGACGGAATGCACTCTCCTCTTCCTTATCGGAGAGATCTGCTTTCATTTTACTTGAACCGCACTTTGGTTTTGTTGTTTGTCCTGGTTGTTTTGCACAGGGTTTTCCTGCGTATTTACCACCCAGTTGAACCCAACCAGGGGTGCCATCAGAAGCGCGACTCTTAGTAAACCAGTCACGCAAAGAACTATCACCACTCTTGTTTTCATCAATAAAATCCTCCTTTACACAAGATCCTGGAGCAAATTTTTTAGTTCCTTTTTTTCTTTTATATCCATCCCAACATTTTTCATTCAAACCTTTAATCCATTCATCTGGAGTTTTATCATGTTTTTTGACAAATGCATTATGAAGTTCTTTTGCAGTCATATCATGTTCTTTCATAATATTACGCATTAGTTTGTCAATAGAATCATACGAAGTATCGTCTAGTTTTTTAAGTCCACTTTCAAGTTCTTCAATCGCATCTTCATTAATTGGTTGAGTAAAACTCTTGAACTTATAATCACTACCCTTAATAATATCAACAACATGTGCGAAAGTTTCACCATTTGCATCATGAAGTTCTGTCCATTCTTCTTTTACTTTCTCCATCTTTTTAAGTTTGGAGTAGTAATTTGGAATTTCATCTAAATGTTGCAATGCAATATCCATTGCTTCATCATTATCTGTAGTATGTTCATGCTCAACCTTCATCCCCATCTCAAGTTGTTTTTGGATGATTGATGGAGATACTTTATGCTTTTTTGCGATTTCTTCTACTGATTTATGACCTTTGAATCCTTCTTTAACTTCCTTGGTTCTAACTGTATCATCTTCACCATGAGAAAGGTGGTCAGCTACGGTATCAAGATACTCAGCGGCTTTAGTAATTTTTGATTGCACCCATGCTTCTAAATCACCTTCACCTTTAAGTTTAGTCATCAATCTGGTGATTGCAGCCTGTGCAGTTTTAAGTTCTCCACGAGCCATGGAAAACTCAAAATCCTCTCCGAGAGGTGCAATTGTTTGTAGGTCTGCAAGAGTAGACCACTCTTTGAAGGTGAGTTTATCCATTATTTTTTATAAGTTTCCTATGTTTATTTAGATGTATCTGGATTCATGGAACTCTTCAAGAACTTTTGGAGTTCTGCTGTAGATCCCAAGAACACTGCATTGTTGGTAACATTTGTTGGCACAGATCCTTTTTGTTCTTGATTAATATCTTTCATCTTCTTCTGAAGATCAAGGAGTTTATCAGTAACATCTCCAACATTTTTAATGAGTTGTCCAGCAACCTCATAGGCTCTTGGAGAATCGGATTCTTGTGCGAGTTCTAGAATACCATTAATTGCTTCTTGACCTTTTTCTATGATAGAATAGAGTTGACCTCTAGAATACTCATAATCTTTTTGAAGTTGATCTGAAGATTCTGTAGGTTTAATTATGGTGGGTTCTGATTTGACAATCTCCGATTGAATTGGAGTTGTCTCAATATCTAAAGCCTTGTCAATGTCTTCAAAACTCATATATCAATTCCTTTAGTAGTACTATAAACTTTACCGTCACCATAATCATATCTAGATTCACTAAATCCAAAATCATCATCAAGACCGATCAATTCATCATCTGCATCGTTAATTACATTGAGCGCAGTTCCTGATGTATGTGTTGTAATAGGAGTATTATCTTGACCTCTGGTCACAGTTAAAGTATTTCCTGTAATTTTACGAATAAACATAGATTCTGAATCAACCATAATATATGTTTTTTCGAGTAAAACTGATCCATCAACAACTGTAAATTCAGTTACATCTTCATTGATATCTTCAGAGATTTGAGTAATTTCATCATTATTATAATCTTGTAATGATCTAGGTTCTACTACATACCTCAACTGTCTAGATGCATTGACTTTGTTTGTATTCGTATAATAATCAACTTGAACTTGTTTGATCAATGCATCATTTGGTGTTCCAATTGGACCAAACAGATAAGTCTTAGCGACAAAATCTAATGTATAAACTAAAACTCTCCTTGTAGTGAAATCTCCTTCATATTGATCGTCCATTGCAATTCTTTCAAGAACCATTGGAATATCTCTTTTTTCTCCAATACTTGATACCAAATCTACAGTTAAATTAAAGTGCGGTTGAAAATAGGGTAATATTTGTTCTACGACTTGTAAAGCATCTTCATTAAGTTTAGACATTATTGAAAGTCTAAAATTTACATTATATGGAACTGGCATAAAAACTTTTGTTAGTTCATTATTTGCCTGATCTAATGCTTTAAAAGTTTGCATAGTGGAAGACTTTCTACTAGAATCATAAGAAATTCCAGTCATTTCAAAAGACATTCTGGGAAGAGTAATTGCAACTCTCTTTTTTAAATCAGGAACTTGTTCGATTCTTGCTAAGAATTTTTGAACTGGACCATAAGCAATAGGTACAGTTAGGATACTAAAATCATCCCCTGCATTATCTTTATGTTTGATTTGAATATTATTAAAAAGTGTACCGAAAGCCACTATGGTCTTTCTCAATATTTCATGATAAAAATAATTTGAGATCATAACAAGTTACCTAGAGTAATAATTATTTAGTATTCGCCAAAAGGATTCTTTTGACTGAAATCAACAATTTCATCAGCAGCTAATTCGATTTCGAGATTTTCTGCATATAGATCTAAGAATTCATTTGTTTGAACACTTGAGACCTTATAACTTGCACCTGCACCAACTATAGCTTCTCCTCTTGCAAAAGTTCCATCAACAACAGAAAGTTTAAGAACTCTATTGACATAATCCCAACTCTTAACATATCCAGTTGTACCAGTTCTAGAACCAGTAACAACTTCATTATAATCATAATCTCCGAATGTAGTTGCGGTAGGATCTGTGAAGGATATTGTTGGAGTAAATGTATATCCAGCACCAGCGTTAGAATAACGGATTGCAACCACTACGCCATTAGAATTAAGAATTGCCTCAGCTTGTGCATTTCTAATATTAGAGGAGATACCTGTACTTGTTGGAATAAAGGTTCTTTGGATTGCAACTTGAGGAGTTGTAGTGTATCCAACACCACCGGAAGAAATTCCAATGACTCCAAGAACTCTTGTGTTAATAACCGCAGTAGCAATTCCACCACTTCCACCACCACCAGAAATAGTTACCACTGGAGGTTCAGTATATCCGAATCCAGGATTTGTGATGAGAATTCTATCAATTGCAAGTTTTTGATTTGTAGATCTACTTGTCATGATTGCAACAGCGGTTGCAGTCAATCCACCTGACGGTGCAGTAGATATAGAAACTGTAGGT
>JBIPLY010000242.1:0-6292 GCA_044369385.1 Acetobacteraceae bacterium | reverse complement strand
ATGGCGTAGCCGGCCGAAAGCTCGGCGTTACCACTTCCCACCGCTTTGCCATGTTCCGGAACATGGCAAACGCGCTCATCAAGCATGAGCAGATCACCACCACCTTGCCCAAGGCCAAGGAGCTGCGGCCGGTGGCCGAGAAGCTCATCACCCTGGGCAAGCGCGGCGGGCTGCACGCACGGCGCCAGGCCTATGCCGAGCTGCGCGACGACGTGATGGTGACCAAGCTGTTCACCACCCTGGCCGATCGCTACAAGGCGCGGCAGGGCGGCTATTGCCGGGTGTTGAAGGCCGGCATCCGCTATGGCGATGCCGCTGACATGGCGGTGATCGAACTGGTCGACCGCGACCCCTCGGCCAAGGGCCAGGACAGCGGCCCGGTTGCCGCCCGCGCCGAGGACAGCGAGAGCGAGTAGTCCGCCTTCGCGGCGAGCCTGTCGGAAACCGGCCGCAAGGCCGGTTTTCTGCTGTCTGGACCTCTCCGGAAAGCGAGCGCGCGCACATCATGACCCAGCCCGCCGCGCCATCGCGTGCCGCCGCCATCGCGCTGTTCGCCTCGATCGTGTTGGCATGGGGCATCACCTGGACGGTTGCCAAGCTGATCGTGCTGGAGGTGCCGCCGTTCTGGATGTCGGCGATCCGCAGCGCGGTCGCCACCGTCGGGCTGGGCGTGCTGCTGCTGGCGCGCGGGCAGATGATCGTGCCGAAGCGCGGCGACTGGGCGGTGATCGTGATGATCGCCATCCCGCACATGATCGTCTTCTCGGTGCTGATGTCCTATGGGCTGATGCATGTCCCGGTTGGCCGCTCGGTGGTGCTGGCCTACACCACGCCGCTCTGGGTGGCGCTCGGTGCCTGGCCGTTCCTGAAGGAGCGCATCCCGCCGGCCCGTGCCCTGGGCATCGGCCTCGGCCTCGCGGGGCTGGGCTTCCTGTTCAATCCGCTGGCCTTCGACTGGTCCGATTCCAACGCCCTGTTCGGCAACGCGATGCTGCTGCTGTCCGCACTGTCCTGGTCGGTGTCGATCCTCTACACCCGCGCGCATCGCTGGGTGTCATCGCCGTTCCAGCTGGTGTTCTGGCAGGCGCTGCTGGCCACATTGGTCCTCAGTGTGCTGGCGCCGCTGATCGAGGGCGCACCGACCTTCGCCTTCTCCCCCCGCCTGGCCGCGCTGTTCGCCTATACCGGGCTGGTCGGCACCGCCTATGCCTTCTGGGCGCTGGCGATCGTCAATCGGGCGCTTCCGGCGTCGACCACGGCGCTCGGCATCCTGGCCACTCCGGTGGTCGGCATCGCCGGCTCGGCGCTGTTCCTCGGCGAGTCGCTCGACCTGCCGTTGATGATTGCCGCGGCGATGATCCTGGCCGGCATCGCCATCGGCACGCTGCGGCGCTGACGTGTATAGTGCGGGCGTGTCCTTGTCCTTCCCCCAACCGGTCCCCGCCCATGGCCCGCTCGCCGACCGCCTGCGCCCAGCCGCGCTGGGCGAGGTGGTGGGCCAGGACCATCTGCTTGGCTCCGCCGGCACGCTGACCCGCATGCTGGAACGCGGCTCGCTGGCGTCGCTGATCCTCTGGGGGCCGCCGGGGGTTGGCAAGACCACCATCGCCCGGCTGCTTGCCGAACAGGCCGGGCTGCATTTTGTCCAGCTTTCCGCGGTGTTCTCCGGCGTCGCCGACTTGAAGAAATGCTTCGAGGACGCCACACGCCGCCGCACCACCGGCCAATCCACCCTGCTGTTCGTCGACGAGATCCATCGCTTCAACCGCGCCCAGCAGGACGGTTTTCTGCCGGTGGTCGAGAACGGCACCGTCACCCTGATCGGCGCGACGACGGAAAACCCCAGCTTTGCCCTGAACGGCGCCTTGCTGTCCCGCTGCCAGGTTCTTGTCTTGAAGCGCCTGGACGATGTCGGCCTCGAAAAGCTGCTCGCCCGCGCCGAGGCCGCCACCCATCCCTTCCCGCTGGACGCCGAGGCCCGCGCCACCCTGCGCGCCATGGCGGACGGCGATGGCCGCTACCTGCTCAACCTCGCCGAACAGCTCGCCGCGCTGCCGCCGGACACCGCCCCGCTGGACGTTCCCGCCCTGTCGGAGCTGCTGGCCAAGCGCGCCGCGCTGTACGACAAGGACCGCGAGGAGCACTACAACCTCATCTCCGCCCTGCACAAATCCCTGCGCGGCTCCGATTGCGACGCGGCGCTCTACTGGCTCGCCCGCATGCTGACCGGCGGCGAGGACCCGCGCTACATCGCCCGCCGCCTGGTCCGCTTCGCCAGCGAGGATATCGGCATGGCCGATCCGCAGGCGCTGACGCAGGCGCTGACGGCGTGGGAGGTCTATGAGCGGCTTGGCTCCCCGGAAGGCGAACTCGCCATCGCCCAGGCCGTGGTCTATCTGGGCACCGCGCCGAAATCCAACGCGCTTTACACCGCCCTCGGCGCCGCCCAGCGTGCCGCCAAGGGCACCGGCAGCCTGACGCCCCCTGCGCGCATCCTGAACGCGCCAACCAAGCTGATGAAACAGCTCGGCTATGGCGCCGGCTACGCCTATGACCACGATGCCGCGGACGGGTTCAGCGGCCAGAACTACTTCCCGGACACCATGCCGCGCCAGGAGTTCTACCGCCCGGCCGAGCGCGGCTTCGAACGCGAGATCGCCCGTCGCCTTGCCTATTGGGCCAAACTCCGCCAGGACCGCGCCCCATGACCGTCACCCTCCGCGACATCACCGAGGACGAGGCCGATATCCGCCTCGACCGCTGGTTCCGCCGCCATTTTCCCGGCCTGACCCAGGCGGCGATCCAGAAGCTGTGCCGCACCGGCCAGATCCGGGTGGACGGCAAGCGAGCCGAGGCGGCCACCCGCCTGGTCCCCGGCCAATCCGTGCGCGTCCCGCCGATCCCCGCGCCGCCCCCGGCCGCCGCCGCCGCTGCCGCGCCGCTCGATCCGGCCCTGGTGCGCGAGGCCGAGGCGATGGTGCTGTACCGCGACGACCACCTGATCGTGCTGAACAAGCCGCCGGGCCTGCCGACCCAGGGCGGGCCGGGCATCTCCCGCCATGTCGACATGATGCTGGCGGCCTTCCGCGCCGACGGGCAGAAGCCGCGGCTGGTGCATCGGCTGGACAAGGACACTTCCGGCGTCCTGGTCGTCGCCCGCACGCCGGGGGTCGCGGCCAAGTTGGCCAGCGCCTTTCGCGGCCGCACGGTGGAGAAGACCTATTGGGCGGTGGTCGTCGGCCGCCCGGTGCCGGTCGAGGGGCGGATCGAGCGCGAGCTGGTGCGCGTCGACGGCTTCCGCGGCGAGCGTGCGGCCGTTGCCGGGGTGTATGACACCGACACCGCCCATTCGATCACCGATTACCGCACGCTGGACCATGCCGGGCGCAAGCTGGCCTGGCTGGAGCTGAAGCCGCTGACCGGGCGCACCCATCAGCTTCGGGTGCATTGCGCCAGCATCGGTGCCCCGATCCTGGGTGACGCGCCCTATGGCGTGGAGAAGCCCGAGGAGGGCAACCGCAACTCCGCCCTGGTCGAGGGCTTCCCGGAGCGGCTGCATTTGCATGCCCGGCGCCTGGAGCTGCCGCATCCCGCCGGGGGCACGCTGGCGGTGGAGGCGGAGATGCCGGGGCATATGGCCGAGACCTTCCGGCTGCTGGGGTTCGAGGTGCCCGTCATCAAAAAGAAAGCGGTTCTTTTTTGAAAAAAGGAACCAAAAAACTTTCATCCTTTGGCACCCGTCGCGCGGGGAGGCCGGATGCCAATGAATAAAGGTCTTTTTGCTTCTTTTTCTTCAGAAAAAGAAGACGCTTGCCTGCCTCTTTCTACGTTGCCGGCCATGCGCTAGGACACCCCATGGCACGGCAACGGCGGCAGCGCAGCGAGCGGGCGACCCAGGGGGCTTTCCCCCTGGCCGAGCTGCACGAGCGCCCGCCGCCGCCCCTGCCGTGGCTGCGCTGGCTGCTGGGCACGCTGGCCGGCCTGGTGGTGCTCACCATCGCAGCGCTCGCCCTCATCCGCGCCCTGATCGACACCGCGGCGCTCCAGGCCCAGGCCGAGGACGCGCTGCGCCACGCCACCGGGCGGGAGGTGCGCGTCGGCGGCAAGCTGTCGATCCAGTCCTATTTCGGCGCCACCGTGGCGCTGGACGACATCGCCATCGCCAACCGCCCCGGCGCGGCCATCCCCGACATTCTGCGCATCGCGCGCGTCGAGGCCGAGCTGTCGCTGCTGTCGCTGCTGGGCGGGCGGGCGCAGATCCAGCGGCTGGTGCTCTCCGGGCCCGAGATCGCGCTGGAGATCGATGCGCAGGGCCGCGGCAACTGGCGCAACGACGCCGCCGCAGCACCCGCCGCTCCGCCGGCGCATCTGCCCGCCCTGCCGCGCAACATCCACATGAAGGACGGCAAGATCGCGTTTGCCGATGCGCGCAGCGGCCGTTCGACCGAGCTGGTGCTGCGCCGGCTGAACCTGTCCGAGGGCGCGCCCGGCGGGCTGCTGGCCCTGGTCGCCGACCTCGCCTATGGCGCGCAGCGCTTCAGCGTCAATGGCCAGGTTGGGCCGCTCGCCCGCCTGGCCGACAGCAACGCCAACGCCCCCTGGCCGTTGCGGCTGACGCTGGACACGCAGGGCTCGCGGCTGACCGTGGCCGGCGGGCTCGCCCGGCCGCTGGAACTGGCGGGTTATGCGGTGAAGGCCGATCTCTGGGTGGCCGACAGCTCGACGCTGGCGGGCGTGATCCCCTATCGCCTGCCGCTCCTGCGCACGCTGTCGGCCACCGCGCGCATCGCGGACACCGGCGGCTCGGTGCCGGACATCGCCGCGGCACGGGTGCAGATCGGGGCGTCGGATTTCTCCGTCTGGATTCCGGGGCTGAAGCTGGACCAGGCCGATCTGACCATGCCGGCGCTGGAATCGGGCGCGCGGGCCAGCGCGGCGGGAACCCTGGCCGGCGTGCCGGTGAAGCTGAATGCCGCGATCGGGCCGCTGTCGAACCTGTTGGCGGAGAACGCCGAGCGCCAGGTGCCGTTTCCCGTCGATGCCACGCTGGAGCTGGGCGAGACGGTATTGACCGCGCGCGGTGGCGTGGCCGCGCTGGGGGCGCGGCGCGGCATGGATATCGCAGTGGCGGCGCGGGTGCGCGATCTGGAGCAGCTCTCCGCCCTGGCCGGCACGCGGCTGCCGCAGCTGCGCAACATGGAATGGTCGGCGCGGCTGGGCGATGGCGAGGATGACGGGTTCGCCGGCGCCGTGGCGCTGCGCGACCTGCGGGTGACGGCGGCGCAGGGCGACCTGGGCGGCGATGTCGTGCTGGGCTTGCCGCCGCGCTGGTCGCTGCGCGGGCGGCTGGCCGGGGCGAAGCTGGACGCCGATGCGCTGGCCGCCGTGCTGGGGCCGGCGATCGGCGCGATCGAGTTCACCGAGCGCGAATCGCGCTTCCGCCGCCGCGCCTTCACCGACGACACGCTGTTCTCTGCCGCGCGGCTGCGGCTGGATGTGCTGCACCTGGCCGATGCCGACCTGACCGTGTCGCTGGACGAGCTGACGATGATGGCCACCCCGTATCGCCGGTTCAATGCCCGGCTGCGGCTGGACCGCGGGCGGCTGGAGCTGGACCCGCTGCGCGCCGATCTGCCCGGCGGGCGGGCTTCGGTGCGGCTGGTGGTCGATGCCGCCGATCCGCGCGTGCCGATGCTGTTGCAGGCGAGCATCCCGGGCATCCCGGTGCAGCCGCTGCTGGCCGGCTCGACCCGGCGCGACAACCTGTTCGGGCCGCTGGAGATCGATGCCGACCTGACCGCGTCCGGCGACAGCCCGCGCACGCTGGCCGCCAGCCTGTCCGGCCGGCTGGGGCTGGCGATCGTCGAGGGTGACATCGACAGCCGCATGCTGCTGGAGCCGCTGGGCGCGATCATGACGGCGGCACGGCTGCCGATGAACCTGCTGACCCAGATGGGCACGCTGGCGCGGCTGCGCTGTTTCGCAGCCCGGATCGACGCGACCGATGGACAGGCCAAGCTGGCGACGGCCCTGCTGGAAAGCGGCCGGGTGGGGCTGCAGGCCGAGGGCGAGCTGGATCTGGGTGCGGAGACCATGGCGTTGCGGCTGCGCTCTTCCATCCGCCTGCCCAACCAGACCGTCGCGGTGCCGGCGAAGCTGGATGGGCCGATGCTCACGCCCCGCGTCGTGCTGGAGCCGGCGGAGCCGCCGCGCGCCGGCCCGCCCGCGCCCAATCCGGCGCCCCCGCCCGATCTCTGCGGCCCGGCGCTGGAACTGGCGCGGGCCGGGCGCG